>CAKNPS010000003.1 GCA_930990515.1 uncultured Clostridia bacterium
TTAAAAAAATTTATATTTTTTATAAAAAGTGCTTAAATTTATTTGACTTTTCAAATGTTGGGTCTTATACTTATTGTCGTAAGGTATAAGACTTTTTTATTAGGCAATTTTATATACTTTTACAAAATTTTATGTAAAAGGGGGTGATGAAAAATGGCGAAAACACGATTGAAGGCTCGTTTGGTTTATTTTACTCCGACTGGAAGATGTAAAGGTAAGAATTTCGAAGATGTCCCTACTGCACAAAAATATGGTCGTGGCCTTCTTAGACGAAAAGGTTATCGAGTAGGACATATTAGAACTTATAACTCAAAAACTGATCGTTATCACTTTTATGGAGTTTAATTTGGAACTGAATAAAACTGTAAGTCAAAGTTAATTTTCTTTGCACTCACCTAGTAGTTAAAGTTAGGTAATAAAAAATTTAAAAATTAAAAGGAATTAAAGGAAATGGAAAAGAAAGAAAATGTTAATGTAAATGAAAATGTAAAAGTTGAAGAAAAGGAAACGGCAAAGTTATTTGTTGAAAGAGAAAAGTTTACTGGAAACGACGGAAAGGAATATTATTCATACTTTTTGAAAGGTAAGGTTCGCGGTCGTGATGTTCGTGTTGATTTTGCTCCAAAAGATAAAGGTGGGTATGAGCCTCTTGATATAGTCTTTGATGTGCAAGATAAAGCAGAATTAACTATCGGTAAAGAAGAAATGGTCGATAGTAATACTGGAAGAAAGTCTGTTTATGATACATACACTGTAAAAACTGTTGATACTGACGGAATTGAGTATGTTGTTGGTGTTAAGCCTACTCGAAATAGTGATAAGGCACTTTTACAAATGCTCGTTAACACTATGAAAGTTAAAAGATAAGGTGGTGTATTATGAAGAATTTGTCTTTTAATGATGTCCGTAAAATGTTTGACGAGTTGCTTAAAAAAGGTTATTCAGTAAATGAAATTTTGGAAATGCCTATTTTTGTAGGTGGTGTAAAATGAATAATTTTATTGAAATAACTTTAAGTGACAGTGAGAATAAGGCATTGATACCTATTCGCAAAATATGTTCAATAGTTTGCAACGCTGACAATACTTGCTTTATTGAAACTGGTTGTGATAGTTCTGGTGTAAGTTCTGGAATTTGCACTGTTGAAACTTACGATGAAGTAAAAGAGCAACTCAAACAACTTTCTTCAAAAAAGAAAGTTATATCTAATCTAAATAGAAAATTAAAATCTGTAAATTGGGAGTGATTTATGAAAAACAAAAAGAAAAAAAGTGTTTATAGTTCTTCAAGCACTCAAAATAAAACGAAGAATAATAAATTAAAAACTGGTTTAGCAATAGGTGGTGTTTCTCTCGCTGTGCTTGCTCTTGCTGGCGGTCTTACAACATTTTTTGTTTCAAAAAATAAAAATGTTGAAATTGGTAATAAACCTAGTGTGAGTCAAGAAGTTGATTATACAGAATATAATTTGCCTGATGAGTTCAATTATGTTTCTGTTAATATGGTTGAGTTGAATGATAATTTCTCTTTATTTTATAGTTCGTCTGTTGGAACTTATTTGCTTAATGAAGAAACAAAAGAGTTTAAATTTTTAAATTCTAGTTATGTTAGTTCTTCTTTTGTTAATGGTGATAAGGCTTATATTGTTTTTAGCAATAATAAGATTTATGAATTAGATTTGATTTCTGCTGATTTTGTTTCGTTAGATAGTGTAATGTCGGCTATGACTCGTGATTTTAATAGTTTGACTTTCTTGGGTGTGATAGATGATAATATGATTTTTAAAGGTTCATATTCTGCACAAGTTTCTTCTTCTACTGTAACAAAATATGTATTAGAAATATTTAATATGACAAAGATTTCTGTTAAGGAAATTGAATTGGAAAATTCTACTATGTCAGTTAATATTAAATATGTGTTTGATGTTGGAGATTATTATTGGTTTACTTATGTTTATGATAATTCTTCGTCTTCTTCTCGTGATTCTTATTTTGTTAATAAAGAAACTTTTGAACTTAATACGATAGAAGGGTATTATGCTTATAGTTCAAATGGTAATTTTGTGGTTAAAGATAATTACCTTTATGCTTATTTAAGAAAATCTTCGTCTAGAATTCTTGGTAAAGTAGATCTTTCTAGTTTTACTGTAACTGAGTTGCTTACTGGAACAGTTCCTTCTTCAATGATTGATGTAGGTTCAGGTATTTTGTTTGGTAATGAAGTTTCAATTAATAATAGATCTTATTCTACAAGTTATTGTAAATATTTGTCTTATGCTGATAGTAGTTTGTCTTCTATTGGTGATATAACAGATTCTAGTGGTTATTTTGTTCGTGCTAATGGTAGAATTTTTGTTATGAGTAGTAATTTTGATAATGTATATGTTTATAATGAACAAGGGTCTACTTTTGATACACTTGTTACACTAAAACATTATTCGGGTAGTAATTTAAAAACAATAGTTTATTTTAATGATACTTACTTTATTGGAAATACAAATGTTGGTTTCTTTAAGTTAATTTTTGGTGACGATGGTAGTATTTCAACGCAAAAATCTGAGTTTAATTTTGATGGTGATTATAAATCTGTAAAAATAAAAGACAATAAGTATTTGTTTATTCATGATTTTTATGGTTATGTTTATTATTATGATGTCGATACAGATATGGAAGTTGAAATTTGTCGTTCTACAAATTATAAAGTTTCTTCTTATGAAATTACAGATGATTGTATTTATATTTATTGTGATAATCACTTAAAATATGAATTTGATTTGAATAAGTTGATTACTAAAACAGTTGCTTACTGGGAATAAGGTAGGTGCATTATGGCAAAAGAAAAAAGTAAAGGTTTCTTTCAAGGTGTTTCCTTTGTTTTAGTTCTTTTTTTGATATTTGTTTTTGTTTGTCTTGTTTGGTTTTTGACAAACGATTTTAAGACTGGTATCGGTGACTTTTATCTAAAATGCAACGAAGAAATTATTACTGAAAATGTTGATAATTTTGAGATAAATCTTAATGAAGAATACGATTTTGAAATAGTTAGCAATTTAGACAAAATCACCGACAAAAACAACTATACAATTTCAGTTGTTCCAAATGTTAATGACGAAACTTCTTTTACATATATGGTTGGTGCTTATAGTTATAAGTATGGTTGCGAAACTGTCTTTACTGATAGTTTTGATATACAAACTTATGATAATCATTTTACATTTAAAGCAACAAAAGAATTAAACGAAGTTCTTGCTGATTATTATGCTGGGCAAACAATAACTAATTCGCCTACTGCTGTTGATAGTGGACTAGCATATTTTTCACTTGTTGTTGCAACAGAAAATTATAGTATAAATCTTAATTTTAGTTTAAAAGGTGTATAAGATTATGGCAGTTAAAATTAACAAAATATTTCTTCTTTTTGTTTTGATTTTATCTGCTGTTTTAGTTTCAATTTTTGCTGTTCCAACTTATAACTCTTATGCTTCTATCTTAATTGATGGTATAGAGTATTCGACAGTTCTTGAAGATTTGCAGAGTGATAGTTCTTTTAATGTTGAAAGTTATCCCCTTAAAGAAAAAGACTATTCTTTGCAAGTCATTCAAATTGCTGAAAGTGAAAATAAAGAGTTGTTTATTTACGCATATCAGCCAAGTGGCGAAATTGGAAACTTAACAGCAACATCAATTAATATTTCTACTGGAATAGAAGAAAATTTAAGTTATAAGAATTATAAGTTAAGTTTACTTAATTCTTCTGGAACGCTTTATAAGTATAAAGTTGAAGATTTTGTGGTTAAAGACGACGCTTTAAGATATTATGATATATCTTCAATTTTTAGAAAGTGGAACGGTGATATTGATGAAGATACCGGAAATGATACTGAAATAACCGAAGTTGCTTATGAAGTTGCTAAGTTGTATACTGCTGTGACAGTTGATGGAGTTGTTTCTTATTCATGTGAAGAAACTGCTGTTGTTGATATTACAGACGAATATTTGAGTTTTATTCGTTATACTACTCCTTTAAATTGGACTGGCAATGCATGTGACTCTCATTTTGTTGCGTTTTCTACCAATTATGAAATTGATAGGCTTTATGAAATTCAAATATCTTATATAACTCGAACATATAAGAAAACAACTGATACTGGTATTTTAACTGGTGGTGTTGAAATAGGCATAGGACCAACTACCACGTATGAGTATGGCGAAGAAATACCACATAACGAAACTTATTATGCTGATGATGAAGTAGAGGTTGATGTTGGATTAATTTTTCAAACTAAATATACTTGGAACAGAATACAAACTGTCGACGAATTTTTAGAAGATAAAGATTTGACATCTACTGCATTAAAGAATATTAGGGAAAAACAGTTTGTGTTAAATTTTTATGAAAGTGAATATCAAGAATGGGCAGATAGTGTCGGTGCAGTTGCACTTAAAGAGTATGAAACTGGAACTCGTGTAAGAGATATGACAATTTTAAGGTTGAAATTTGAAACAAACGGCGTGACTTATAATTTGGGTGTTATAAATAATAAGTATAATTCTAGTGATACGCCTGCAAATGTTCAGCGCAATCCTTTGCAAGATTTGTTATCAATAATTTTTGCTTGCTTATTATTTATAGTGTTGCTTGTAATAATTTGGCCTTTTTTACCTGCAATTTTATCTTTTGTATGGAAAGTCATTTGTTTCCCATTCAAGCTTATAAAATCAATTTTTAAAAAGAAGGACAAAAAATGAAGATAAAAAACAAAATAGGCTATTGCAATAATAGGGCTTTAAATATTAATAAAGACGGTGGTCATTATGTTTATATTCGCAAGATAAACAATAATGGCACTTGTGATGTTAATGTGATTACATCTTTGGAAGATGAGAATTCTCGATTTAATTTGAGAAAGTTAAGACAAGTTAAGCGTGGCAATACTTATGCTATTCCTAAGTATGATGCTAATTTTAGTCGTTGGAGCGGTGTAAATAAAACTCCTATAAGAGATGTTAAACTGACCAGTATTAAAAATATTGGTTGTAAGCGTATAAAAAAGCGTCATAATTTCTTTATAGGTAAATTTATGCAATAAAAAAGAGATAAGTAAAAACTTATCTCTTATGCCTTTCGAAAATTATATTTTTCTCCGGCGAACCGTGTTCGAAGTATTGCTACTAAACACTTGATGTAAGTATTATATGCAATAAAAGCATAAAAGTCAATAGTTTAAGCAAAAAAAATTAAAAAAAAAGGAAATAAAGGTTATGCGAAATTTTGGTTATAAGAAAATAAAGACGGGTTTTAGTTATTATGGTGATTTACAGCAATGTATTTTATCGGCGAAAGAAAACATAAAAAGACTAGAAAAGGAAACGCCATATATTATGCGTAGATATGAAGAAGAAAAGAAACGCAAAGATAGACATTTGAACGCAATATCAAACGCAAATAGGTTTATTGCACTTGCAGAAAATGAACTTATAAAGCAACAAAATGAGCAAAGTGATGAAAAAGAAATTTAAGTTATGTATTAGAAAAAATTTAGAAGAAAATGTTTATATCTTATGTGTTTTAGATAATGGTGAATTGTTTGATATTTGGGGTTTTAATGATTTGTCAAATTTATACAAAGTTAAATCTATCATAGAAAAAGATATGAAGTAGGTTTTTATGAAGAAGAAATTTAAGTTGTTGTTAAAAATTTTGTTAGGTATAGTTATTTTATTTGTGCTTGGTTATTTTATCTATACGATAGGACAATAATATGAGAAAGGTTAAGGAATTTTTTAGAAAGGTAGATTACAGACACTATATTTGTATTTTAATAACTATTGGTTTTGTTTGTTGTTCAATTTTTGTTTTTCCTAATGCGTGGACTAGATTGGTTGAAAGTCTTGTTGATATTTGGAATAGTATTTTATACTATTTTTGTCGTTTAATTGGAATAGACACAACAGTGATTCCAACAGTTAATAATTATAGTTCTATTCAGTTTGAGCCTATTTTGAACATGCCACAAACTTGGGAAGAGTTTAGTGTTGGTTGGTCTAGTTATTGGACAACTTTTGCTTCACTAGATAATTTTTTAAACTATCTTTCCTTTATTGGAAATTTAGTTTTAAACATTTTTAAATATACTCTTTTAATAGTTTTACCTTTAATTTTAATTTTATTTGTTTCTTTTAAGATGTATTTCAAAAAGCAAAATAATAAGTATAACAAAGATAGCAAATGCTTAACCTTTGTAAAATGGTTATCTGGAAAAACTTATGTTCCTATTAAAAATTGGTTAATCGATTTTTGGTATTTTGTTAAAGATAGTTGGTATGTTAAAATATGGTTTTTGATTTGGTCATACAATTTTAATATCATAACGATTTGTATTGAGTTTATTGCCTTTTGCTTTTATTTTGTTATTTCTTTTGATTTTGTCAGCATTTATAGACAAGTCTATAAGTTATGTTGTGATTTAAGTGTTATGTTTACTTTTGTGCCTTTTATATTTTGGTTATTTATTGCTTATTGTGTATTTAACAGAATACGCAAGAAAATTGCCTATGCCCGCCTTAATCATTATGAACGAATGAATTGTGGTTTTATTAATGAACGCCCTATTGTTTTTATGGTATGTGGCACAATGGGTAAAAAGAAAACAACTGCTATAACCGATATGGCACTTTCGCAAGAAAATATGCTTAAAGATAAGGCGTTTCAAAAGATACTTGAAAATGATTTGAAATTTCCGTTTTTTCCGTGGGTAAATTTAGAAAACGCTTTGAAACTTGCAATGAATAAACATATTGTTTATAATTTGGCAACTATAAGGCATTATATTGACCATTTAAAATATATGTTTGAATTTAAAACAAAAGATAGAGCAGTTATAAAATCTATACAAAGACATTTAAGAAAGCGTTATGCTTATTATTTTAAAGACTTTATTTTTGAATATGATTTTGTTCGATATGGTGTTTGGTATGACGACAAATTGAAAATGACTAATGTTTGGAGCGTGCTTGAAACTTATTCTCAGTTATATTTTATATACATAATACAAAGCAGTTTGATTATTTCTAATTATGCAATAAGGACTGATAGTTTAATTGACGATATAGGCAACTTTCCTTTGTGGAATAATGACTTTTTTCAAAAAGATAGCAGGCTTATTGACTGCTTTTCTAGACACTCGCATATACTCGATTTTGATAGTTTAAGACTTGGCAAAAAGATAGTTGAAAACAATGCTTTAAAAGATAGTTTTGAGTTTGGTGTTATAAATATAACAGAGATAGGAAAAGAGCGTAAAAACAATTTGGAATTAAAAGATACTCGAAAAAATAATGAAGAAACTAATCAAAAGAATGACGGTTTTAACGATTGGTTAAAAATGGTTAGACACTCCGCTACTGTTGATAATTTTCCTTTTGTGAAAGTGATAACTGACGAACAACGCCCTGAAAGTTGGGGAGCAGATGCAAGAGATTTATTAGAGATTGTGCATATAAAGGAAACTAGCGAAATTAAACTCGCATTGCCTTTCTTTTCTTTGACTGAATTTTTGTATTTGACGATTTTTAATAAGTTTGAAGAACTTTATCATAAATACCGTTATAATCGTGCTGATAACACTTTATTTATGTATTTAATTAAAAAACTTGCAATTATGTTTCATAACCTTTACACCCGAACTTATAATACTTTTGGTTATTGTAAACTTAAAGTGCAAGTAGAAAATGGAACGCAAGACGGAATTTTAAATGATAAAAAATATTATCTTATGAGTAAAAAGATTTATAGTAAGCGCTTTTCTACGGACTGTTTTAGTGATTTCTTTGATAAAAAGGCATTACATTCTAAATATGGCATAAACGATTTAAAAGAATATGGAACTGAAAAAGCAACTTTTGACGAATTAAAAGAACAGCATAGTTATTTTATTACTGATTTGACTGATAAACAAAATGAAGATAAATAGCAAAAAGTTGTGACAAAATTTGGCAAGGATAAAGCGGACGGATAACACAGCCTTACTTCGTAGGTTTGGTGCTTATGGTCAGCCCTTGCAAATTTTAGAACAACGATAGCCTGTAAATTGCTCTGCCAAAGAGATTATCTTTGGCGGGGTTGGTTGTAAAAAGGCTTGCAACGACAATCTAAAAGGGGTTTTATATGAGTATAGTTGAAAACGAATTAACTGCAATAGATACATTACTACCTTTTGACGATTTATATCCTTATTTCAAGCAAAATAATCAGTTTTATAATGGCAATCTTATTGCAGATAAAGAGCAATTTGTTAAGGTTTATAACGACGGTGGTCATTATGTTGCTATGCCTTTATTTCAAAAGAATGAAAATGTTTCTTATCATAAAAAGGACAAGGCAGAATTAGACAACTTTTTTGAAAATGCCTTTTTGGTTGGTTTAAAAAACAACTTGAAAGGTAAAGCGTTGTCTGATTTTTTAATTGACGCTATAATAGATAAATATTCGCTTGATTTAGAATATGTTGCTGAATATGTTGCTGTCAATTTTAAGCGAAAATTACATAATCTTCATAAGCGTTTTAAACTTTTTAAGCGTAAGGCAAATTTAAATAAGTGGAATATATTTGTTACAATTACTTATGACGATAAAAAACATACTGCTGAAACTTTTAGGCAAAAGTTGAGAAAAACTCTTGCTAATTTTCATACACGCCGTGGTTGGAAATATATGGGCGTTTTTGAGTATGCACCAGAAACAAAACGACTTCATTTTCACGCTTTAATGTATATTCCAGAAAATGAAATGGTTGGAACTATTGAAAAAATATCTGATTATTCGACTGCACAACATAAAATGCAGACAACTTATCAAAATACTTTCTTTTTAGAAAAATTCGGCAGAAATGATTTTGAAAGTATAACTGACGCTGATATTAAGAGTGGTAGAGCGTTAGATTATATTATTAAATATATAGCAAAATCTGACGAAAAAATTTTATATTCTCGTGGTATTCCTAGTGAAATTTTAATGAAAATTGATTACAAAGATGTTGCATGCCTTATGTTTGATTTTGTTCAAAAATTTATTCTTTTTGATAATGTTGTTGATTATGAGAGAGATGTTTTAAAAATTCCACTGCGGAAAAAAAATATTACAACAGATGTCTATGTTTAGTATTTGTTGAAAATTTTTATATTTTTTTTTAATTTTTACACTTACTATGTAAGTGCTTTTTTGCGTTTTAGTTATAGTAAAAGTTTTATGAATTAAAATAAAAAATATAAAAAATGGGGTTTAAGGGGCAATTCACAAGCGGTTTAGCGTGAATGCCCCTTCCCCTTTTTATCATTTTTGTTCAATTCTTGCTTGCTAGACGCCCCTTGTCGTTGCCGTGCAACGCACGGCACTCGTTAAAAAGACAAGGGGGCGTCTAATTCTCTCTATAATAAATTTTGCTCTTGAAATAAGGCAAAATGTATTGTAAAATACTTATGGAGAGTTAATTATGAAAAAGAAAGGCACAAAAAATTTAACTTATACACAGCGTTTAAAAATCGAAACGCTTTTTAATGCTAAGCATAGCAATAAAGAAATTGCAAATATGGTTGGCGTGAGTTTACGCACGATACAAAGAGAATTAAAGCGTGGCGAATATGAGCATTTAACAAAGCAGTCTAGTTTTTGGTATGGCGATAAGTATAAAAAAGTAAAACGCTATTCTGCTGATAAGGCACAACAGCGTTATAATAATCTATGTACTGCAAAAGGTCGCCCTTTGAAAGTGGGTAATGATTTTGAATTTGTTAATTATATAAATAACCGTGTTAAAAACGAAAAGATAACAGCACACGCTGTGTGGGGGCAAATTCAATATAAGAAAATGCAGTTTAAAACACACATAAGCAAACAGACGCTTTATAATTATATAGAGTTGGGTATTATTGAAAATAAACAAATAGGAAAAGTTAAAAAACAAAAACATAAACAGCAAAAAGCAATAAAGCGTGTTGCTCGTGGAGTTTCTATTGAGTTGCGTCCTTTTGAAATTAAAGAGCGTTTAACTTTTGGACACTGGGAAATGGACTGTCTTTGTGGTAGTTCTCGTGATACATTTTTAGTTATGACAGAACGTTATACAAGGCGTGAAATTATTTTTAGAATGGAAAATCAAAAGTCGGAAAGTGTGATAAAATGTCTTGATAATTTAGAAAGACGATATGGAAAAGAAAAATTTAAACAAGTGTTTAAATCAATAACGGTTGATAATGGAGCGGAGTTTTTAGATTTTCAGTCTTTGGAAAGGTCTGTGTTTGACGAAAATTCAAAACGCACTTCTGTTTATTACTGCCACCCTTATTGTTCTTGTGAGCGTGGAACGAATGAACGCATAAATCGTGAAATACGCAGACTTGTTCCAAAGGGAACAAATTTGTCTGTATATACAAATAGTGATGTTGAGAAAATTCAAAATTGGTTAAATAATTACCCTAGAAAAGTTTTGAATTTTGCAACATCGCAAGAGTTATTTGATAAGTGTATGAAAATGATTACATAGCAAAAATTTAAATATTTCTTTCAAAAGTGCTGGAAACAACACTTACTTTATCTTTGTCAAAATTTGTCGGTTTTGCCTTTTTAACCTATTGCAATAGGTTAAAAAGGCGTTGTTTCTCTTAAATTCTACACTAAATTTTAAAAAAATTTATATTTTTTATAAAAAGTGCTTAAATTTATTTGACTTTTCAAAATATTTATAATTGTTTAGATTTGTTCATACTTTTTAATAAATTCGTTTTTTATTATAAGTTACTATATTTCAATCTAAACAATTTCTTGCTATGGCTGTGACATAGACGGTGGAGTATTTAGAGAGATATTCGGCACAGGTGTTAATTGTGGCACAAGTTGTTAAAATATCATCAACAAGCAAAACATTTTTGTCTTTAATTAAATCACGATTTACAAGTCGAAAAGCATCTTTCAAATTTTCGCTTCTTTCCTTGAATGTTAAAGATTTTTGGTCGTCAGTGTCTTTGATTTTTTCAAGTGTTTTGACAACTTTTATGTTAAGTAATTTTCCAAGTTCTTTAGCAAGTCTTTCCGATTGATTGAACGAGCGTTCTTTTTCTCTTTTTCGGGTCATAGGAACAAAAGTTATTAAATCAACTTTTAAGTCTTTTATGTAATTTGAAATTATAACAGCAAAGCCTTTTGCTAAATATCTTTTATTGTCAAATTTATAGGAAAGAATGCTTTGGCGGACTATATCTTGATAAATTAATGGGCAATATGCCTTTTTAAAATATCTTTTCATATTTTGGCAAAAGTCGCAAATCTTAGCTTCATTTTTTATCGGCATATCGCAAATAAGACATCGATTACCAGTGTTAAAATTTATGTGTTTTTCGCAATTTTCGCAATATGGTTTTTCATAAAACGAAGGAATATCTTTTCCACAAAAGATGCATTTGATGTCATCAGGAAAAAGAAATTTATCAAAAAATACTGATATTTTCTCTAAAATATCAGCAAATTTATGATTTTTCGAAGTTTTTTCTTTATTTTTTAATATTTTTTCAACTTTTTTCATTTTATTTTTTCATTTGTCTTTGGCGAACAACTTCATAAACAACAATTCCAGCACTTACACTTGCATTAAGTGAGTTCACAGAACCAAAAAGCGGGAGAGTGATGACTCCGTCGCAGTGAGAGATTATAGAAGGTTTTGTTCCTTCTCCTTCTGAGCCAATAACAATGCCAATAGGCCCTGTTAAATCAGTTTTGTAGATATCTTGTCCGCCGATTTCAGCGGAATATATCCAAAGACCTGCTTTTTTCAAATCTTCTATGGCATCTTTTAGGTTTGTCACTCTGGCAATTTTCATATTTGATATTGCACCAGCACTTGTTCTAACAACGGTTTCATTAACTTGACAGGCGCGAATTTTTGGAATGATAATTCCGTCAACTCCCGCACATTCACAGGAACGAATGATTGCTCCAAGGTTATGTGGGTCTTCAATACCATCGAGAAGCACAACAAAAGCATCTGTTCCTTTTTCCTTTGAAACATTTAAAATGTCTTCTACGGTTGAATATTCAAAATCAACAGTTTCGGCAATATAGCCTTGATGATGTTCAGTTTTGGCAAGTTTGTCCATAACCTTTTTAGGCAGAAATTCTGTTTTGATTTTGTATTTTCTTGCTAAATTTATGACATCGTCTTTTCGATGTTCATAGTTTTTATCAATAATAAGTTTATTGATTGTGACTCCATTTTTAATACCTTCAATAACTTGATTTTTTCCTTCTAAATTCATTTCTTTTCCTTTTTAATAATTTTTAATAAAATATTTTAATTTAATTTATTTTTTATTGTATTTAAAACATTTATTTGCAAGTTTTTATCGATTTTTTAGCATTTTTTAAATTTTTATTTAAAATTTTATTATTTTTATTTTAATTTATATTTCGCTAACAGAAATTTTTAGTATTTCTTGCAGTCTTTCATATTGTTTTGACAAATATAAAAATCCAATTAATGCTTCAAATGCTGTTGCTTTTTTATATTCTTCTTCGTCAAAATTTTTAGCCTTGTGTTTTGCTTTGGCATTCCTTGCCCTGCGAACAATTTCGTTTTCTTCATTTGTTAGGTTTGGGAGTATTTTTTCTAAAACTTCTTTTTGACTTTTGGCATTACAAAATTTTTTTGCAAGATTGTGATAGTTTGATATTTTTGAATTTGACTCATTTGTCAAAACATATTCACGAACAAAGGCAGTGTGAATAGCATCGCCCATAAAGGCAAGAGCAAGCGGGGATAAGGTTTCGTAAATTTTCATCAATTTATTCCTTCTATTTATCTATTACTTTTAAAAGTTAAATTTAGTAAATATTAAACAAATCAGAGTGCACAGTGGGGCAAAAATACACAATATGCTAAAATCAAGGAACACACAGTGTGTTAGAATTAGGGAACACGCATGGCGTGCACACAACATGTGTTATTTATTAAATAAGTGTGGCAGAATCTAGAGCCTCACACGGTGAGTTAGTTGTTGAAACGGAAAAGAACGACATCTCCGTCTTGCATAACATATTCTTTTCCTTCCATTCTAACTTTACCTTTCTCTTTGGCTTTAAGGAAAGAGCCTGCTTCGACAAGGTCATTATAGGAGACAACTTCGGCCTTGATAAAGCCCTTTTCAAAATCGGTATGAATTTTTCCAGCGGCTTGCGGTGCTTTTGTCCCTTTAGTGATTGTCCAAGCACGAACTTCCTTTTCTCCTGCAGTCAAATAACTCATAAGCCCAAGTAGGTCATAACTTGCCACTACCAATTTTTCAAGTCCGCTTGATTTGATGCCAAGTTCTTCTTTGAACATTTGTCTTTCGTCTTTGTCAAGAGCAGCAAGTTCTTCTTCAATTTTTGTGCAAAGAGCAACAACCTTGGCATTTTCTTTTTTGGCGATTTCTTTAACAACTTCAACATATTTGTTTGTTTCTTTTGCTAAATCATCTTCACCGATGTTTGCCACATAAATGACAGGTTTTGCAGTGAGTAGGGCAAAATTTTTGAGAATTTTTTGTTCATCTTCTGTATATTCAAGATTTCTTGCTTGTCCGCCTTGCTCTAAAACTTCTTTGATGCGGGAAAGCATATTTACAGTCACAAGTAAACTTTTGTCGCCAGTTGTTTTCACGAGCTTGGAATTTTTTTCAAGAAATTTTTCCACTTGCTCAAGGTCAGATAATGCAAGTTCCATTTCAATTGTTTCAATATCGCGTTTTGGATCAATGCTTCCGCTTACATGAATGATTTTATCGTTGTCAAAGCATCGAACAACATGAACAATAGCATCAACTTCACGGATGTGACTCAAGAATTTGTTTCCAAGACCTTCTCCGTGACTAGCACCAGCAACTAAGCCAGCAATATCAACAAACTCAATTGTTGCAGGGGTGATTTTTTGCGTGTTATACATTTTTCCTAAGACTTCCAATCTTTCATCTGGAACATCAACGATGCCAACATTTGGCTCGATTGTGCAGAAAGGATAGTTTGAACTTTCAGCACCTGCATTTGTGATTGCATTAAAAAGGGAACTTTTCCCAACATTTGGTAATCCAACAACTCCAATTTTCATTTTGTATCTCCATTATAAGCATTTAATTTCACATAAGATTATAGCAAATTTTAATTTTTTTTACAATAAATATTGATATAAAACTTGATTATTTACAAACATTTTCATATATTTAGTTAAAAGTTGAAAGATTAAATAATAAAACAATAAAAGAAAAGGTGTTGCCTTTTCTTTTATCGAGTCATAGTTATTTCTCCATTGATTTTTGCTAAAACTTCTTGGCGTTTTTGTTCATTCATTTCTTTGAAGCCTCTTAAACCATCAATATTTTTTTCATATCTTTCAATTCTTTCTCTAGCTTCTGGACTTTCGCTTTTCTTTTCTTCAAGTTTATTACGGGCTTCTTGTTCTTGTTTTTGAAGTTCAGTTCTTCTTTCTTCATCTCTTTCAACTTGAAGTTCTTGATTGAGTCTTTGCAAATCTCTAAATGCTTGTGTTGTTGTTTCGTCCTCTGTTGCTTTAATGACTTCTTCAATATATTTAGTTTCTCGCTCATATATTCTTGAATTAAGGTAATCAAAATGCTCATTAGTATCTGCTGTTTTTTCCGAGATGCTAGTTCCTTCTGGTGTGTAAGAAGCAATTTCTCTTGCAAGAGTATTACGAGCGAAGTCTTCAATTTCAGGGTCTAAAACCACTCTTCTATTATATTCGGCTAGTTCTTCAGCATTTCTAATTGTGAGTTCTGGAGAATTGTGTATGTCATAAGTGTCAGAAACATCTCTATGTATTTGACCAACGGTTCTTGAATCATATCGAACAACTTCTTGATCAGATGATATAATTCTTCTTGTTTCTTCAACATTATCTCTAACTCTGTCTAAAACTTCTCTTCTTTGAGCAATTGCCGTTCTTTCATCTCTAATATTTTCAAGATATTGTCTGGTTGTTTCTTGTGATTCATATCCGGCATTATCTAAAAATTCTTCATAAAGAAGTTTGCTTTCTACTGTTTGTAGTTCAGTTCTTACAGCAGATAATTCTGTTTCTAGATATTGAGAATATCTTCTTCCGAAATCAGCACGACCTTCTTCCGTTACAGAAGCAAAATCTGATTTTAATTTCCTTATTTCTGCCAAACGCTTGCTTACTACATTGTCGCGAGCAGAAATTTCTGCTTTTTCTTCATCTGAAAGACCTTCTTGTCTTGCTCTTTCTCTTAAAGAAGAGAGTTCATCATTATATTTTTGTTCAATAGTATCCGCTTGAAGCATTGTTCTTAAGTTTTCAAGCTCAGTGGTGCGAGCTGCATCAACTTGCCCTTGAAGTTCTTGTTCTTTTGCTTCAAGTTCTCCTTGTTGCCTTATTAATTCATTTCTTTCGAATTGTGGCAATCTTTCTCTTGAGCCTGTCCTTAATGCTCTTTCAACTCTGTCAAGTTCATCTGAAAGTTCTTGAAGAGCAGTTCTTTCGTGATTATGTGCGTCTGCAATTTCATTTAATCTTTGACGAGTTAAGTTATTTTCAAGTTGTCTGTTTTGTTGTCTTAAAACATTGTCGTTATATTTGTCTCGGACTGCTTGATGGAATTTTTGTGGCCATGTCCAAGGTTTGGTTAATGCCACACCAAATGAAATGTAAGATAATGGAAGCAAGAAAGGAATGAAAACACCTACAATAGCAAATATAAATCCTAAACCTGCCCAAAGTGCTGAGCTTCTAAAAACACCTTCCTCTGTTTTAGGAACTTCCTTATCATTAATTTTTCCAGTAATTTTGTGAAGATCTTCTTGTGGAATAGACTCTTGTGGTGGCTGTGGTTGTTGTGGTGGCTGTTGAGGTGGCTGTTGAGGTGGCTGTTGAGGTGGTTGTTGAGGTGGCTGTTGAGGTGGTTGTTGTGGAGGTTGTTGAGGTGGCTGTGGATCACCACCACCGCCTGGACGTTCAGTTCTTCCTTCTCCTTCATCAATATAAACAAAACCAGATCGAGTTCTGTCAATTATAATTGTTCTACCACTTTCACTAATAATTTCAGTGCCATAATAATCGTTAACTCTTTTGACTGTTTCTTTATTAATGGTAATAACTTTTGGTTCGCCATTTTCAATTACTGTGCTAACATTTTGATGTGCTTTATAAAGAGCAGCAACATCATCATCAGCATAAACTCTTGCAAGTGCAACTTTTTCTTCAGCATCTCTTGCTTGTGCAGTTCTAAGACGTGCACTACCATATTTATCATGAAAGCCTTCAGTTAAGGTTGTGCCATCTTCGTTTTTTGTTCCCATGATACAATCAACAAGTTCTTTGTTGTCTTCAGTTATAGGATAGGTGACTGCGTAAGTCTTTGTTGCGTCTTTTTTATCTTGAAGCATAATTCTAACAAATTTACAATCTCCATCTGGCATGCCATCAATTTGATAAGGAGATTCTGTGTCTTTGTCATAAACTTCAATATCTAAAACTTTATAAAATCCTGTTTCTGATTGAGTTGTTCGATTTTTTGCTTTTGAGTCTGGAATGTTTAAAGAACAATAGAAATAAAGTTCATCTTGACCTCTGCCATTTTTTCTTTCCATAAATTGAAGTTCTGTTGGAATGTCGCTTTCAACAAGTTTTCCATCTTCAACTTTTGGAGTGATTCCATCTTTTTCCCTAGCAAAAGTCTTTGCTGTCATTGAAGTTAGCGTTATTTTATTCGCATCAGAGCCTAATTCACTACTTTTGATAACTTTATCAGTTTCAATGAATCTTAAATTGCGAATTTGACCAATGAAAAGCATATCCATTGCTTTAGAATCTATTTTTGCGTCAAGTTGGCAACCGTTTTTGCCATCAATACAATTACTTATGAATTTAGGACTGATAGCAAAGTCAATATTATGTCCATTTTCTGCTCTAAAGACTGCACTTTGGCGCTCGTTATTTTCGCCTTCGGACACAATTTGGTATCCTGCACCTGAGAAGATACAAGCAATTTCAGAGTTTGCACTAAGAAGTCTTAAATCAAGACGACTATCAAGAACTACACTATCAAAAACAATACCATCGCTTTCTAAAGTGAAAGAAGATGCGATTTTAGAATTTTTAGCATAAAATTCAGCAAATTGTTTTTTAAGATTTTCATCTTGGAAAACAAGTTTCATCTTTCCATCTTCTGTTTCTTGGAAACCTGCTAAAACTTTATTATCTCTTATAATTTGAACAAGATTTTCATTTTCGCCAGTAGAAATAATTTGTTGAGAACCATAGTCTTTTCCAAGTGACAAAGTTTGGCTGACACCAAGTCTTTCTCCACTTTCTAATTGATAATCATTATTTAATTGTGTTGTTCTTCTACTTCCACGAATGTTTCCAGTTTCTAATACAAAATTATTTTCAATTGGAATTTCTTCGCTCATAGCAAGTTTTAAATCCGCAATGAGTTTTGTTTCGTCATCAACTGCTTCTTGATTGAAAATTGCATTGATTTGTTCGTTGGTTAATGGAATATCATTACCTTTTTCATCTTTTTTGAAATATGTAGGATATTTTTCTTCCAAGTATTTACGATTGTTTTCTACATACTTTGGAAAATAATGTCCCAAAAGGTCGCCAGCGGCATCAACAGTGACTTCTACATTTGTTTCAGTACTTTCTGTATGCTCTCTTTGAACTGTTCTAGTTTCACGATTAAAGTGCTGCATAAAGTATCTTGTTTCTTCTTCAAAGTTGGCAAAAACTTGTCTTCTTTTTTCTATTTCGACTTCAGGTTCTTTATCATTTGGATTTTGATTTGGGGCAAAAATGCGTGGAAGTGGTGGAGAGTTTTCTCTATCTTCTTGCTCTTCCCTTTCTTCTTCGTTTTCTTTTGCTTCTTCTTTTGCTTCTGTTCCTTCATCAACATTGATAGTGGTGTCAGAACGCATTTCATTTAATCTTTGAGTAAATTCTTCATTGTTCGTGGCTCTTTCAGTTACATACATTCTTAAAGCATCATTTGGATTAATTGCAACTCCTTCTGCATAACCACCATATTTCCTTGCATAGAGCATGGCAACTTTAAGTTCTTCTTCATAGAAGGCTTTTATTGCAGCATTTTCACCAAGAGTGGAATTTTTTTCTTTTGATTTAAAAATATTAAAGTTAATTGGATAGTTTAAAGCATATCTTTTTGCTTCTTCGCTAACTTCAATTTTGGCATCTTCTTTTGCATCTTTAGCCTTTTTCAATCTTTCGCCATAGTCTTCTCGATTTTTTTCAGCATTATAAAAGTCTAAGCGAAGTAAATCTTCACCCAAGGCTCGATTTTTGTCTTGAATAAAAGCGTTATAGTCCTCTCTATAGAAGTCGGCATAAAGTTTTGCTTCTTCTAATTGCTCAGTGGTAACTGTAGGTGCTCCACCTGTTGCTCCACTTATACTTTCAAATGTTCCTTCAGCCATATTTTCCTCCATTTATATTTTCCATTATACCACACATTGTGTATCTTGTCAAATTTTGGCTAAAAATAATCTTTAGTTTAGTTTGTTTAGTATTAGTATTATAAAACTTAATAAAAAAGGTTGTGTTTTTTTGTTATTTTTGTTAAAATAATGTAAATTATGTAATTAGAGGGAAATATGGGACTTTTTGGAAATGAAAATAAATCACAAGTTAAAAAATTAAAGAAAATTGCCGACAAGGTTGTCGCACTTGAAGATAAATATCGTGCATATTCTGATGAAGAATTAAAGAATTGCACAGAAGATTTTAAAAATAGATATAAAAATGGCGAAACTTTGATGGAACTTTTGCCAGAAGCCTTTGCTGTTATGCGTGAAGCTGCTGACAGAGTTTTGAATATGCGTCATTTCTATGTGCAAATTTTGGGTGGTATCGCACTCCATCAAGGGCGTATTGCTGAAATGGGAACTGGTGAAGGTAAAACTTTGGTGGCAACACTCCCTGCTTATCTTAATGCGCTCACAGGGGAAGGGGTGCATGTTGTCACTGTAAATGAATATCTTGCAAAGCGTGACGCTGAGTGGATGGGAAAGGTTTACCGCTTCCTTGGCCTTACCGTTGGTATTGCTGTTTCTGGTATGCAAGAAAATGAAAAAAGAAAGGCATATAACGCAGATATCACTTACTGCACAAACAATGAACTTGGTTTTGACTATCTTCGTGACAATATGGCAATTACAAAGGCTCAACGTGTTCAACGTGGGCATGCTTTTGCCATTGTGGACGAAGTGGACTCAATTTTGATTGATGAAGCAAGAACCCCACTTATTATTTCTGGACGCGGAATGAAATCGAGTGAACAATATATTGCTGCACAAAAATTTGTTAAAACATTAAAGCCAGAAGACTATGAAAAGGACGAAAAAACAAAACAACTTAACTTGACTGAAAGCGGAATTGACAAAGCAGAAAGATATTTCAAACTTGACAATCTTTCTGATGTTGATAATCTAGAATTAAATCACCACATTAATAACGCTATGAAAGCAAATTTCATTATGTTCAAAGACGAGAACTACATCGTTAAAGATGGCGAAGTTGTAATCGTTGACGAATTTACTGGTCGTTTAATGCCAGGGAGAAGATATAATGACGGTCTTCATCAAGCGATTGAAGCAAAAGAAGGCGTGGAAATTAAAGATGAAAACAAAACTCTTGCCACCATCACTTTCCAAAACTATTTCCGTCTTTATCACAAACTTTCAGGTATGACAGGAACAGCAAAGACGGAAGAAGGCGAATTTAGAGCAATTTACAATCTTGATGTTGTCACAATTCCACCAAATCTTCCAAATATTCGCCAAGACGAGCCAGATATTATTTTCTCCACCGAAAAAGGAAAAATTAAGGCGATTGTTGAAGAAATCAAAAGAAGAAATGCTCTTGGTCAGCCAATTTTGGTCGGGACTATCACAATTGAAAAGAGTGAGTTGATTTCTAAAGCTCTTAAAGAAGCAAAAATCAAACATACCGTTTTGAATGCTAAAAACAACGAAATGGAAAGTCAAATTGTCGCTCAAGCAGGGCGAAAAGGTGCGGTTACTATTGCCACAAATATGGCGGGGCGTGGAACTGATATTCTTCTTGGTGGTAACCCAGAATTTATGGCAAAGAAAAAAATGAAAGACGAAAACTACACGGACGAGCAAATTTCTTATGCCACTGCTTTTAACACTGTAAATGATGCTGAACTTAACAAAGCAAGAGCGAGATACAACGAACTATATTCTGAATTTAAGAAAATTACTGACGCCGAGAAAGAAGAAGTTAAAAAGGCGGGCGGACTTCATATTGTCGGAACCGAAAGACACGAGTCAAGGCGTATTGACAACCAACTTCGTGGTCGTGCTTCTCGTCAAGGCGACCCAGGTTCCAGTGTTTTCTTCATTTCTTTTGAAGATGATTTAATTAGGCGTTTTGCTGGTGAAAAATTCAAGAAAATTGCCACTTTCTTTAAACTTGAAGAAGACACTCCAATTCAACTTAAAATTCTTTCAAAGCAAATTGAAACTGCTCAAAAGAAGATTGAAATGCAGAACTTTGCCATAAGAAAAACTGTTCTTCAATTTGACGATGTCTTGAATGCTCAAAGAGAAATAATCTACAGCCAAAGAAACAGTGTTTTGGAAGGGGAGAGTGTTCACGAACAAATTATGAATATGCTTCCTTCCGTTGTCACAACTTTTGTTAATCGCTGTGTTGACCCAGAAAAACCATATTTTGATTGGGACTATACAAAGATAAATAAAGAACTTGAAAATGGAATTTTGGAGCGTGGAAAAAATCTTATAACCGAAGACATGTGTGAAGGTTTTGATATTGAAGATTTCAATGAAAAAGTTTTGGAACTTGCAAAAGAACGCTATCAAAATCGTATGCAAGAAGCAGGAAAACTTGGTATTGACTTTGAAAAAATTGAAAAGTTTGTGCTTTTAAAAGTTGTTGATAGCAACTGGATGAACCATATTGACGATATGCAAATTATGAAAAATGAAATTTTTGCTCGTGGATTTGGTAATCAAGACCCAATTTTAGCATACAAAAAAGATGGTTTTGAAATGTTTGATAAAATGGTGGATAGAATTAAGGAAACAACTTGTCTTGTTCTTCTTAATACCAACATTGAAATTAGACGCAGGGAACCAGCAAAAGAAGAAAACAATTTGAAAAACACCAAAGCCGAGAAATATGACCCAAGTGCTAGACCACAGGAGAGAAAAATTCAAAAAACAGTGGTAAACACCGAACGAAAAATTGGAAGAAATGACCCATGTCCTTGTGGAAGCGGAAAGAAATACAAAAACTGCTGTATGTTAAAAAATGAAAACTAATTGAAATAGGATAAAAATGAAACTTTTTAAAAGTTATAATGAGAGAATAAGCAAATATTTTGAAATTCTTGAGCCAAATTTTCCAGATTGGCTCAATGAATATATAAACACAAAAGAGATGCAAAGGCTTGATGGAATAAGTGTGACTTGTGGAACTTATTATACAGATTTGCTTAAGTTTAAGTTTCAATATTCATCACTTGCTCACTCAGTTGCAGTGGCACTTATTGTTTGGCATTTCTCTCACGACAAAAAGCAAACACTTGCTGGTCTTTTTCACGATATTTCCACACCAGTTTTTAAGCATGCAATTGATTTTCTTAATGGCGATTATGAAAAGCAGGAATCAACGGAAGAATTAACTTCAAAAATTATTAAAAATTCAACCGAAATTATGAAACTTTTAAAAAGAGATAACATCTCTCTTGAAGAAGTGGAAGATTATAAAATCTACCCTATTGCTGATAATGATACACCAAAACTTTCAGCAGACAGATTGGAATATTCTCTTTCAAACGCTCTTTTGGTCTATAACCAGGCAAATATTGAAGAAATAAAGAAGATTTATAACGATTTAGAAGTTCAAAAAAACGAAGATGTCGTTTTAGAGATAGGCTTTAAAAGTAAGGAAATTGCCAGAGATTTTGTTGATTTGACAAGCAGACTTTCTCTCATTTATCGTGGCAATGTTTCAAGATTTTCCATGCAGTTTTTGGCAGATTTAGTCAAAAAATTGAATGAAGAAAAATTGATATTTAAAGAAGATTTATATAACTTATCTGAAAAAGATGTGATTGAAATAATCAAAAAATCAAAGTATGGAGAAATTTTTAACAATTGGGTTAAGTCAAAGAAAGTTTTGACATCAAAAACAAAACCAAAGGAGAAATATTCTGTTTGTTGCTCAGCAAAAGTTCGTTATATTGACCCACTATGTAAGGGAGAAAGAATTTCAAAAATAGATAAATTTGCCAAAGAAAAAATTGAAGAAAATTTTTCTTTTGATATGTCAAATTATTTATATTTAGACACAATTGATGATTTCACAAAATAAAAAATCCACTAAATTTAGCGGATTTTTTATTTTTCTTTTGATGCTTGCAGTGTTTTTGTGATATGTGTTATTCCTTTTTCATCTTTTATAAAATTAAAACCATTTTTTGAGTAGAATGATGATGCTCCATACCAGAAATTGCCATTTGGATAGAACCAACCAGATATTTCTCGGCATTTTTTTGAAATAGCAAATTCTTCCATTTTCTTTACAATAAGTGTGCCTAGACCAACTTTAAAAAAATCTTCACTCAAAATTTCAATTTGATTTAGTTTGCAAATGCTCAAGTTAGAACCAATTTTTAGATTATTTTCTTTGATAAATTCTTGTGAAACTATGGAAGAATTTATGTTTCCATTTAAGATATTCTTATCTTTAATTAAATATTTTTCTTGACCATTAAATTTTGGACTACTAATAGATTTAATTTCTCGGGTGACAATTTCAAAAACGCACTTCCCAACAATTTTATTGTTTTCATCAACTGCACAA
The DNA here is from genome assembly GCA_930990515.1 of uncultured Clostridia bacterium. GTDB lineage: Bacteria > Bacillota > Clostridia > Christensenellales > UBA1242 > Caccovivens. The sequence continues at coordinate 22,934 of CAKNPS010000003.1, forward strand.
ACAATGAAATTGTCCTTTGTGGCAATTAAACCTATTGTCACAATTTTCTTATTTTTAAGTTCAACTTTTTCTTCAAACATATTTAGGTTATAACACAAAAATTTCTTAAAGTCAAGATAGAAAAAGCCTTGAGATTTTATTTTTTAAGGTTTCTGTTAGCACCAATTATTATTTGTAAAAATTGAAACGAAATATATTAATTTCTAAATATGCTAATAAAAAAAAAGAAAGGCGATGCCTTTTCTTTTTTTCTATATAATTGTTTTAAATTTAAATTTATTAATCACGATTGTATTTTTTGTTGAATTTTTCAACATTACCACTTGCGTCAACAACCTTTTTCTTTCCTGTGTAGAATGGGTGACATTTGTTGCAGATATCAATTTTGATTGTATCGCCTTTAACACAAGAACCTGTCTTGAAGGTATTTCCACAAGCACAAGTAACTGTTACTTCGTGATAATTTGGGTGAATACTTTCTTTCATTTTTTTCTCCTTTTAGTCACCAAGATATGGAAGTAATGCCATATTTCTTGCTCTCTTGATTGCCAAAGCAAGTTCTCTTTGGTGATGAGAGCAAACACCTGTTTGGCGTCTTGGCAAAATTTTACCTTTTTCTGTGACATATTTTCTTATTTTTGCAATATCTTTATAGTCGATTGTTTTTTCGCCAGCAACACAGAAAGCACAAACTTTCTTTTTAGATGGCTTACGATATTTTTTAACAACCTTTTCTTCGGTTTTAACTTCGCTCATTTTATTCTCCTTTTGCACCACACATTTTGTAGACACACGTTGTGTGGACACACGGTGTGTGGATTTTTGATTATTTAAATTTTAAAAATTTTTAAATTTAATTTTCTTTCCAGTCTAGAAGGTGACACATCACTAATATTAAAATGTTTTGGGCACATTAGAGAGTGTCGCGGACACACTAGAAAGTGTTGTGAACACATCAGAAAGTGCCAACAGCATCTAGAATGGGAGACTGTCATCGTCGATTTCTTCAAGTTCTGCTGTTTGTTTTGGTTGTGCTTTTGGCTCTTGAGAAGGAGCAACATAATCTCCATCATCGCCACTTTGACGATTTGTGCTGATAAATTCAACATCATCTGCAACAACATCAGTTGTGTAGCGTCTTGAACCATCTTGTGCTTCATAGCTTGAAGTTTGAAGACGACCAACAACAGCACATTTTGAACCTTTCTTCAAGAATTTGTGGCAAATGTCTGCAAGGTTTCTCCAAACAACGATATTGATGAAATCTGCATCTCTTTCGCCTTCAGAATTTTGAAATCTTCTTGTTACTGCAAGAGAAAATCTGCAAACTGAAACTCCACTATTTGTTGTTGTGAGTTCTGGGTCTCTTGTGAGATTGCCAACTAAAATAACTTTATTCATATTTAACTCCTATTTTCTTACAAACATTTGACGAACGATTCCGTCAGTAATTGTCATGAGTTTGTTCATAGCATCAACTTCTTCTGGGTTTAATGTTATGTTGAAGATAACATAATAACCTTCATTTTTGAAGTTGATTGGATAAGCAAACTTTTTCATACCAACTTTTTCAACGCCTTCGATTGTACCGCCGTGAGATTCAACATAAGATTTGAATTTGTTGATGAGTTCTTCTCTTTTTTCTTCGGCAACATCTTGTGCGATGATAAACATAAGTTCATACTTATTCATCTTTCTACCTCCTTTTGGACTAATGGTTTTTGCTAGAACAGCAAAAACAAGGACAGTATTTCAACTGCTCCCAGCATTTTAGCATAAAAAAATATGTTTGTCAAGTGTTTAAAAGATAGTTATATAAATTAACTATATATTAAAGGAAGAATTAGATTTTGATTTTAAATAAAACATCTAAAAAGGTGTTTTTTTGTTTATGTTATTTATTTTATGTCAATAATTTTTGTATGAAAAAGATGTTTTTTCCGTGTCCGAATGGAGTGGTTTGTCAGTTTGATGGGAAGCGGGCAATTTCTCTTATTGACTGCAAAGGTTCAAGAAGTTTGATGAGTGAAAACACAAAAAATAAAATTGTGTTTTGGCATTTTCCTTTTGCAAGGGGACTTCAATATTTTTTCTGTGGGCTTGTCGCGTTTTTTAGGTGCTTATTTTGGTCAAATGAAATTTGCGAAGAAAAGAAAAAAGGGAAAGATTTAACCATTTTTTTTGAAGTTTTGGCTGGCGTTTTGGGAGTGGTGTCGGCAGGAATAGTTCTAGGGCTTTTGCCGGGGAAGTTAGGATATTGGCTGGTCGGTGCGGAAGGCTCAACGCTCTTAAGAAACTTTATCATCTCTTTTTTCAGGCTTATTCTCTTTGCTGTTTTTCTTATGCTTTTAAAATGTTTTCCAAGTATACGAGAGTTATTCCGTTTTAATCGTGCAAGTGATTTAGTTTCAATTTATGGTGAAAATTGCCGTGGAAAAATTAAAAATGGTCTATGTGAACCATTAAATTTTTTAAACTTTCTTGTTTTTGTTTTCTTTTTAGATATATTTGTGGTAACATTTATAGGGGTAAGTTTAGGTTTCTTCCTAAATTTTTTGGTTAATTTGGCAATTTTTCTTCTTGTCATAATGGTTGCTTATGAAATTTTGTGGTTACTTGATAAGTCAGGGCTCAGTTTTTTGAAATCACTTTCTTTTGTCACTTCCTTTTTTGTGACAATGAAACCGTCCACCACTCATATTGAAACCGTATTGACAGCAGAAACAGAAATTAACTTCTTAACCACTCAAACAGAAAGGGGAGTTATGAACGATAAATCGAGAAAACCTTTTTCGCTTGTTTACACTGAAGTTAAAAACAAACTTCTTGCAAGTGGTGTCAAGGATAAGAGTGATGCCGACTGGATAATTGCAAATGTCCTTGGCAAAAATCGCGGAGACATCAGACTTGTGGAAAGTGTCAGCGAAAAGGAATATAAGGACATTATGAAAGCGACAACTCGCCGAGCAAATGGCGAAAGTGTGGACAATATTTTTGGCTACACCGAATTTTACGGACTTCGCTTTGAAGTTAACAAAAAAGTTTTAACCCCACGAATGGAAACGGAAATTTTGGTAGAAGAAGTTTTAAAATTTGTCGGTCGTAAAACAAAAGTTTTGGACCTTGGAACTGGTAGCGGAGCAATTGCAATTAGTATTGCCAAAAACAGCGAAGCAGAAGTTACGGCAATAGATATTTCAAAAGCAGCACTCTTAACTGCACAAGTAAATGCCAAAAATCATAATGCGAAAATTGAATTTATTAACTCTGACCTATTTAATGGCTTGAAAAAAAGGAAAAAGTTTGATATAATTGTTTCAAATCCACCATATATACCAACTAAGGACATAGCAAAACTTGATGTCAATGTGAAAGAGTGCGATCCTAAGATTGCTCTTGACGGCGGAGAAGACGGACTCGTATTTTATCGCGAAATCACAAAAGGGGCGGTTGCACATCTTACAAATGGTGGAATGTTATTCTATGAAATAGGAAAAGGGCAGGCAAGTGCTGTCAAGAAAATTATGAAAGAAAACGGATTTAAGGACATTAAAATCATCAAAGACTACAACAAAATTGAAAGGATAATTTATGGAAGACTATAAAGATTATTTAGAAAAAACTAAAAAATCAAAAGAAAGATATGATGAACTCACCGAACTTGTTATGAAGCCAGAGATTATTGCTGACAACAAGGGGTGGAAGAAACTTGTAAAAGAACGTTCAAGTTTAGAAGATATTGCAAAGGCATACACTTCTCTTTTATCACTCTCTCAAGATTTGGAAAATTGTGAAAATGATTTAAAAAATGAAAAAGATAGTGAAATGAAAGCCCTTTTTGAAAGCGAAATTAAAGAGTTGAAAGAAAAAATTGAAAAAGAAATTGAAGAAATCAAAATTTTATTGCTTCCAAAAGATGAAAATGATGATAGCAACGCAATCTTGGAAATTCGTGCCGCTGCAGGTGGAGAAGAAAGTGCTCTTTTTGGAGCAGAACTCCTTAGAATGTATACTCATTTTGCTGATAAAAACCGCTGGAAAACGGAAATTTTAGATGTGAACGAAACAGAACTTGGAGGAATTAAGGAATGCACAGTGCTTTTTAGAGGTAAAGGTGCATATTCCAAACTTAAGTATGAAAGTGGCGTGCATAGAGTGCAACGCGTGCCGGAAACAGAAAGTGGTGGGCGTATTCACACATCAACTGCCACCGTTGCGGTTTTGCCAGAAATTGAAGATATTGATTTTGAAATTTTGGACACAGATTTAAAAATTGATACATACCGAAGTGGTGGGGCAGGCGGACAACACGTCAACAAGACAGAAAGCGCGATAAGAATAACTCACCTTCCAACAGGTATTGTTGTTACTTGCCAAGATGAACGCTCGCAACTTAAAAACAAAGAAAAGGCGATGAATATTCTTAAAAGTAAGTTGTATGATTACTACCGTGAGCAAAGAGATAGCGAATATGAACAAAACCGAAAAAGTCAAGTTGGTCGTGGAAACCGTAATGAGAGAATTAGGACTTATAACTATCCACAAGGCAGGGTGACAGACCACCGAACAAACCTTTCTTCTTATGATTTGGAAGGGGTTTTGAATGGAAATATTGAAGAATTTATTGATGCAATGATAATTAAAGAAAGAACAGAAATGCTAGAGAATTTGTAACAAAAAGCGATAGGATACTATCGCTTTTTGTTGTTAAGTGACAACTAAAGTTGTCGTGAAGAGCAAACAAAGTTTGCGTGAATAGATGCTTTCAGCATCGTGAAGTGCGAGTAAACTCGCGTTGTGGAAGTTTATTTTTATAATATAATCTTACTAATATATAAATAAGAAAAATCCACAACACAAACTAAAAGATTGTTTCTTCACGCGAACTTTGTTCGCACTTCACGTAATTTTGCTTTTGCAAAATTACTCTTCACTTTTTTTTGTTTCTAGAACAAAAAAAAGAAAGGCGATTGCCTTTCTTAAATTTTTATATTTACAATAGGACGAGTAATTAAATTCTAAGTAATGTTTTTGCTATAACTGCAAGAGATTCTCCACCTGCACCTGGATCACCAAATGCACTTTCAAATACTCCGGTAGCATCAAGAATCAATGGTAACAATAAGTTGAAGAATAAGATTAATGCAATTGTAACAACGACAGCAACGATAATATTAATCAATCTTTTCTTTGCTTCTTCTCTTTGGTCAGAAGATTCTGCTCTTGCCATTTTAACACCAACATAGATGGCATAAATTGCACCTGCAGCAGCAGTAATAATTAAAGCTACCCATAAAACCCATTCAAGAACGCCTAAAAGTTTAGATAACCAATTATCTGTTCCATCTTGTAAATATTCTTGAATAATTTGCGACCAAGTCATATTCCCCTCCTATTAAATTTATTTTTCTCAAAATGTGAAGAATTATTCTTCGCTTTGATATGCATATAATAACATATAAAAAAAATATTTCAAAACGATTTTAATAAATTTTTTAAAAAATTTAAAAAAATTTTTTCAATATATTTTTTATTATTTATTTTAAATATGGATAATATTCATAAATTAATAAAAAAATAAAAAGGCGAAAAATTTTCCTTTTTATTTTTAAACGAATTTTTATTATTTTTAAATATTAATAGGAAGGGAATTAAATGAACTGGCGGAAGTTATTACAACAACATCCACTTGTATTGTTCCACCAACCATTATTCCAACCATTGTTATTATTGCTTAGACCTAAAAGTAGCAATAGCAGAATGTTGGTGTTTGTGGCAAGATTTGTGTTGTTTTGAGAACTCAATGTGGAAAGCAGAAAAACCCATAAAAATTCTTGTGATGACATAAACCCCTCCTTTTTGTCAAAAAGTCTTAAAATTAGTCAAACTTTGCAAAATAGTGAAGTTAAAAATTTTTGACTTTTCACATATTTTTTGGCAAAATATTTTTGATACATTTATTTTTATGCCAAATTAAAGTTTATTGACACAAAAAAGGAGAGTAAAATGGAAAAATTTATCAAAATTAACGAGAGAAGTAAGTTTGAAGTGCAAAAAATTATGCCAGATGATGAAGTTGTTGATAAACTGGCAATTTATTTTCAAAGTTTTTCTGACCAAACGCGACTTAAAATTCTTTCTTGCTTATCAATTATGGATATGTGTGTGAATGATTTATCGCTTGTTTTAGGTATTAACCAAACGACAATTTCTCATCAACTTAAAACATTAAAAGACCAAAATCTTGTGGATTATAAAAGGGAAGGAAAAATTCTTGTTTACAGAATAAAATCACAAGATGTTGGAGAAATGATGACTTACGCAGTAAGAAGGTTTGCAACATAGTCGCTGCAATATAACAACTGTGTTGTTATTGTGAAGTAGCGACTTTGTCGCTGTTAAATGACAACTTTAGTTATCTCTTCACAATATCACGGTTGTTACTTTACTTTTTTAATATTACTTTACTTTCATTTTCTTTTTATGCTATAATATTTTAGTTATGAATAAACAAAGACTTTTACTTCATTCTTGTTGTGGACCGTGCTCAACGGTTTGTATTGAAAGGTTAAAAGAAAATTATGATTTAACCATATTTTATTATAATCCTAATATTTTTCCTGAAGATGAATATATAAAAAGAAAGGAAAATCAAAAGAAGGTTTGTGAACATTTTGGTGTTGCCGTTATTGACGGCGACTATAATGAAAACGATTGGCTTTCATTTGTTAAAGGTTTAGAAAGCGAGAAAGAAGGCGGAGCAAGATGTGAAAAATGTTTTTATTATCGCTTGGAAGAAACAGCAAAAAAAGGAAAAGAACTAGGTTTTGACATTTTTGGAACAACACTTACTGTAAGTCCACATAAATCGACATTAATAATCAACAAAGTTGGCAAGGAAATTGAAGAAAAATTTGGTATTCCATTTTTAGAAGAAAGTTTTAAAAAGAAAGATGGTTATCTTCGTAGCATAAATCTTTCCAAAGAACTTTCGCTTTATAGGCAAAATTATTGTGGTTGCCGATTTTCAATTAGGAGAGAGAATTGAATTATCAAAACGAAGAATATATTCAATATAGTAAAAAGAAAAAGAATAAGGAAACAAGGTCGATTGCTTGGTATTTAACTACGCATATCACTTTATATATTGTCCTTATTTTCTTTTTGATATTCTTTGCGTGGTATACCTATTTTTCGGTAACACATAGATATTATATTGTTACAGGAACTTCCATGCAACCAACTTTAAATTCAAGCATTGTTCTTGAAGATGAAAGTGAAGACGCGGTTTATGTCAATATTTATGGAAACATTGATTTTGGAGATATTGTCGTAATAAATGCTAGTAATAACAGTGATGATATAATTAAGCGAGTTTTGGCAACAGGTGGAGATTATGTTACCATTGCAAGAAGTGGCAATTCTTATTATATTTATAGAATTGCGAAAGAAAATGTTGTTTTAGATGAAAATGGCATTATGACAGGGAGTCTGATTGAAGATGTAAATGCTAGGCTTCAAGAAAATGAGCGTGGCGGGTTTAGTTATAATATTGACTATATTTCTTGGGGAACAGAGCCAGGCATACTTCAAGGTGGCATAACTTATGAAGCACAATTTTATAACCAATTTATTGCTGATGCTGATGAAGAAGATTTGTTTACTTCAAGTAATGGCTTAATTTATGTTAAAGTGCCAGATAATTATGTCTTTTGCTTAGGTGATAATCGAGCAAATTCTAGAGATAGCCGTTATTATGGATATTTCTCCTTAGATGAGATAGTTGGCGATGTGGAAATTATTGTTTATGATTACTCTTTTGGTAATCGAGTTTTACAAGTCATAAGTTTTTACTATAGGCAAGTTGAAGAATTTTTTGCAAGATAGTCAAAATCGTTTGGAATTTACGGAAGATTATGCTATTATAGAAGTAGCATAAATGTGCTAAAAATCACAAAAAGGAGAGAATGAAATATGAATAAAGGTGAATTCATTAAAGCCGTTGCTGAAAAAGCAAACTGCACACAAAAAGATGCTGGAATTGTTTTCGACGCTGTTGTTGACACAATCGTAAGCACTCTTAAAGGGGGAGATAAAATTGTTATTCCTGGATTTGGTTCTTTTGAACTCGTTTCTAAGGCTGCAACAACAAAAATCAATCCTTTAACAAAGAAACCTGTTAAGGTTGCTGCTTGCAAAAATCCAAAATTTAAGTTTGGTAAAAGCTTTAAAGCAATTTTTAATGCTTAATTAAACCTTTAAAAAAGAAAATATCGAGATAAATTTCTCGATATTTTTTATTCGCAAATTTTTGTAGTTTTTGAATTAATGTTGTAAATCTTTGATAAAATTGCAAAAAAATTGAAGAAAATTTGTGTTTTTTGTGCATTTTTTAGTTATTTTTTAAGGTTTAGCAATTGATTTCAGTGTTTTCCTTTTCCATATCAATAATTGTGAAACCTTGTGGTGCGTGGCAAAGTGGGCATTCTTTGAAACCTTCTTTGGCATTTTCAACATAGCCACAGACAGAACATTTCCATTTTGTTGGAACTTTTCTCTTATACATATTTCCAGTTTTATAAAGATTTCCAAGATAATTTAACATTCTGTGATGTGTTTCTTCCACTCTCGCCACCATATCAAATGTTTTACCAATGTCAGTAAAACCTTCATCATAAGCAATTTTTGCAAAAGAAGGATAGATGTTTTGTGCCTCAGAAAGTTCAATCATTGCTTCTCCAAGAAGGGAAGTTTTAAGTTCAGGATTTTCAAAAGGATATCCCGCTTCAATGGCGATATTCTTACATTTTCCTGCAGATTTTTCAATGATATAGTCATAAAAAACCTTTGCGTGAGCCATTTCGTTTTTAGCAAGTGTTTTCATGGTGTCAGAAAGAAATTTTTGACTATCTTGAAGTGCCATTTTGCTCATAAACTGATATCTTGCGCCTGCTTGACACTCTGCAGCAAAACTTCTTGCCAAATTTATTTTTGTTACGCTTTCATTAAATTCCATATTTTTATCTCCTCTAAATAAATATTGCCAAAATTATCTTTAATATTCATTTGCTTTTTTTCTTTTTTTTGTTTACAATATATTTAAAGTTAAAAAGGAGAATGTTATGTTTCTTGGAGATAAGGGGAAACCTTCAAAATATCATACAATAAGAAAGAATTATTATCTTATTATTGATAATGAAAAAATGACAATCAATAAACTCGTGGCAAAACTTGGGTTTTATACTGTTCGTTTTGAAGAAAAAATTAAAGAACGAGAAATTGTTTATGACACTGATGCTAAACTTTTCACTGGGGTGGGCTTAAATCTTAGAAAAAAGATTGTTCCAAACAGGGCGTATTTTTCTTTGGTGCGTGTGAACAATTTGACATCATCACAACAACTTCGTGAGAAAAAATCTTTTTTGGGCGAGTGCGACCCTAGTGATGAACCAAGTGACTTCCCAACACAAATCGCAGAAGAGATAAATAACATTTTCAATAATCTTTTCACAGTGAACCTTGTTGATATTGTGAAACATACCACTCCTTACATTGACATTGAAATCAGGGGAAATAGATATAAAATTGTGAGCGGAACTGGTTATGAGATGACTGCTTCATTTGAAGATTTGAAGATAAGAGATGTCAGAACTGGGCGAAAGGGAAAGAAAAGAATTTTCTCTTTAAAAATGGAAGATGACCCTAATTATGAAATGGAGAGAGAACACGTTGACGGAATTATTGCAAGATATTGTAAAGAACTTGCTCCTGTGAACAAGAATAGATTTGAAATTGCCGAAACAGTTGTAAAAACGAGAGAACTTTCGCCAGAAGAAATCAAAAAACAAAAAGAAGAAGCAAAAGCAAGAAAGAAGAAAAAGAAAAATAATGAAGATGAAGAAAATGGCGAAAATAACTAAAAAATAACAAAAAACAAGAAAAAAATCGATTTTTCTTGTTTTTTATTTAAGATTTTATTAAACTTTATTTATAATAATTAAAAGTGTGAATAGAAGGGAAAATATGGAAAAGATTGCAGAAAGAATTAAGACCTTAAGAATTGAAGCAGGTTTATATACTCGACAAGTAGGAGAAGCCATAGGAGTTTCTCATTCAACAGTGAGTCGATGGGAAAATTGCAAAAGAATTCCTGATGCTTTAAATATAAAAGCCCTTGCAAAATTTTTTAATGTATCTGCAGATTATTTATTAGGTTTAGATATGATTAATTAATATTTTTTATTTGTTAAAATTGTGAAATAAATTTATGACCATTTTTCATATAATACCTTATGGAAAAAAAGAAATTAACTTTTTGGACAAAATTATGTTATGGAATTGGTAATCTTGGCTATGGCAGTATGGGACAAACTGTCAACTCCTTTATTATGTTTTTTGCAACTTCTGTTATGGGCTTATCTGGAGTTTTGGTTGGGGCAACCATTGCAATAACTTCTCTTTGGGACGGAGTTTCTGACCCCATTATTGGCTATTTTTCTGATAGGACAAAAAACAAGTTTTTTGGAAGGCGTCTTCTTCATATGCTTTTTGCCACTTTTCTTCTTGCCATTTGTAACATTCTTTTATGGACTTGCCCTATTGAAAAAGGTTCTAATCTTGCGATTGTTTGGCTTATGGGATTTCTACTTTTGCAAGAAACATTTAACACCTTTTTCGCAACACCATATTCCGCACTTTGTATTGATATTGCTCCAGATTATAATGACCAAACAAAGATGCAAAGTTTTAAGTCTGTTTTTTATATTTTAGGTATGATTATGCCTAGCATTTTGATGTATATTTTTATGCCATCTGCCAGCATTGGAATGCAAACTCAATTCAATAAAGACGGCTACATTTATATTGCGATTGTAAATTCAATTTTGGTGATAATTTGCGGACTTATATCGATTTTTGGAACGAGAAAACGAGTAATTTCAATGCCTAACTATGATAAAAGTGCTTTTGAAGAAGAAAATGAAGGTAAGGAAGTTAAAAAACAGGGCTTTGGAAAGATTATTGGTGGCTATTTTGAAACTTTGAAGAAAAAAGAGTTTAGAACGGTTATGCTTGGTTATTCCGTTTCTCTTGTTGCTTCCATTTTTATAACTTCGGTTGGTATGCATCTTTTCACTTTTTGTTACCATTTTTCCAGCACACAAATTTCTGTCATTATGATTTGCCTTTTTGGTGGGGCGATAATTTCACAAGTTTTGTGGGTGAATTTAGTGAAAAAATATGATAAAAAACAAACACTTATTTTTGCCCTTTGCTTACTTTTGGTGGGAATTGCTCTCACAAGTGTGACATTTTTGTTTAGAACTTATTGCACAAGTGACTTTATTTTCTGGTTTGTGTTACCTTGCATTTTTGTGTGCGGACTTGGGTCGGGAGCACTTTACAGTTTGCCACATTCAATGTATGCTGATGTGGTGACAATGGAACAATTTAGGACAAAAGAAAACAATGCAGGTCGCTACACTGGATATTACACTTTTACCTATAATTTTACAAACTCAATCACTCTTTTAGTTATTGGACTCCTTTTAGATTTAATAAAGTTTGACTCAACTGAACCTGTGCAGGCGTTGTCAGTCCAAGCAGGGCTTGGGAAGATTGTCTTTTTTGGAAGTGCGATTGCCATAAGCATTGCTATTTTGATTTTTTCAACCTACAAAATTAAGCGAGCAGATGTTTTGAAAGTGCAAATAAAAGAACTTGAACAGTCTTCGACTGGTTTTGAGATAACAAAAAAAATAAAATGAAAATGTCCTAAAAGAAGGTATTTATTCTTTAATTAATAAAACAAATTTTCATTTTTTTAAATTAATTTTAATTATGTGGAGTGAATACTCTTTTAAAATGTCTATGATTAGTTTTGCAAAAATCGCAAATTTTCGCTTCATTGTTTATTGGCAAATCGCATATCAAACATCGATTTCTAGTGCTTAATTTAATTTCTTTTTCACAACTAAAACAATATGGTTTTTCATAAAATGAAGGAATATCTTTTCCGCAGAAAATGCATTTTATATCATTTGGAAAAATATGTTTATCTAAAAAATTGTTAAAATAATTAAAAAAAGTGCGAAAAATATTATTTTTTTTAGATTTTTTCACACTTTTTTCTATATTTTTCATTATTCATCTCCAAAAAGTTTTTCCATTCTTTCTTCTGCATTAATTAAAAGTTTTTTAAGAAGTGTAAAACGGGTGGCTGTATATTTGTTTGATACCATTCTTTTTAAGTATTGTTTTTCACCAACAATAACCACCATTTTCTTTGCACGGGTGACTGCGGTGTAAATTAAATTACGCGTCAAAATTATGCTAGGGCCAGCAATGGCAGGAATGATAACAGTGTCAAATTCTGAACCTTGACTTTTATGAATGGTTATTGCATAGGAAAGCGAAAGGTCAAGTAGGTCTGGGCGAGTGTAAAGACAATTTCTTCCATCTTCAAATTCCACATTCATTTCGCCTGTGTTTGGGTCGATGAGAGTGATGTAACCAATGTCGCCATTGAAAACGCCTTGTCCTTCTTCCATGGCATATTTACCTTGCTTCTTCCACACAAGGTCATAGTTGTTTGTTATTTGCATAACTTTGTCGCCAAGTCTGAATATTGTTTGCCCGACTTCAACCTGTGGTTTTTCTGGACTTTTTGGATTAATTTCTTCCTGAAGCGTTCTATTCAAATTTTCAATTCCACAAACGCCTGCTTTCATTGGTGCTAAAACTTGAATTTCCTGAGGCTTAACATTCAAAAACTTTGGCAAGCGAGATGTCACAAGATTGACAATAGTGTTCTTGATAAGTTCTGGGTCATTTTTACTTTCAAAGAAAAAGTCCATACTTGAATTGTCAATCATTGGCATTTTGCCTTCATTGATTAGGTGGGCATTTGTGATAATCAAACTTTTTTCACTTTGTCTAAAGATTTTTGTGAGCATACAAAATGGAATAACTCCACTTGCTAGTATGTCAGCAAGCACATTTCCTGCACCAACACTTGGAAGTTGGTCTTTGTCGCCGACAAGAATGAGTTTGCAGTCACGTGGAAGTGCTTTTAAGAGATTGCACATAAGAGCGCAGTCCACCATTGAAACTTCGTCCACAATGACAACATCAGTTTTAAGTGGATTTGTTTCGTTATGAACAAAATAACTTTCACTCGTTTTTATCACATTAACTTCAAGAAGGCGATGAATGGTTTTTGCTTCGCGACCTGTTGAATCGCTCATTCTTTTTGATGCTCTGCCTGTTGGAGCAACTAGAGAAACTCTTTTTTGCATATTTTCCAAGATTTCCAAGATGCACTTAATTATTGTTGTTTTTCCAGTTCCCGGGCCACCTGTAATAACATAAACACCATTTCTAATTGCGCCTTTGACGGCGTTTTTCTGTTCTTCGTGGAGAGATATTTTGTTTTTAAGTTGAAAATTCTCAATATCATCATCAATGTTGGCATCTTCAATCTTACTACAATTTTTTAGCCAAGTGAGTTTTTGGGCAATGGAATTTTCGTAGTAATAATATTTTGAAAGCATAACAATTTCCACATTTTCTAGCCAAAGAGTAACACAAGTTTTGTCTAGGCACAAGGTGTCAAAAGTTTTATTAAAAAGTTCGCTGTTTTCTTCATATATGAGATTTAAAGCCTTTGAACTTTCGCTAAAGAGCATATTTTTTGGAAGATAAGTGTTGCCATTTTTTTCGCAACTTAATTTTAAAACGTGAATAAGTCCCGCTCTTACTCTAAATTCGCTATCTTCTGGAATACCAATATTTTTAGCAATTCTGTCGGCAGTTGTAAAACCAATTCCGTCAATATCTTCAATAAGTTTATATGGATTATTTTTAACAATTTCTGTTGTTCTGTCGCGATAAACATTATAAATTTTAAGTGACATATTTGTGGAAATGTTATACGATTGCAAAAACATAATGGTGTTTTGCACTTCTTTATGTTCACGATATGAAAAACCAATTTCGATTGCTTTTTTCTCGCTGATACCACGAATTTGAGCAAGTTTTTCAGGGGTATATTCCAAAACATCTAAAGTGTCTTTCCCAAATTTTTCCACAATGTTTTTTGCTGTTATCGGCCCAACTCCGCGAATAAGCCCAGAACCAAGATATCTTTCAATACCAGCAATGGTTCTTGGTTCTGAGAGTTCATAGGAAGTGAAAGCATATTGAACGCCAAATTTCGAACGCTCAAATTTTCCTTCAAGAGAAACTGTTGCTCCCACTTGGACATCAATAAATTTGCCCACAACAGTGACGAGTGAGCCGTCTTTTTCAAGTTTTGCAACAGTATATCCATTTTCTTCATTACGAAAAACTATATCTTCAATTGTTCCTATTAAAGCCATATTCTTATTTTAGATGTTTTTTATTTAAAATGCAAGCAAAATAGTTGCAAAAATAAATTTAGTTTTGTATAATTATGTTGTATGAAAAATTATGAAAAGATAATCGAAATTGAAGCGTTACTTGAAAATATCACAAAGCATTATGCTGAGAACAATCTCCTTCGAATGAAGATTTTGTATTTCATTTCTGAATATCAAAATCTTTCTGTGGGAATGATTATCGATAAACTTGGCATCAAAAAATCAAACTTTGCTCTTATGACAAAAGACCTTGAAAAAGAGGGGCTTATTGTTTCCAAGCAAGGCGAAATTGACAAGCGATGTCGTATGCTATATTTGACAGAGAAAGGGAAGCAAGAATTAAATTCATATCTTAACAAGATTGGAAAATATTTTAATGAAGAAGAACATGAAGTTTCAAAAGCAATTGAAACTTTGAATATATATTTAAATAAAAAAATCTAAAATTTTAGAAGTGACAAAAATAGCGTTTATTAAATAAATATCAATATAAAGTAACAAGTTAAAGGAATATTATGGAAAAAGATATAAAATTTTATAATTCTCTTACAAGGCAGAAAGAAAAATTTGTGCCTTTGAATGATAAATCGGTCAAAATGTATGCGTGCGGTATTACGCCATCTGCCGAAGCACATATCGGACATTTGTATCAGGCACTCATTTATGACATTATGAGAAAATTTCTTGTGAAAGAAGGTTTTAATGTTGTTTATGCAAGAAATTATACCGATGTTGACGATAAAATTATCGCAAAAAGCAATGAATTAAAAGTTCCGGCAAATGAATATGCTGAGAAAATGATTGAAGAAATTGATAAGGAAATGCAGGCTTTCCAAATTGGAGAACCTGATATTTGGCTTTATGCCACAAAAACCATTCCTGATATGATTGATTTTATTTCAAAACTTATTGAAAAGGGAAAGGCTTATTCCACTCCAAATGGCGATGTTTATTTTTCTGTGGAAACTTTTAAAGAATATGGCAAACTTTCTGGAAGACGCACGGAAGAAGCATTAGATGGCGTCAGAATTGATAACGATGAGTTTAAGAAAAATCCGCTTGATTTTGCTCTTTGGAAATCTGCAAAAGCGGGAGAACCTTACTGGGATTCTCCTTGGGGGAAAGGTAGACCAGGCTGGCACATTGAATGTTCAGTTATGAACTATGTCACATTTGGCGACCAAATTGATATTCACGGAGGTGGGAGAGATTTACTTTTTCCACATCACGAAAATGAAATCGCTCAAACAGAAAGTTTGACTGGAAAAGCATTTGCAAAATATTGGATACACAATGGGCTTATTCGTGTCAATGGTCAAAAAATGAGCAAAAGTTTAGGCAATTCTCTTCTTATGAAAGATTTAAGAAAAAATTTTCATATTGAAGTGATAAAAATGGCACTTTTGCAAAATTCTTATCACACTGACATTAATATCACAGAAAAACTTTTTCAAGATGCGGAAAAACATCTATATAATTTTTATAGTGTTCTTCTTCAAGCAAAAGAAAAGTTTGGTAAGTTTTCTGGAAAAGATGAAAAAGTGGAAGAAGATTTTGATGATGCAATGCGTGACGATTTGAACACATCAAAGGCAATTTCCTATCTTTTCAACATATTTAAAGAAGCAAAAGAAAAGATTGCAAAAAATGACAAAAGTGTTATGGCAACTTTAAATAGTGTCATTTGCACTTATTCACTTTTAGGACTTTTTAAAGAAGAACCAAAAACTTTTGTTGAACAGGTTGATAAAAAATTAAAATTTGATGTTCCTGAAGATATTAAAAAATTGGCAGAAGATAGATGGCAAGCAAAGAAAGAGAAAAATTTTGCTCTGGCGGATAGCATTAGACAAGAAATTTTAACTAAAGGCTACGAAATTAAAGATAGTAAAGATGGTTATGAAATTTCAAAGTTAAATTAAAAATTTTATAACTTAGTCAAATTCAAATAAAAATAGTAAAATGAAAAATCGAAAATTTAAATTATTAAAAGTGAATATTTGGAGATAGAATGAAAAAAAATCTGGTTGGAATTGGAATATTTTTTATAATATTTTTATTTGTTGGGCTAAGTGTTATTCCGTTTGAAAACTGGACTAATTTAGATTCATACTTTATTATGTTTATAATCTTTTCAGTTATTTGCGGAATTTATTTAATTGGGTTAATTATCTTTGTTATTTTAAATCGAAAAAAGAAAATTATTGAAGTTGTAGAGTTCTCGGCACCAGATGGAATGACTCCAGCAGATGCAGGTTATGTTATTGATAAAAGTATTGACGATAGAGATATTAGTTCACTTTTAATATACTGGGCAGAGAAAAAATATATTGAAATTATACAAAATGAAGATAAAACTGTTATCTTAAAAAAACTGAAAGACGCTGATGAGGAAATGAAATCTTATGAACAAACAATGTTTAACACAGTTTTTTCTCAAAAAGTTGAAGTTAATTTGAAAGATTTACCAGTTATTATTAAACCAATTACATCGACAATAAAAAAACAAATTAAAGATGAAAAC
The DNA here is from genome assembly GCA_930990515.1 of uncultured Clostridia bacterium. Classification (GTDB taxonomy): domain Bacteria; phylum Bacillota; class Clostridia; order Christensenellales; family UBA1242; genus Caccovivens. The sequence continues at coordinate 39,857 of CAKNPS010000003.1, forward strand.
AATAAAAAATATTTTAATTCAAAAATTGAAAGTACTTCAACTTGGCTTACACTTGGAATTACTTGTCTTTTGGTTTTTCTTTCATATTTCTTTGGCAGTGGTGGAACTTTTTCAATTATTTGTGGCGTGATTATTTTTGCTATAAGCACAATTTTTTCAAATATTTGTAATAAAGTGTATATTCAAAAGAAATTGAAAGCGATTATTCTTTATATTGTTGGTATCGTGCTATTTTTGATTTTTGCTTTACTTAATTTAGTTTATTCTTTTACGAATTTATATGTTCTTGGCTTAATTACAATTACTACATTTTTATGCTTATTAACTTATATTCTTTGTCCATTCTTGGAGTATAGAACAAAGGAAGGGCAATTTGTTGTTGGCAGGTTGCTTGGACTTAAGAAATATCTTGAAGTTACTGAGAAAGAAAAAATTGAAATGTTAATAAAGGAAAATCCCGAATACTTTTACAATATAATTCCTTATGCTTATGTTTTAAATGTAAGCAATGAGTGGATTGAAAACTATAATTTTGTTAAAACGATAAATAAAAAAGAGCGAAACGAATTGATTGCTGGAATTAGTTTACTTACTGCACTTTTCATATTTGGTGAAGGTTTTTCAATAATAGGAGAGTTGTTCAGTGGAACAAACACAAAAACTAAGAAGAAAAAGTAAAATTTGATTTCTTAAAGTAATTTAATAATTTTAAAAACATATAGTGAAAAATAAAAGATAGTGAATTTATTTTTTTAATTTTTTAGTAATTTTTTTCAAATGTGAGTGAAAGTGTCGTGACTTTTGCGGAAAATGTTGTATAATATGATTGACGATAGGGCGAAGATGAAGTTTAGTGAAAAACTTAAGAAGTTAAGACAGGAGAAAAATCTCACGCAAGATGATTTGGCGGAGAAGATTTTTGTCACACGCACTGCTATTTCAAAGTGGGAGACAGACAACGGCTATCCAAGTATTGAAAGCTTGAAATTGCTTGTAAAACTCTTTAACACGACCATCGATGAACTTATTAGCGAAGAAGATGTGAAACAAAAGGAAAACTTGGAACAAAAAACATCAAAAACAAATCTTATCATATCACTCGTTGGGCTAGCTGTTGCTATAATTTGTGCAGTGTGTATGTTTTTTGTGAATATTGCTATTTTGTCTGGTGTTTTGGCTGGGCTTGGCATTCTTGGCGGTTGCATATATCTTGTTTTTACTGAACTTTCTCTTGCTTTTTATAAAGATAAGAAATTGACGAAAAAACAAATTGCAATAAACAAATTTCAAGAAATCTCTGCTGGAATAGTTTTGTTTTTAGTGCTGTTCGCAGTAGTAAGAAATGTTTAAAAGGAGTTTATGAATACAAAATCTAAGAAAGATAAATATAAAATTGATTTTAATATTGTGCGAGAAGAGTTAAATTTGCTTGACCCTATGGGTTTAAGTCCTGGAAAGTTCACACCAATTGACGAATACAATGTGGAAATTGAAACAATTTTAATAAAATCAAATAAAACGGATGATTATTCTATACTAGCAAAAGAAATGCAAGCAATTTTTAACAAAATGTTTGATGAAAATTTTAAAGAAGAGATGTTTTACGATTGCGCAAAAAGAATAATAGAGAGAACACAAAAAAAGTAGGAGTTTGTATGGGATTTAAAGATATAATTGATAAATTAAAAAGCAAAGGTATAGTCTTTGCAAATGGTCTTACAGAAGAAGAATTTTCTAAAGTTGAAAATCTTTATAATATCAAATTTCCAAAAGAATTAAAAAACTTTTTGGCAGAAGGTTTGCCATTTGCCGAATATACTTCATATCTACCTAATGCTGGCGAAAAAGAATATTGTCATTATGTTTTTCCGTTTCCAGTTTGGAATGATTTTAGCGAAGAGAATATTAAAAAAATTAAAGATTGGATTGCAAAGCCCAAAAGGTTGTTAAGGGAAGAGTATGAAAATGTCAAAAATAATAAAAAGGAGTTTTGGACTTTTTGTAATGATTTAGGTTTGGACTTTGAAAAGAAAGTTGAAGAGATAAACAAAGAGTTTGATATTTTTGAAAGCAATCTTGAAAACACAATTCCAATTTTTGGACATCGATATATGTTGCAAAACGACAATTCTCCTATTCTTTTAATTACAAAAACGGATGATATTGCATTGTATGGAAAAGATTTACAAGACTATTTGGAATGTGAATTTTTAGACAAAAGAGTTGATGCTAATTATGAAAAAGCAGACTTGGGCAATTGGCACGATGTTTTATTTAGATAACTAAAAGGAGTTTATATGGAAAAGAAAAAATATATTTGCCCGGTTTGTGGGTACGACAAGTTGAAGCAATCGCCAGATGAGAGTTACGAGATTTGTTCATGTTGTGGATATGAGTTTGGAAGTTGTGAGTATTATTGTAATTCTAAATATCCCGTTGATATAGGTTATGAATTTGACTATAAAGAAGATGAAAAATTTTATAGCTATGTAAGAAAACTTTGGATTCAACAAGGCTGTAAATGGAATTGCAGTAACCAAATGCAATTCAAAGATTGGAACATCAAAAAACAATTGTCAAATACTGGTATTGAAGATCAAGAAATTGCTGGTCTTTTAGAAGATTACTTGTATGACGGCCCAGTTGCAACATTTTCAATTATTGACAATATAGACATGGAAAAGAATTACTCAGATGCTAATAATTTTATTATACAAAAAAGTTCTGTGGGATTTTTTTGTAATATGATAGATTTCTGGTATCCTGAAATAGCAAACCTTTCAACATGTTTTAATAAAGTTTCTAGAAAAGAAAAAGGTTTAAATAAGTCGGGAGTAACAATTTTTCCACCTCAGTCTTTAAAAGAGTTCTATAAAATTGTTGATATAAAAACTCCGCAAGATACACCACAAAAAGAAAAGTTATTAAAACTTATAATACAAGCACAAGAAGCGAATAAGTATCTTATTATTTATGGTGTTTATGGTGTTTGATTTAAAAAATATATAACTTTATATGACAAAATTTTCAATTAAAAGGAGTTTGTATGGAAAAGATTATTTGGCAAGACGATTTTCAAACAATGTATGTTAAACAAATTAAAGGAGATATATCATACATATATCATTTAATTATTGGCATAAAAGCGCAAACAAATTCTTGGGAAGGAAATTTAAAACTTAACTACCAAGCTGAAGATGGGTTTTCGTTTGATGATGAAGAATTAAAAGACAAATTAAAAACTATTATAGACAACAATTTAGAAGAACAATTCGAAATCGTTGATGTGCTTCAGGATACTGACAGCTTAATTACATTTAATTGCAAAAAAGAATTTGTTGAGATTAGTGGTAAAATTGGAAATACAATAGATGACACCTATCAATTATCTTTTAGTTTTGATGCCTCAAAGGAAATAATAGTAAATTTATATAATTATTTGAAAGAAAATCCAAGCGAATACGAAGAATAAAAGGAGTAATTATGAATAACAAAAAATATATTTGCCCGGTTTGTGGGTATGACGGATTGGAAGAACCAGTATATGATGAAATAGGCGAGCCAAGTTTTGAAATATGTTCTTGCTGTGGCGTAGAATTTGGTTTTGACGATTTTGATATTAAAAATTTAACTTTTGACACTGTTCGTGAAAAATGGTTGAAAGATGGTGCAAAGTGGTTTGATAAAACAGCAAAACCTAAAAATTGGAACTTAGAAGAACAATTAAAAAATTTACAACTTCCAGAAGTCAAAAATACAATTGATGACATAACAAGAAAATATGCGGAAATGTATATGAAAAGCAAAAATTAAAAAAATTTTCTAACTAAATTACGATTTAAATAAAAATAAGCAAATTTTGTCTATAATTTTTTGAAACTATTTAAAAAGAGTTTTACTTTAAAAAGTAGAACTCCTTTTCTTATTTTTATTCTGCTAGTTTCAAAAGGCTTTAGTCTTACACTATCTTTTTTTAGTTAGAATTATTTTTATTTAGAAGCCTATTTTTTAATTCATTGACTCTTACTTCTTCTGTTAGATGTGCTTTACCGCTTGCTTGCAAGTTTTGAAGAAGTTTTGTTGTGTCTTTGCTTTCAATATAAACATCATCTTTTTTATTCTTCCTGTTGAGTTTGCTGAAAAGTTTAGTGACTTTTTTATCAAATTCTGTCTCACCTTTCTTTAATTTTGTGGTCTCTTCAGGAGAAACACCATATTTCTTTCTCAAATACCATTCTTTAAAGTAGAATGCAAGAACGATAACTAAAATTGTGGTTAATAGCATAGCAACTAAAGTTATGACAACTGGAACAGAATAGGTTGTGATTTCAAAGAAAGGACTTAAACTTGCAAGAGCGGCTGCAATGAGAACGGCGGATAGTCCAACACAAATTCCTCGCAACCAATTTAACGGGATACAAGTCCAAACAAGATTGATGTAACCAGTAAAAATAACTAAAAGTGTTGATAATGAAGAAAATTCATCAGGAGTTAAAGTGTTTGTGCTGGCATTCAAAATCACAACAATAAGAACATTAATAAACATAACGAACGCAGCAGGAATTGATTTCTTTAAAACCTGTGGAATGAAGTTTCCACGAATGATGTCTTTGTTTGGCTGGAAGGTCAATATAAACGACGGGAGACCGATGACAAACATTTCCAAAATTAAAAGTTGTTTAGGAGTGAAAGGATAGTGCATTCGTAAAATCAAAGTTGTGATGCAAAGCATAATTGTGAAAAGTGTTTTCATTAGATATAAAACTGATGATTTTTGAACATTGTTCACAATTTGTCGTCCTTCTTCCACAACACTTGGAAGTGCTGAGAAGTTACTTTCCATAAGAACAAGATGAGAGATATTTCTTGCGACTTCACTTCCGTCAGCCATAGCAATGGAGCAGTTTGCCTCCTTAAGGGCAAGGGTGTCATTAACACCATCACCAGTCATAGCAACAACATTTCCTTGTGTTTTTAGAGTTTTAACCAAAACATGTTTTTGTTCAGGAGTCACACGACCGAAAACTGTGAATTTGTTGGCAAGTTGAGCAACTTCTTGCAGGCTAACATTTTCAAGAGAAACATATTTATCATAACCATCAACGCCAACACGCTTAGCAATTCTAGAAACCGTTATTGCATCATCACCAGAGATAATTTTGATTTGAACATCATTTTTCTTAAACCAGTCGATTGTTTCAATAGCATCTTTTCTGATGTGGTCTTCAAGAACAAAAATAGCGATAAGTTTTCCATTTTTCCCGGCAACTTTTTCATCATAAGAACCTTTAGCCTCGGCAAGAGCGATAACTCGATACCCTTTTTCCATATTTGTTGTCATGTAGGCTTTTTGTTCTGCAGAAATTTGACATTTAATGAATGTAGGAGCACCAAGAAAATAAGTTTTTCCATTTTTAAATGTTGTGGCTGAATATTTTCGTTCTGATGAAAATTCAATAACTTCTTTAACTTGACTGTCGGTATCTTTGCCAAAACGACTGAAAAGGGCAATGCTTGTTGCATTCATTGATTTTTGATGTTGAAGAATTGTTTTCATAATTTTTTCAACTTTTTGATTGTTTGAACCATTAAAAGTTTCAAATTCAACAACATTCATTGTTCCATCTGTGATTGTTCCAGTTTTGTCAAGACAAAGAATATTTGCTCGGGCAAGCATTTCAATGGAGTATAGGTTTTTGACAAGTGTTTTCTTTTTGCCTAGTTTAATAACTCCAACTGAAAGTCCGACAGTGATTAAAAGATACATTCCCGCTGGAATCATACCAGTCAAAGCACCACTTGTGCTTGTAACAGATTCTGTGATACTTGAACCTAATAGGACGCTTTCTTTAAAGAATGTCAAAACTCCAAGTGGAATTAAAATTAAGATTATTACTTTAATCAAATTATTTAAGTCTTTAAAAAGGTTGGAAGTTTGTGGTTTAAAGTCTTTTGTCCTTTCTGCCACTGTTTGAATGTAATTGTTTTTACCAACTTTATCAACTCTTGCATAGCATTGTCCAGAAACAAGGAAGGAGCCAGCAAGGAGAACATCTCCAATATTTTTCTTAATGGAATTACTCTCTCCAGTGAGCAAACTTTCGTTGGCTTCGCAAGTGCCTTCCACAATGATGCAGTCAGCAGGAATTTGATTGCCATTCTCTAAAAGCATAATGTCGTCTAAAAGGAGTTCTTCGCTTTTTATTTCGTATTGAAGCCCCATTCTGATAACTTTGATTTTTGGTGCGGTTACCATTGACAAGCGTTCCACAGTTCGTTTTGACTTAATTTCTTGTATAATGGAAATTGCAGTGTTTGCAATGACAACGAAAAGGAAAAGTAAATCGCCCCACGCACCAACACACATAAGAGCAATGGCGATTACAAGCCAGATGCAGTTAAAGAATGTGAAGACATTTTTACATATAATGGAAAGAATGGAATTTGAAGTTTTGATTTTTGTGTCGTTTGTAAGTTTATGTTCAATTCGTTCGCTTATTTGTTCCTCAGATAAACCATGCTCTCTATCAGTTTGATAGCGAACAATAGGAATGTCTTTCTCGTTATTTAATTTTTTCTTCTTACTTACAAACTTTTTGTTTTTCATTCCCTATTAGTTTATTAATTTTTAACAAAAAAGTCAAACATTAAATCAATTTTCTTGACTTTTAATTAAATTTGTTTTAAATTATTATTATAAATATTAATTTCTTGGGTGTAATATTTTTTTATTGGGGTGTTATATGTTTATTCCTGTTTCAAATGATTTATTAAAACTTGCCAAACTTTTTCCAGAAGATTTATACATTGTAGGTGGTTATGTCAGAAATTGTTTATTAAACATTGAAAGTTCAGACATTGACCTTGCAAGCAATGTTGATATTGAAGAAATTTCCAAGATTTTGAAAGACAATGGATATAAGGTTAAGGTTAAAAATGCTAAGTATAACTCTATTACAATTTCAAAAGATGGAAATAGTTATGAGTTTACATCATTTAGAAAAGATTATTATGCCGAAAATGGAAAACATTCTCCAATAAAAGTGGAAAGAACGAATGAACTTTTGGAAGACGCAAAAAGGCGTGACTTTACAATTAATTCTATTTATTATAACATCACAAAAGATGAAATTGTTGACCCATTCCATGGTGTTGTTGACGCGAAACAGAGAATTTTGAAATGCATTTCTTCCCCTGAAGAGGTTTTGAAAAGTGATGGCGAAAGAATACTTCGAATGGTGAGAATTGTTGGTGAACTTAATCTCAAAATCGACAAAGAGACTTTAAAATATGCTCATATTATGGCGAAGAATGTGGCAGACATTTCTAGCAGCAGAAAATTCACAGAAATTGAGAAAATTTTATACTGCGATAAGCGCTACAAAGAAACCCCAGGCAATTTTATAAAATCGTTAAAACTTTTAAATCGTTTAGGAATTTGGCAATATTTTTCACTGCCTGTGAAATTTATTAAATACAATATGGTAAAAAAGGTGGAAGATAGAGTTTTAGGGCTTTTGATTGATATTGTTGACAGCGTAAAGCCAGAATGTTTGCAAACTTTTATTGAAGAATTTTTAAAAACCCAATTTGCTTTTTCGTCTAGAATTATTCAAAAAGTTTTTGTTTATCTTGCAGGTTATTACAATGCACTTGATAAAATGAAAAATAAGGAATATTTTTTCAAATATTTTGGAGATGTTGCTGTCATTTTTCCACTTTTACGAGAAAAAAGTAAACATATAATGAATAAGTATATGTTTTTCTATAAATATATTATAAGATATGGCTTGGTTGTCAGGGTGTCGGACTTAGATATTAATAAAGACGATATAGCAAAGAATTTTCCACAGATAGACCCAAGGGGGTATGACAGAATTTTGGAAACCCTTTTAAGTCAAGTTTTTGATGGTAAAGTAAAAAATGAAAAAGAACATCTTTTCCAAGAGATTGAAAAAATATTGGAAATTTAACAGGCGTTGCCTGTTTTTATTTTATCAATTTTTTCAAATAAATTTTAGAGAAATTAAAAATGAAATTATTGTTTGACATAAACTTAAATTTTTTGAACATACTAGGTGTATGAAAAAAAATGAAGAAACAAAAACTCAAAAAAAGTCAGATAATAAATCTAATAAAAATGCAAAAAATGTGAAAAAATGCGATAAAAATTCAAAAAAATCGCAAAAAAATGATAAAAAAACTTATGAAAATCGAAATAAACACGGATTTGCATGGTTTTTATCTATTTCTGCGGTGGCGGTAATATGCTTGTTGGTTTGCCAATTTTTCTTTGAAAACTCCTTGACTTCAAATGCTAAGTTTTATGAAAATACTAAAATTAATGGCATTGATGTTTCCAATATGACCATGGCTGAAGCAGAAAATGTTGTGCTTACTGATATGCTTTCAAGTCGTGGAGAAATTGAAATTAATCTTACAAGTGGCGACAAAACATGGCAACTTAAAGGAACAGATTTTGAAGTTACAAACAAAATTGAGCCATACATAAAAGAAATTGCTTCTTATGGAAAAACTGGAAATTATTTTCAAAATTTGAAAAAGGCAAAGGAAATTAAAGAAAAGGGGTTAGATTTTCAAGTTTCCTATAAAAGTGTTTTAGCAAATTTTGAAGAAAAACTAAATAGCATAATTGAAGAAGTGGAAAGACCGCAAATTCCAGCAAGTTTAGTTTTTAACACAGATTTAGATTTTCCTTTTGAAGTTGAGAACGGACAATCAAGTATCACAGTTCTTCGTGACGAATTATATTCTCAAATTGATAAAGCGTTAAGTGTTGGCAAAGTTGCGAGGGTGGAAATTCCAATTGTGGAAATTCCGCCTGAAGTGAATGAAGAAGAATTACTAAATAGTGTTGTTAAAAGAAGTGAATTTTCCACTTCTTATTCAACAAGCAAATCGGACAGAAAAAACAATGTGAAAAAGGCTCTTGAAAGTTTTAATGGTCTTGTTGTTGATAGTGGGGAAACTGTGTCTTTCAATGAAACAACTGGGCCACGCACAGAAGCCAATGGTTATAAAAGTGCCCACATAATTTATGGCGGAGTTTATGTTGATGGTGTTGGTGGTGGAGTATGTCAGGCATCAACCACTTTATATAATGCCCTTCTTCTTGCTGGAATTGATATTGATAAAGTAAATCATCACACCCTGCCCGCTTCTTATGTTCCACTATCTTTTGATGCTATGGTTTCGGGGGATTATGCTGATTTGGTTTTCACAAACAATTTAGACAAACCAATTTATATAAAAACAACTGCTGATGATAGTAACGTGAAAGTGGAAATTTATGGACAAGCCACTGATGGTGTCACAATTGAAAGAAGAGCGGAACTAGTTAAAGTTTTAGGGCATAACGGAGATAAAATTTTGCCAGACACAAAGGGTGAGTATGCAAATAAAATTCTTTATAAGGGCGAATTTTATCGTGTTAAATGGCCAAAACAAGGATACGAGAGTAAAGGATATTTAAGATATTATAAAGACGGAGAATTTGTTGAAGAAAAAGAAATTCGTCACGACTTTTATATGCCACAAGATGGAATTGTTATGGAAGGAACGGAAGAACTTGGCGTTGGCATGACATTGCCTGCAACTGATGTCACAATATGTAGTCCACAAAAGGTGACAAAACAAACAGAAGAAAATGTTAGAAACAAACTTTTAAAAGAGAATCCAAGCGAATATAGTTTATAAGATTAATGAAAAAAAGGAATAAATAATATTTTGTAAATTTATTTCTTTTTGGTATAATATATAATTATATGAAAAAATTAAGAAGTAAGAAGGTTGATAAGAAGAAAGAAGATGTTTCAATAGAGGCTATTGAAGAAGTTTCTACTATTAAAAATAGAAAAGAAACTGAAAAATCTATGAGTGATATTCAAAATGACGGAGTAAAAGAAAAACAGGAAGAAAGTCCCAACAAAAAAGATAAAAAGGAAATGAGTTTAAAAAGTAAAATCATAAGAACAACAATTGTCATTTTAATTATTGCTGGGATTATTGTTCTTGGATATTATATTCTTATTTGGACGGGAGTTTGGGAAAAGGTTAATACTGCAGAAAAACTTCGAGAGTTAATACTATCGTGGGGATTTTGGGGAAGGCTTGGCTATGTTTTTATTTCATTTTTGCAAGTTACTTTTATTCCATTGCCATCAACAGTAACAATCATTGCGGGGACATTGTTATATGGACCACTACAAGCAGCACTTTTATCTCTTGCGGGAATTTTGTTAGGCAGTATGTTGGCCTTTTTCTTGGGAAGATTTTTTGGAAGAAAACTTGTTGTTTTTATGGTTGGAGAAAAAACCTGCGAAAAATGGGTGCACTTTTTGAATAATGCAAAGTATTCCTTCTTTATCATGATGCTTCTTCCAATTTTTCCAGATGATGTTTTGTGTTTGGTTGCAGGACTAACAAATATGAGTTGGACATTTTTTACTCTTACAAATTTGATTTGCAGACCAATTGGAATTTTAACGGTAAGTTACTTTGGAAGTGGATATATAATTCCATATCACGGCTGGGGATTGATTGTTTGGGCGATTATTATTGTGGCAATTATTGCGATAATAATTCTGTCATATAAATATCAAAAGCAAATAGAAAATTTCATACTGAAAGTTTTTAAAAACAAAGATAAAAAAGATAAGAATGTGGTAAAAATTTTGAAAGGGAAAAAAGCAAATACTGTAGAAGCCTTGGAAAAGAAAGAAGAAAGTAAAGAAAACGACAAACAAAATAAAAATAACAAAACAAAAGAAAATGAATTGAAAAATAGTAAAAAATTAGAAAATAACGAAAAATCTATAAAAAAATAATAAAAAATCGATAAAAAATCGATTTTTTTATTAGTTTAAAACATTTTTTATTAATTTTTATTTAAAATAAAAAATTGTTTATAAATATATTTATTTTTTTATTAAGATAAAAACCCCTTCTTTGATTTGCTTAGGGGACATATTATTATCTAATAAAATTTTTGTAGGTTCAACATCAAATTTTTGAGCAACACTTTTTAAGTTTTCTCCTTTTTTCAGTTGGTAGTAAGGAAAGGTTATTTTTCTTATACTCATAAAATCTCCAAGATTAAAAATTTTATATAATTTTATAGGCAACATTGTCACACAAAATATTTTATTGTCATATTTCTGCAAAAAGAACTATAAAATTATTTTGTATGAAATCAATTTTTAAAAGCGTGGCTATAATAACTATATTTTCAGTGGCAACTAGACTGTTAGGTTTTCTGCTTAGAATTTTTTTATCGAGAACGATAGGTGCAGAAGCACTCGGTTTATACCAAGTCGCTCTTTCTGTTTTTATGGTGTTAATGACAATTGTGTCAAGTGGCTTTACTTTGATTATTTCAAGATTGACGGCAAGTTATAGAGTGTCAAAAGATAAAAAGGGTGTGGCAACCTTGGTCACATCTGGACTATTAGTTGGACTTGTTGTCAGCATAATTCTGTGCCTTATAATCTTACTTTTTAGAAATCTTTTTTCCAATCTTTTTTCTGACGAAAATTGTATTTATATTTTAATAATTTTGTTGCCATCGTTAATTTTTTCGTCTATTTATTCTGTTTTTCGCGGAGCAATGTGGGGGTATGATAACTACTTTGCGCTTTGTGTAACAGAACTTTTTGAAATGGTGGTAAAAATTGCTCTATGTGTTTTGATGTTAAGTGCTGGAATGACCGCACTTACCAGTGCTATGACTGTTGCTTGGTCGTTTACAATTTCGTGTATTGTTTCAGCAGTTTTTGTGATTATCCTTTACTTTTTCTATGGCGGAAAAATGTCCAAGCCTAGCAGAATATACAAAACAGTCATCAAACAATCAACACCTATCACAGCAGTGCGAGTTGCTGGAAGTTTGGTTCAACCTTTGATTGCTTTAATTTTGCCTGCTCGTTTGGTCGCTTGTGGATATACAGTTGAGCAAGCGATGAGTATTTACGGGGTGGCACTTGGAATGACATTTCCGCTTCTCTTTCTTCCAACAACACTTATTGGCTCTCTTTCAACTGCTCTTGTGCCAGATATTTCAATGGCAATGGTGCAAAATGACAATGAGCATATCCAAAGAAGGGTTAGTTCGTCAATAACTTTTGCTCTATTTATCACATTTTTGATTATTCCACTTTTTATTGGAATAGGCGACAAAATTGGAATGTTTTTATTCGGCGAAGCACTGAGTGGAACACTTCTTCAATATTCGGCATGGATTATGGTTCCAATGGGCTTGACAAATATCACTTCGGCAATTTTAAATTCTGTTGGGTTAGAAGTTAAATCATTCATAAACTATATTATTGGCGGAATTTTTACTTTCATTTCTGTTATGTGCCTAACACCATATATGGGCGTTTTATCTCTTCCTTTTGGAATGGGAATAAGTATGACAATAACGGGTATTTTAAATGTTATAATGCTTAAAAGAAAACTGAAAATTGAAGTTAAAATTATTAAACAACTTTTAATTATGATTTTGTTAAGTTTACCGTCAGTTGCCGTGACTTCGTTTTTAAGTTCCCTTCTATCATTTGTGCTTCCAGACTTTTTCACTATTGCAATTTCTTGTATTGTTGGGGCTTCAATGTTCTTGCTCCTTTGTATCATTTTCAATGTTGTGAGTGTTCAAACTTATTTTGTTCAATTTAAAGAAAAATTCAAAAAATCACGAAAAATGCATAAAAAAGCATAAAAAATTGCATATTTATTTCATTTTTTTGATATTTTTAAATATTTTTTTAATTTTTGATTATTTTAAAAACTTTTAATTATAATAAAAATATGTTAACAACAGTTTTTAGAGTAATAATAATTTATGTTATTGTGCTTTTCTTATATAGGCTTATGGGGAAAAGGCAACTTGGGCAAATGCAACCATTTGAACTTGTCCTTACTTTGATTATTGCAGACCTTGCAACCATTCCTATGGCGGAAATTTCTGTGCCTGTGCTTGACGGAATTGTTCCACTTTTCACTTTGGTTATTATTCATTTTTTAATTACAGTTTTTAGCAAATTTTCCACTAAGTTTTCTCATTTTATAAGTGGTAAACCTGTAATAGTCATCAACCCAAATGGAATTGATTATAAGGCATTAAAAAATTTAAACCTATCTATTGATGACATAACAGAAGCGGTGCGTGGAGCAGGCTATTTTAAGTTAGAACAAGTTCAGTATGCCATAATGGAAACGAATGGCAAAATGTCAGTTTTTCCAAAAAGCGAATATGCACCAGTTACAGTTGGTGATATGAAATTGCAAGTCGAAAAAAGTGCCTTGCCAATCAATTTAATTTCAGAAGGGAAAATTTTGAAAAACAATTTGGAAGTGGCAAAGGTTGATAAAAATTACATATTAGAATTACTAAAAAAAGCAGATATTAAAAGGGTTAAAGATTGCCTTATTCTTTCAGTTGACAAAGGTGGGGCTGTTTTTGTTCAGGAATTTGATAAGGCATACAAGACTTTTAATGTTGAACCACTGGGGCAGGTGCAGGAATGACAAAATTTATGTGGTTTCAAATGATTTCAATTTTTGTTATTTTAGGGCTTTTAATCACAATTTGTGCGGTGGAAGACAAACTTGTGTCTGATGCTCTTTATAATGTTAGAGAATACTGCTATCAAATTGAGAATGCTGTGATAGAAAATGATGGAATAAAAAACAATGTTGTCAATTCCCTAGTGGAAAATCTGGAAGAAAAATGGTTAAGCGACGAAAGAAATTTATGCTATGTCGTAAACCATAAGTCAATTCAAGAAATTGGAGTGGAAATCATTAAATTAAAGACCTATATTGAAGAAGATGACATACGCGAGTTTTCCGTTTCACTTGAACTAATTAAACTTTATTCTGAGCAATATCATCACTTTATGGGTGCTAACTTTAAAAATGTTTTGTGATTGTTTTATTTTTAAACATTAATTAGTAAGATGATATTGAAAAAAATTTGTTGAATTTAAGTCTGAAAGTATTTATTTTTTTGAATTTGCTGTATAAAAATAGCATAGAAATGTATAACCAAATGCAATTTGCTTGCTAAAAAGTTTAATATAAGTTATATTATATATAGTTATGAAGAAGTTTATTGTTTCATTTTTTGCTTTCATGTTAATTGCCCAGAAGGGACATTTGATGGTACAAATATTACTGGTGAAGGAACTGTAACGGTTGAATCAGACGGAGCAAGAGAACACGATTTATATATCATAAATGGACTTACAGGAACTCCTGAATATGATTACTACATTGGAACTTCATCGACCGCAACAACTGTGAATCAATTTTCTGCAACTTATAATATGACAACTAATAGGACAATCAATATATATATTTATCAGCGGTATGAAGTTTCATATAATCCAAATGGCGGGTCTGGTTCAATGAGTCTTTCTTATAAACGGCATGGAACAGATTTGACGCTTAGTGCTAATACATTCACACGAACATCTTATGTTTTTGCTGGCTGGGCAACAAGTGCAAGTGGAAGTGTTGTTTATCAAGATAAAGGGAGATATACATCAAATGCGGACGATGTTTTGTATGCAGTATGGGAGAAGCAGGTATATACCATAACACTTGATAAACAAAGTGGAACAGGTGGCACGAGCACGATATATTTGAAATATAACACAGGTTGGTATTCAAATTCAGGTGCAACGACAAGTATAACTTCAATTAGTATACCTTTTAGTGAATAACTTAATGTATTGGACACGCGATGTTGGTTCTAATTTAAACACAGCAGAATGTATAACAAGACTTGGGACAGTGACACAAGCAAAAATGCAAAATATGTTGGGAGTTAGACTTACAGTCAATGTCAAAACTTTTGGATGTCTATGACACGTTTTAGATTCTAGCAATGGTTGTTTTGAAAATTAGTATTTAAGTAAAAATAAAACAATATCAAAAAAATCCAATCACGGATTGGGTGTCAATGACACTTTCTAGATTCTAGCAATGATTGTTTTTGGTATAAGCATTTAAGCAAAAATAAAATAATATCAAAAAATCCAATCATGGATTGGTGCCAATAGCACTTTCTAGATTTTAGCGGAGTAATGTTCAAGCATTAGCAAATAAGTTGTTTAGCAAATATTCTCAAAATATCCAATCATTGATTGGTGTTTGTGGAACTCTTTAAATTTAAGTAAATAAAAAAGGCAGTCGGTGACTGCTTTTTTTATTTTAATACATTTTTTCTTTCTTCTTTAAAACTATTATAAGAATTATTGTTGCGATAATTACTAGAAGAAGAATTATTCCCAAAATGATAAGCCATAAATATGAAACATTATCAACTTTTATGGTTGTTACTTCAATGCTTGCAGTGTTTTTAAGGTTTCCATTTGTGTCATATATATTGCAAGTTATTGTGAAATCGGCTTCAATTCCATTACTATCAAAATAAAATTCATTACCATTTCTTCCATAAGGATATTCTCCGTCATAGATTGCTTCATAAGAAAAGTATTGGTCTTCTCTATCACTTTCGGTAAGGACATATCTCATATTGTGTTCGTCCACACCTTCCACAAACCATTCAATATAAGCAGGGTTAGCATATTGATAAATATTGTTATTTATGCGGAAATTAAAAGCGTTTAAAAATGTTGTTGAACTTGAAACTGTATATTCAATTCCAAAACCGCCATTTAAGTTATCAATATTGTCAGGAAGCACTGCAAAATATATTGAACCTACGCTTCTATCTGTAGCAAGAGTTTGTTCTGTGTCGCTTATGTCCATATAACTATAGACAAATTCAAATTTATAAAGTCCATAGCCGTAACCAAATTTTGTTTGATTTCCTTCTTCCATTCCTTCCATTTCGTTGATGTAATATGTTATTGGTAGGAAAGAAACGCTTTCGCCGTTGGAATTGTATAGTTCAATGTCTAAATATTTTTCGCCATTAAAATCTTGAATGTTTTGAGTTAAATTTTCTGTTTGCATATATGACAAACGAAGTTTCACTCCTAAAAATCTTAAATTCGTATCTGTTGTTGCTGAGCGTTGAATGTTAATGTTTATATGTGATAAAGTTGACCAGTTATAGCAAATATATGTGATTTCATTTTCTTCTTCGACCACTTGCACTGGGTCGCTAAGAGTTGGAGTTAAAACTGAGTTATTGCTGTTAAAACCTTGAAAACGGACAGAATAGTAAGTGTCTGAAAGAGTTAAGGCTTCGTCGTCGCTTAAGACCATTTCGGAATTGTTTATCATTGTTTTTGCTTTTGTTGGTATTGCCGGCAAAAAAGAAAAAGCAAAAAGAGTTATTATTGCTAAAACTAGAGAAATAATTAAAAAGGAAATATTTTTTCTTTTAATCATAACTTAATTTTAGCACATATTTTTATAAATTAAAAATAAAATTAGCAAATTTTTAAAAAGTCATTTGACTTTATTTAATTTTGTTTTTATAATATTAATATGGAAATTGATGAAATGATTGGTGTTGAAGTGGAAACTTCAATAGAAACAAATTTGGATAATGTGGTTCAGAAAGTTAATGGCACTGAACCAGAAGTTTTGCACGCAAGTTTTGATTGGGTGCAAGAAGAAACTCTTGTTTTGATTGTGAAAGTGCAAAATGAAAAATTTGATTATTGCAATTTTGACCTTTGCGGAAAGAAAATGATTGATTGGGTGAAACTTGCAACTTCTATGTGCACACAAAAAATTCTTGAGAGTGAAAGTTTAATTTTAGATTTCTTGAAAAAATATGCTGGGGAATACAAGCAAATGGCTGTGCTTTATAGCGACACGCCACTTCTTCAAAAGTCAACATTTTTGGAGATTATGAAGTATTTTTCGGCAAAAAAGATGAATTTTTTGCCACTTCAACGCGGTTTTGTTATAAATTCCGATTTTGTTGATAATTATGAAAACATATTGTCCACTCCTTTTGTTGATTTTGGAACTGACGATTTTTATGTGGTAAATTCAAGTAAAAGACTTTCCAATGCTTTCAAAATTTTGAACAAACGAATTATTAATTTCCATAAAAATCAAGGGGTTGTCATCTTTAGTGAAAACACAACTTTCATTGAAACAGATGTTCAAATTGAAGAAGGAGTTGTTATCTATCCAAACAACATAATTAAGGGAGAAAGTTATATTGGAAAAAATGTTGTTTTAGAAAGCGGAAACTATATCTCTGACACAATTATTTGCGATAATTCTATAATCACACAAAGTTATCTTGAGAAAAGCAAAGTTCCAGAAGGAAAGACTGTTGGGCCTTTTGAAAAACTTATTAATGAAACATTATAAGGGGAAGATATGAAAATTATTATTGGTCTTGGAAACTATGACGAAAAATATAAAAACACCTATCACAATATGGGATTTGATGTTGTTGATGCTTTGGCGGACAAGTTAGGGGTTACTTTCAAACTTAAAAAAACATATAAATCGCTTGTTGGCGAAACGACAATTGCTGGGGAAAAGTATATTTTGGCAAAGCCTTTAACTTTTATGAACAACTCTGGTGATGCTGTCAAAGTTTTTAGACAAAAATATAAAGATGCTCGTATTTTGGTGGTCACTGATGACATTGACTTGCCACGTGGAAGCATCAGATATAAAGAACACGGAAGTGGTGGAACTCACAACGGGCTTAGAAGCATTGTCAACAACATCGGTCCTGAGTTTGAAAGATTAAAAATTGGCATTGGAAGAGATATTTTTATGGATTTGAAAGACTATGTTTTGTCAAAATATGACAAAGAAACTTTTAAACATATCATTGAAAAAGCAGTTATTGAAATTTTAGACAGGTTGAAATGACATTTTTAGATTATATTAAAGAAAAAGACCTTTTAAGATATAAAAATATCGGGGGACTTACTATTGGCGAAAAGGCAATTTTGACAGCAAGTTTGGGGCGTGGTGTCTATCTTTGTGGCGATTTTGTCACTGCAAGCAAGTTGAAATTTGCTCTTTCAAATTTAAATATCAAAGCGGAAATTGTTTCTTGTGGTAGGGAAGTTGAAGGATACGACCCTAACCTTTTTTCTTTTGCTAATAACATATCCAAATTTTTAAACAAAGAACTTGATTTTTTAATTTTTTTGCCATCATCTTTAACCACAAAGTTTGATTTAAACTTTTTGACACAAGAATTTAAAATCAAGGTGGGCGAAAGTTACTCATTAGATGAACTTTTTGAAAAACTCACAAACCTTGGCTATGAAAGAGTTGATTATGTCAATATTGAAGGACAATTTGCCGTTCGTGGCGACATTTTGGACATTTTTTTGCTTGGAGAAGACAGTCCTGTTCGTATTGAGTTTTTTGATGAAGATGTGGAGAGAATAATTCAGTTTGACACGTCTTCAATGAAAACTTTGAAAGAATTAAAGATCATCAAAATTCTTCCATTAATTCTTCCGCTTGGAGATAATAATGTTACTGATATTAGTGAAAAATTTATTATTGATGAGCCGGTTAAAATTGAAAATGAATGTGAAATTTTGAAAAAGGCAAGAGCAAATCTTTCTTGGGCAAAGGAAGAGATGTTTGCCGAATTTAGTGACATCTACAAGAAGAAAAAGATTGTTTTCACAAATACAGAAATTGCAAGTTACGAAAATTCCACAATAGGTCAAAAAAGTTATTTAACCGATTTTATGGCACTCAAAAAAGACCTTGAAATGTATCGTTATCACAACTACACCACTTTTCTTTTTGTTGGTCAATTCAAAGATATGATGGTGGAATTTTTAGATACAAACAAAATTCCATACAAGATTTTTGACGGAGTGGTTCAAGAGGAAACAACTTATGTTGTTCAAGAATATTTTCCATTTTCTTTTAGTTTTTTGAAAGAAAAAATCATTGCGATTGGCACAGATGACTTATACAAGGCAAAGAAAATTGATTTTAAACGCGGAAAAGAACGTTTTTCCTATCTTCCAAAAGTGGGAGATTATGTTGTTCACTCTTTTTATGGAATTGGTGTTTGTAAAGATATTGTAAGGCTGAAACTATCTCACTTTGAAAAAGATTATTTTGTTCTAGAGTATAAAAACGGGGCGCTTTTATATCTTCCAACCGAGCAGGCAAATTATATTTCGGCATATATTGGGGCGGAAAACCCAAAACTCAACGCTTTAGGTTCAAGCGAATGGACAAGATTAAAGCAAAAAGTTAAGGAAAACTTGAAAGAAGTCGCCATTTCACTTGCAAAAATTTATAAGGAAAGAGAAACAGAAAAAGGCTTTAAATTTGAGCGAGATGATGAACTTGAAAAGCAGTTTGCAGATAATTTTCCTTACGAACTTACACCTGACCAAGTGCAAGCCATAAGCGATGTTGACAAAGATATGGAAAGCGACAAAATTATGGATAGACTGATTTGTGGAGATGTCGGCTTTGGAAAGACAGAAGTTGCTTTTCGTGCTTGTTTTAAAGCGTTTTACAACTCTAAACAAGTGGCATTCCTTTGTCCAACAACAATATTAAGTGAACAGCACTATCGCTCTGCAAAAGAGAGATTTGCTCCTTTTGGTGTCAAAGTGGAAATTTTAAACCGCTTCAAGACGGAAAAGGAAACAAAAGAAATTTTGGAAAAACTTAAAACGGGCAAAATTGATATTTTGATTGGAACACACAAGATTTTAGGTAAAAATGTTCAGTTTAAAGATTTAGGACTCTTAGTTTTAGACGAAGAACAGCGTTTTGGTGTTAAAGACAAGGAAAAAATCAAGGAAGCCAAGAAAAATATTGATGTTATAACTTTGTCTGCCACTCCAATTCCAAGAACACTTCACATGTCACTTTCAAATATTCGTGATATTAGTGTGATTGCCACTCCACCAAAAGATAGACTTCCAATTCAAACTTATGTCACAGATTATAGTGATGAATTACTTCAAGATGTTTCCAAAAGAGAATTATCGCGTGGTGGAAAAGTTCTCATTCTCTTTAATCGTGTTATGGATATTTATAATTTTGCTTCACGCGTAAAGAATTTAATTCCAAATGCCAGTGTGGGAGTTGCTCACGGACAAATGATGGAAAAAGAACTTTCTAAAGTTATTAATGACCTATATGACAACAAATACAACATTTTTATTAGCACAACTCTTATTGAAAATGGCATTGATTTGCCAAGTTTGAACACGCTTTTTGTTGTGGATAGCGATCACTTGGGCTTAAGTCAACTCTATCAAATTCGCGGAAGAATTGGGCGTGGAGATAAACTTGCTTATGCTTATCTTACTTATGACAAAGGAAAGGTTTTGACAGAAGATGCCTATAAGCGTCTTGAAGCCATCACTGAATTTAGAGAACTTGGAAGCGGTTTTAAGATTGCTATGCGTGACCTTGAAATTCGTGGTGCAGGAAACATTTTAGGAAAAGAACAACACGGACACATGGAAAAAGTTGGCTATGACCTTTATATAAAACTACTTGATGAAGTGACGCGTGGCCTTAAAGATGGGAATTTGGAAAGTGCCAAAGAAATCAAAGTGGAACTTCCTCTTGATGCGTATATAAGCGAAGATTACATTGCTTCGCAAGACGAGAGAATTATTTTCTATGATAAGATAAGTCAAATTTCCACAGTAAAAGAGAGAGATAAGGTTTTGGAAGAAATGAAACTTACAAATGGCGATGTTCCAAAAGAAACGGTAAATCTTGCCAATATTGCTCTTTTAAAGAATTTGGCGGTTAATTTTAATGTTAAACTTATTAAAATTACATCTAAAGAATGTCTTGTATATTTCTATAAAAGCAAGGAAATTATTGATAAAAGATTGTCGAAAATGAATGAATTTTATAATTTCAGTTTAAAATTTGCTGACTTGCCTATTCTAAAACTGAACATTGAAGATAGTGTTGAAAACAAGATGAAAACTTTGCAAAAAATGTTTATAAAAGCCCTTGATACAAAAAAAGATTGAAAATCTCGTAAATTTACTTGAAATTTGTTTCCATTTAATATATAATAAACTAGTTAGTTATTTTACGCGGAGATATTATGAAGAAAAAAATTTTTTCCTTAGTGTTATGTTTAGTTATGTGCACTGCAGTCTTGACGGGCTGTAATTTATTCGGTAGAGATCTTGAAACTTATTATAACGCTGTTGTCGCAAGAATTAATTATAGTTATGAACTTAATGGACAAACAATTACGGAAAGTGAAGATATCACAAAAAGAGAATTAATTAATGCCTACAATTCTTATGGTTACAATTATGTTAATAACTATGGTTATAGTCAGCATGAAGCTGTTGAAGAAACACTCGACACCATCATTAACCGTAAACTTATGATTAAAGATGTCGAATCTACTTACAAAAGAGAAAACAAAGAACTTTTCAATGACAGCGAAACAACTTATTTATGGGAAAGCACCTATGATGCATTTTATAGCAATCTTAGACAATACTACAATGAAATCTTAGGTATTGAAGACGAAGAAGACGCTTCTCAAGAAGAAACATCTGGTGTTTACGAAAGATATAAACCAAACGCCACATATTACACATACATCGACGATAATGGGGTTTTAAGATATGGCGTAAAGAGAATAAATGAAGTTTCAACAATTAGTGGAGGCGGTAAAGTTTTATATCTTGATAGTGTTCCTTATAACTATGAATATCAAGATGCTGAAGGGAAATATGTTTTCAAAGAATTAATTTATGAAACAATCAACTCTTACACATCAAACACACAATGGAGAAGTGCTTTAAATAGATATATTGGTGTTGTTCGCGACAACTATAGTTATGTTGACTTTGCAAATGACGAAGAAGTTTTCTATTTTGAACTTGACAGAATTTATGACATTGTTAGAGATAACTATGTTGTAGACAAATATGAAGAACTCTATAATCGTAGAGCAGAACATGGTTCCACACTTACAGGCGTAAGAGTTCAAAATATGATTGATTACTATGAAGGAGAAGTTCTTTCAGATTATTACACTTATAGAAACAATCCATCAACTTTTGAAACAGATGTTCTTTCAACATCAACAAATGTAAATTATGTTTACACTGGCGAAAATGCTTCAAATTATTTCTATGTTGGCGTAATTAAACTTGGTTTCAAAGAAGGTCAAAGAACTCCAACTGATTTGGAAACTGATATAAACAATGGAAAGATTGATGAAAGCGAAGAACAATCACAATTAAATGCAATTTATAATGCAGTTTATGCAGACATTAAGAATGATACAACAGGTCAAAGCACAGGCGACAGAATTTATGCTCAAGACCTACTTGATGAGATTAACGACTTAATGGATAATGAAGAATTCAAATATCTTGATTACAATGTCGTTATTAATAATAGCGGTCGAGTTGATGAAATTTTAGCAGATGAAGGTTATGCAAGAGAAGAATTAGATGAAAACCAAATCAATCAAATTGTTAAGGATTATGTAGATGCTAGAAATCAATTGGTCGAATATGCTCGTGCTGATGCTTTCATCAAATACTATTACTACTATAATGATGATACAACTTATCAAAACTCTGATAAAACTTCCGTTTTTGGAATTTCTTCAACAGGCGATGTTGTTTATAATGACACATTTAGTTCTGCACAAAATGACGATTTTGACGCAGCATTAAAGGCTTTATATAACAACGGAGAAGGTCAAGTTGGCGATACATCAGGTCTTATTAGAGCAAATGATGGAATTTACATTCTTTTCTATGCTGGCGAAGTTGAAAGTTTGTTCCCAAATGTTACAAGCAATTTCTCATTGACATTTTCTGACATTGAAAAACTTGCATCAACAAGAGTTAATATCTTTAATAACAAAACTTATTTTGATTTAGTTTATGATGCAATCTATGAAGATAATAATTACAGCAATTTTGAAGAAGAAAATCTTAACTATTTAAAACAAACATTGACAACTGGCGATGATAACGGAATTGTAAAATATCCAGATAGTTATAGCGATTTATTTTAAAAGATAGTTATAATTTAAAGTATTAAAATTAAAAAAAGAAGAAACCTAAATTTATAGTTTTGTTCGCACTATAATTTGACAAAGGTTTCTTTTTTTGATAATATATATTTATATGGAAAAATTTGAGGCGGAAAGGGAAATAAAAAAAGAGGAAGATGTTTCTTTAAGTTCACAAATGGAAAAACAGCAAGATGTTACTTCTGAAAATGTCGAAACTGAAGTTCAAAGCGAAAACTTAAAGAAAGGTCT
This sequence comes from uncultured Clostridia bacterium, assembly GCA_930990515.1. Lineage (GTDB taxonomy): Bacteria > Bacillota > Clostridia > Christensenellales > UBA1242 > Caccovivens. Next base: position 63,096 of record CAKNPS010000003.1, read on the forward strand.
TTTTTCACGCCTTAAAGAAAAAAGAAAGAAAAAAAAGGAAGAAAGTTTAAAAGAAGTTGAAGAAGAACTAGCAAATGAAGATAAAGAAAAAGTAAATGAAAAACTTGATGAAGTAGAGGCAAAAGCCAACAAGAAAAATTCTAAAAAACAAAAAATTATCAGCATTTTACTTTTGATATTTAATATTGCACTTGTTATTGCGCTTCTTTTATGGAATATTTTAGGTGATGGAGAATTTACACCGCTCAGGTCTTTAACAATTTATCCTTTACCTTTCATGATTTATTTGCTCCTTATTGCATTAACAATTTTGTGTGATGTTGTGGGTGCATGGCGAATGATTTACAAAAAAACTAGGCGTTCTCGTTGGCCTTTAGCATTCAAATCTATGGCGACTCTTCGTTACTATGATTCTGTCATTCCTTTGTCTGGCGGGGAAGCAATGGCTGTGCAATATCTTAGGTCAAGAGATGTGCCGGGTTCAACCGCTTTATCTATTCCAGTTGCCAAATTTATTTTTCAACAATTTACTTGGATAATAATTTCATTATTCTGTATTATTTTCTCTCAATTTACTTCTGATTTCTACAACTATGTAACTTATACTGGTATAATTGGTTTTGTTCTTGCAGCAGGCTCATTGTTTGTTATTATGTTCCTTTCTCTTTCAAAAGGGATTGGGAAAAAGGTTGTTTCATGGGTTTTAAAACTCTTATGCAAAATGAAAATTTTGAAAAATTATGATAAACAATATGAAAAAGTTTGGAAATTTGTTGAAGATTATCAAAACATTATGAGAGAATATAGTAAATCTGGCTGGGATGTTCTACTTCAACTTTTCCTACATGCTGCTAGATACATCATAACCTATTCAATGCCGTTTTTTGTTTATTGCATATTTATGGGATTTCCGACAACTGGTGCTGCAGATTTATATGGTGTGTTCTTTATTTCATCTTCACTTATTGAATTGTCATCAAGTTTTATTCCACTTCCTGGTGGTTCGGGTATGAACGAAATTTCCTTCTCAGTTATTTTTAGTCAATTCTTGGAAGGGCAAACTTTTTGGGCATTACTTTTATGGCGTTTTGCCACATATTACGTGTTACTTCTTCAAGGACTTGCAGTTATTGCCTATGACACAATTTATGGAAATAGAAAATATGAATGGATAAAAAAGAAAATGGAACTCCAAGAAGAAAGTCAAATTTTCAAGAAAACGCAAATTGACAACTTCAGGGCGGAACGAGATAAAAGACGTAAAAAAGAAAAATCTAAAAAATTAGTGAATAAATAAAACTTATAAAAACAAACTAAGGATATGAGAAAATCAACATATCCTTGGCTTTTTTCTATTATAGTTTTAGTGGTTTTGCTTATAATTACCTTTATTTTAGGTTATACTGGCTATTTTTTTTCATTGTCATATTTAAAATCTAACACCGATTTAAATTTAGGAGAGAGTGTACTAATAAATCTAGAGCCTAACGAAACAAGTGTTTCATCTTTTACTTTTGATGGTTCAATAATGCCCGGTGAAAAACTTAATCAAGTAATTCAAATTAAGGGAAGTGATTTAGAGAAAGATTTGCGAGTTCGCGTCAAAGCGGAAGTATTTTTTGCTGATAAAGTAATAGATTTTGATTTTGTTACAACAGACGATTTTGTTAAAGGGAATGATGGATATTTTTATTTAAACGGAGAACTTGCATCTGGCAATAAAGTTACTTTTTCAAATTTCATTGTTGTGCCTGACGAAGCAATTTTTGAGAGTAGCAAAAAGTATATTTTGTCAATTATTGTTGAAAATTTAGATGCAACACTTGATGTAGATAATATTTGGCAATTTCAAGAAGAAAATGTTTAATTTTATTGGACATTTTTTTTATTATAGTTTAAAATAAAATAAAGAGGTTTTAAATGGAAGAAGAAAAGAAAGTTTTGCCAACTCCACCAAAGGAGTTAAATCAAAATCGTCCTGTCCCACCAAGACCACCTGTAATTCCAAATAAGGAACAGAATGCGTCTACAACTGCTGGAAATGTTTCTGCGGAACAAAATTCTGCACCATCGGATAGTCAAGAAGTTTCTCAAAGTGAGATTGATAAGTCAAAGGGAAAGGGAAAAACTAAAAAGGAGAAGTTTTGGAACCGTAAACCTGTTTTGTGGTCAGGTATTGTTTTAGGCGTGGCACTTGTTGGGCTTATCGTGTTCTTTATTGTTGCTTTTTAAAATAAAAAGTTTATAGATTTTACATTTTTCATAAAAATTCAACAAGAATATTTGTTGAATTTTTTTATTTTGTCAAAAATTATCTTATGAAAAAGTTGATAGTATTTTTATTAATAATAGTTTTTATCTCCATAACATCTTTTGCTAAAAACTCACAAAATCCACTTTTTTATTTTGATGATGTTAATAGGGTTTGTTTAGTGGTTGATGCTGGTTCGTTAGATGGTGAAGTTATAAATTGTGGAAATAAAGATTTTGTTTATTGTTCAAAAGAAGATGCATTAGAAAAAATAAACAATAGCAAAATCTATGCTAAACAATTTTATTTTGATGATGTTAATTTGAAAGAAATATTGTCAGTCCTAAATGCAGATATTGTTTCAACACAAGAGTTTGAAGATTTAAAAATTTATTATTGCTATACTCCCTATGAACAAGATTGTGTTTATATAGAAAATAAAAAAGTTAATTTGCAGATTGTTTTTAAAAGCAATGAGATTGTTGCTGGGCTTCCGTTAATTTTGACTGGTTATTAAAATTTAATTCAAAATAAAATCAAATAGACAACTAAAAATAGTTAAAAATAATTAAAAATAGTTATAAAAATGCGAAAATTTTGGCAAAAAAATCAAAAATTTATGTATAAACACTTTAAAAAGCGTTAATAAAAGGGGTATGGAGGAAGATATGGAATTAAGTAAACAAAACAAAATTAAAAACTTTTTCAAAAGATATGGCGTTATGATTATCGCAGGTGTTTTTGTTGTGGCAATTGCTCTTACTGTTGGTTTAACCTTGCCAGCATCACAACAAGTGTCAACAACAAGTCTTGATTTTACTGCACCAATGCTTAATGCTGAAATTACTAAAGATTTTTCTGATACTGATTTACAGTATAATGAAAATTTAAATAGATGGGAAATTCATCTTGGAATTGACTTTGCTGGCGAAAACAATGCGGTTTTTTCTGTTCTTGACGGAACAGTTTTAAGTGTGACGAACAACTCTCTTGAAGGCTATGTTGTGGAAATTGAACACGCAGATGGTTTTACAAGTGTTTATTCTTCACTTGGTGAAAATGTTTTAGTTAAAGAAGGTGATACCGTTGAAGGTGGACAACAAATCGGCGAGGCATCTAACACTGCAACAAGTGAATTTACTGACTCTCAACTTCATTTTTGTCTTTTAAAAGACGGTGTGGAAGTTGACCCAAATCTCTATATTGATTTACAAAATAAATAACAGGCTTGCCTGTTTTTATTTTACATAAAAGATGATTTTTGACAAATTTATAAAAAATTTTGATAAAAAAAACTAAAAATCAAAAAAATTTTTGTATTTTTTCAGTTTTTATTGAAATTTTATTTAAAAATAAGAGATTTATATAATTAAAAAATTTTAAAGAAATTTTTGTTTTTGCTTGAAATAGTTTGCTTTTTCTTTCGCTTATATGTTATTATATATGCGTATGGAGGGCAAAGATGATTGAAAAAATTAAACAAGTTTTAGCAGAACAACTTGGAATTGATGCTAGCACAATTAAAGACGATGCAAACATTCTTGAAGATTTAGGAGCAGATTCTCTTGACATAATTGAAATGCTTATGACACTTGAAGATGAATATGGAATTACAATTCCTGATGATAAAATTAATCAAGTTAAAACAGTTTCTGAAATTGCTGAACTTATTGAAGAATGCAGAAAATAAGTTTGAAGTTTTGATAATCTAAAATTTGACAATGTTTGTCATATTTCGACATATCCTCACATAAGGTTACTTATGGAGGATTTTTTTATGAAAGCATACATTGAAAAAAGAACTCTGTTAGTAGCAAACCATATTTTAGATACTCATGAAACTATTAGAAAAACCGCTGAAATTTTTAATCTTTCTAAAAGTACTGTTCACTATGATTTGGCATATAGATTAAAAAGTATTGACAAAAGTTTGTATGATGATGTAAAAAAAATTTTAGATATAAACTTTTCAGAAAAACATATTCGAGGAGGAGAATCAACAAGGAAAAAATATATTGAAGAAAAAATAAATTAAATAAAAAAGTTTATTTAATAAAAAAATTAAAAAAATAATTAAATTTTTGCAAAAAAAAGCCTAAAAAATTGATTTTTTTGGCTTTTTTCATTAATTTTATTGTTAGAAACTATGATATTTTCATTTTTTTGCTTTTTTAAATTTTGTTTTTTTAATTAAAAATTAAGAAAAATTGCTAAAAATATTTATTTATTATTTTATTTAATTTTATTTCAATTAATTTGACTTTGGTGCCATTTATATTTTATAATTTAAATATATAATATTTCTACAAACTTGGTTAAATTTATTTGCTTTTGCAAATATTACTTAAGGAGGCATTAATGAAAAAAATTGCGTTTGGCTTTTTAACTTTGATGATGCTTTTTGGAGGTGTTCTTCTTTCTGCGTGTGGAGAAAGGAATATCTCTATTTCAGTTTCTGCAAGCGAGGTGGAAGTCTATACCAATAATGCGCAGGAAGATAGTTTTGAAAATATCTCTGTGACACTTAATGGCTCAGATGATGGCATAGGGGTGCAACTGGAATCTCAAAACGATGTGGTTGAAGTTACAGAACCTACAAGAGATAGAAGTGGGAATTACACTTTTACAATTAATGCTTTGAGAAGTGGTAATGCAACAGTTAGAGTATATTCCATTGAAGACCCTTCAGTTTATCAATATATTAATGTTACATCATACACATATCTTGAAGAACTTGAAAGCCTTGACTTAAATGACCAAGATGGTAGAAGTGGACTTTATGTTGTCAAAGGAGATAGTAACGGAAAAGATTTAACTCCAACAAATTTCTTTAATTTATATCCATTAGATGCCAATGTTACAGATATTGTTTGGACATTTGCTGAAAATGGTGGAACCGTTTTATATCAAAGCAACACACAAGTTGTTGCAGAGATTGTTGATAATCAAACCTTATATGTTTCAGAAAATTGCACTTCTTATTTAACGATTGATTTGGTTGCTTCTTTTGTTCAAATGCCAAGTGTTACTGGAAATGTAAGTTTAGAAGTGATTGATAGTTCAAGTATTGCTGATTTTTATATTGGTGCAAGTGATGAAGACAGAATTTTAATTCGCAATGATGCTACAGAATCAACTGTTAGCGGAAGAATTGTTGTTAATACTATCGATGATGAAATGACTGCAGAACTTGTTGCTTATCAAATGAGAAACGGAATGTATATCGAACTTCAAGATTATAGCGACTATTTTACAGTTTCATCTATGACTTATAATTATGAGAATGATCAAAGAATTATTGATTTTACGATTGATGCTCAAGTTGACCCTGAGAAACAAAGATTAAGCGGAGATATATATGTGGCATTTAACCTTAAATATAGTGCCTTTACTTATGAAATTTCAACCGCTTCTTCATTAGATGACCTTGTTCTTATTTCTACATATTTTATTCCTGAAACCTTATTACTTCGTGACTCAACTATGAGTTCTATATCTGGTCGCACAATTGATTTGTATTCAAATTATTTTACAAGTTATGGATATGAAGTTTTAGTGAATGTTTATCCTGATGATGTTGTTTTGAATAACAGTAACTATCAAATTTTAATTAATGCTAATAGCACAAACATGGCGCAAAATCCAAATTATTATTTGAAAGTTTACAAGGAAGATGACCTTTTAAATCCTATAACTTTTACACAAAGTGGAACAAGCACAACTTGGATTTCGGAAGAAATAGAAAATGGAACTTCGGTTTACTTGCAAGCAGGTGATGGAAATTATGGTAGCATTGCAGACTTTGCTATTCAATTTGTGGCATCTGGAAATGGAACTGCGACAGAAACCATTTATGCAAACTTATACAATATTACCGAAAATGAAAATCTTGACATTCGCGAATATACTATTGGTGAAGACGGAGAACATATTCTTGGTGACGAATTTGCGTTTAATCAAAGATATTATATTTCTTCAAGTGAAAATTCTATGTCAAGAGATTTCTATTTAAGAATTTATGGTTATTCAACTTCAACTGGTCTTAACTTGGTTTATAATCAAAACAACAATTTCACAGTTTCTTATGTGGAAAATGGTAGATATGAAGACGTTAATAATCCTGATAATTCTTATGTTGATTTAATTGTGACAGTAAATGTTACTCGTGAAGGATATGAAGGGGCGTTTAACTTCTCATTCTCACATCAAACAGGAGCGACAAGTGAAACAATTTCAATCTTTGCTTTTGCACCAATTGAAGATGTTGTTTTAGTTAACAATAGTGAAGGTTCGACAAACATTTATTATGATGAAACAAATAGTCAAGGATTTGTGTATGAACAAGTTGATGGACAAACAATCGTTTCTGAAGACCCTAACTATACAACAAACCACACATTATCTTCACTTTTAATGTCAGCAGGCTCAAATATTAATCTTGGTCTTGGCTATGGAAATGCAACTTTAAATATTGATGAATATACAGCAGGCTACTATTTTGCTTATATGGACTATGATACTTTTATGGGAATTAATACCTTTGAAGAAGGTGTTGACACTGAGGCTATATTTAACAATCTTGACCCATATAGAGATGGTTATAACTATAACTTTATAACTAATAATAACAACTATTTCACATATTCAAATGGTTATTTGACTGTGGCAAGTGAACAAGGAGAGTTTGTTATTTATGTTGCTGTCATTGTTCAAGGTTATGATGAAAATCACGATGAACTCAACTTAATGAGAATTTTCAAACTTGAAAGTTTCTATCCAGTAAATTCTTTAAGAAGCAATGTTACTGATGCAAGATTATATGCTAGCGAAAGCGTAAGTTCGACTGATGCGAATTTGACTTATACTGATGTTTCAGTAAGTTTGCGTCTTGATAAGAGTGCTCCTACATATATTGATTTATCAAATTTCTCAATTTCTCTTAGAAATGGAATAACAAATGTTGTTTCTAACGAAGAAGATGGTTTAACCTATGATACTGACTCAAATGGCAATATTACAAGGGCATATTTAAACAGTGTGACAATTGAAAATGAATATGTAACACTTTCTGGTTTTGAACTTGTGTATGCTGACCAAACAAGTCAAGGACTTAACAGTTTGAGATTTAGAATTACTGCAAAATCAACCGAGTTTAATTCAGTTTGGAATGAAATTGTAAATTTGACTTATGAATTAAATTATGAAAATGTTTTAGTTTCAACTCTTAGCACTAATATTAATATTGAAATTATACAAGCAGACCGTGTTGAAAATGTGACTTGGATTAATGAAACAGAAGATGGCGAAATATATCTTAATATTGCTTCAAATGACCCTGCTGAACAATCTTTCATAATTTCAACATCAATTTCACCAAATTATGCGGAAAATCGTAATTTAACTTATCATTATCAACAACATAATCAAGGCGAAAGCGTTCTAGAGATTAGAACTGACTCAATAAGTCAATCATTTAGTTTGACGATTGGAAATCGTAGTCGTGGTGGCTATGGTTATCTCTATATTTTGCCAGAAGATATGGTTAAAATTGTGAATGGTATAAGACAAATTGTCATTTACGGTGTTGATGAAAATGGAGATATTGAAACTCAAGCACAATATTTACCACTTTCTCAAATTGATAATTATTATGAAGAATTGATTGGTGGAACTTATGAAACAGAATATGGAACTATTGCCAACTACTTTATAAATAATTATAATGAAAGAGTTTATTATAGTGATATTATTTTAAAAATAAGAGTTACAGTTGCAGATGGATTGAGCGAAGAAACGGCAATTCGAGTTTATTCACAATCTGACTTAGAAAATGTTGAAAACAATCTTTATTATAGAGTTATGAATGATATTGACCTTGTGAATTTTAATTCGATTGGGGAAGGAACAACTTTTTCTGGAATGATTTTTGGAAATACTGATGATGTTACTTTGTCATTTGCAAATAATAGTGAAAGTTTGGTGGATAGACTTAGCGGAACAATCAAAAACTTGACTATGACAGGTAATGTTGTCGGTGGCGGATTTGTTGCTAATTACATTCAAGAAGGCGGACTTGTTGACAATGTGACAGTTGATGTAAATTATGAAAATGGCAATTATCTACCAAGCACTTTAACTCAAGGTGTGGCTATAGATGGAAATTATTATGCCGGCGGTATTGCAGGTCAAAATATGGGAACAATTTCAAATTCCAATGTTTTTGGTTTGGAAATTGATTTAAATCAAAATGGTGGTTATACAAACACTGTTGCTGGCGGAATTGTTGGTTATAACCTTGGCGGAAGAGTGGAAAACTGTGGCGTTGAATTTTATAACTTTATTAGGACAGAATCTACGGGCGAAGAAGATGTTGAAGCAACCTATAACAACAAAATCACAGCAAATGTGGTTGGTGGTATCATTGGACAAGGTGGGTATTCTTTGAATGCGTCAACAGGGGCTGTTAATGATATTCGAATTATAAATTCTTATGTTTATGCTTTCAATTTAATTTATCAAGATGGAGATAGTCCAGCCGACATTAGTGGAGATTCTTATACTTCAGTTTTGAATGGACAAGACGGAGCAGTGGGAGCTTTTGTTGGAAGTCTTAATGTTAATGGAAGTGCAGGAGGTGCCACATATTTTAGATTGGTAAATTCCTTTGCTTTCTTGGGTGACTATAGAAGAAATAATGTAAACTCTAATATTTTTAACGATTTAAGTATAGGGCAAATTAAAGGCTCTGGTTCAAGAGTTTATCAAAATTCTTACATCACATATTTTGAAATTGTTGGGGAAACAGAAAATACAGGTGATGGCGAAACAACTGTATATAGATATAGACTTAAAATGGACTATGTTTTAAATGAAAGCACAACAATAGCAGATTTAAACAATGTGAGAACCCTTGAATATTCAAATATTGATTCAATTGATTATTCTGAATTTGACTCTTCAGTTTGGGAAACTAATGAAATTGACCAAGATGTCAACTTTGGATTTGCTTATTTAAGAGATGTAAATCAAAATATTGCCGTGTCTGTTGACCAAACAATTCAAACTGTCGACGGAAAAACAATAAATGCTGATTATGTTGACGGAGATAGTCAAGTTAAGGCAGGAATCTTGTTCTTATATCAAACACAAGAAAATGTTACAAATGCTGGTGCTCAAAGCGAAATTAATCGTGCAAACACAATTTCTATCACTGATTTGTTTGGAGTGACTGAAAGAGAAGCACAAAGCCTTTTAATTAGTGTTGATAGAGAAAACTTTATTGGTTTTACAACTAACAACATAACCGCTTTAAGAACTAATATTAATTTAGGTCAAACAATCAAATTGACACTTTATAGTAGAGTCGACTTTAGTGATTCTCAAACTTATGAAATTATGGTTATTAACTATGTTCCAGAATTGACATTGACAACTGGCAACACTGTAATTTCAGACGGAGATGTTTTGAATGTTCAAACAAGGTCACAAGAAGTTGACGGCTCTGATAATTCAAGACAAGTGCAAGTTGTTTTAGATTATTCAACCTATTTTAATGGCGAAGAATATCATCTTGTAAGTGATGATGCTTATAGCTACTCAGTTTCTTATGAAAATAACACTTCTGAAAATGGAGATTATATTTCAAATTATGTTTCAGGAAATAACATAACTTTCATTGCAAATAGTGCAACAGGAAATGATTATGTTAATACCACAATTAATTTGAATTTTGATAGATTAAAAACAAATTATTCTCAATTTAACGATGCGTTAACTAATTATCGCAAGTCCAATTTCTATATTTCTTCATATTTAGGGGCAAATTCTCTTATTGTTGATGCTCGTGATTTTAACATCACTCCAGATGAATCTGTTTCCTTTAATGCTGAAATTATTTCTGATAGCAAAGAAGAAGATTTATCTCTTACATTCACTTATAATGATAGAGATTATTTTGTGGACGAAAATAATCAAGTTGTTATCAATGATAATCTTGTTTTAGACGTTGATTGGACAAAAGAAACCGATGGAACAAGAAATAATTTTAAAGTTGTTATCAATGTTAATCGAGATTATAGACATAAAGTTGATGCTACTTATGATTTTGTCATTAGCATCAATGCTTTAAGTCAAAACAACAACACAAATTTATTAAAAACAATTAATTTCGTTGTTCAAAAGCAAAGAATTAATAAGGTTAATGTAACTGCTTATACAATTAGTAGTAGAACAATCAATAATTCAAGATGGTATTACACTCCAAGCACAACAATTTCTTCGACTTTAGTGCCAGGTTCAGACAGTATTTTAACTTTGGAAGTTAGCCCTAATTTTGCTCATTTCTCACAAATTGAAGTAACATATACGGCTTCTTCATCTGGTATGGTTGGAACTGTAGGAATTAGTAGACTGTCATATAATTCAACTTATGGATATTATATTGATTCTTCAACAACTGACAACATCACTTCTGGGCTTAGAGTTACTCCAACAGATAGCGATTTACAAAATGGAGTTTATTACTTTAGAATTTATGTTTCTTCAAGTTTTACATCAAACAGCAATGTTACATTGAGATTTACTTTCTATGATGAAACAGAAAATGTTGGCTCTTACACTTATAATTATGTTATTGATTATTTAAGTTCAGCTGAAGTTCTTGTTGATGGTGCTCACAGTGTTATGCTTGCAAAAGGCGACTCTGCACAAGTTTCCATCACTTTAGACCTTGACCAAACTTTGACTAACAATAGTATTAGATTAGAAAACAATGGAACTTCAATATATCTTAGTTCAATCACTGAAGAAGTGACAGATTCTTACAGAAGATACACCGCAACAATTTCAACAAGTGTAACTTCGAATCTTGCTGATGGAAATTCTACTGGTGCGTTCTATGTTTATGCTTCTGTTTCAAGATATGTCAATGGAATTTTAGATTATGTAGAAAGTTATGCGACCGTTTACCTTGTTGACTTCACAATTAATGCAGACGAAACAAAGGTTGTTGGAACAACTGACACAGCAACTTATAATGGAAACACTTATGATGCTTTCTATTCCTATATTAATGCTAATCAAACCTTAGCATTTGATTATGTAATTGAACCAGAAACATATAATTTTGACCCTAATAATAACGAAGAATATCAAGCAGTTTATGGACAAAATGGTCTTATGGCTAAGAGAAGACAATTCGTTCAAAATGGAAGTTATAGAGATGATGTTTCAGGTTACTATATCAATTATTCTTATAATTCAACAACGGGAACATACACAGAAATTCCAATTGAACAAAGACTTTATTATGTCAATAATGACGGCTCTGCGACTGCAATTTACAATAGTCAAAGAGGGGAGTTTGTGGAAAATTCTATCATTGAATTTAGTTCTGGAAGCAACGATACTCTTGTTATTAAGGGACTTAGAATTGGCAGTGTTTTACTTAGATTAACGACTACAGTTGTCATTGGAAACACAACATTTGAATATAACTATGATTTTGTTGTTGTGATTAGCATTTGGACAGATGAAGAAGTGCCAATGCCAATCTATACAGCAGAAGAATTCTTAAATTTTGCAGCAGGAAACCCTGATGAACAAGGAAATGTAACAGCGGCTGATTACATTTTGATGAATGACATTGTGCTTGAAAACTATACTCCTGTTGACACCACATATTTTAGAAGTTTAGACGGAAATGGCTATCAAATTTATATTTCAAGTTTCAATACTTCTGGTGCAAATTCAACATTAAATCTTGCATTGTTTAACCAAGTTGCAAGCACTTCAACAATCAAAAATGTGAGAGTGAACTTATATAACGCTGGACAACTCACAATTAATGTAAATCAATTTACAAACATTAATATTGCAGGTTTTGCTTTGACCAACAATGGAACGATTTATAACTGTGAAGTTGTGGCATATTATGATGAAAATCATTCAGTTTCAAGAGTTTCAGGCAACACTGGTATTGTTGTAAACTTTGTTAGAGGAAATGGAACAGATTACGTTCATTTAACATCTCAAGATATTAGTGTAAGCAATGTCAATATTTCTGGTTTTGTAAACACTAATAATAGCATAATAACAAACAGCCGTGTTGGTGGAACTAGCATTGGAACCGTTATAGAAACAGATGATCCTAATCTAAATTACTATAGTGAAGTATTGCTTCCACTTTTCACAATTCAAGGACAAGGAACTGTGGCAGGTTTTGTAAATAACAATGTGGGAACAATTTCAGCTTCTTTTGCAAATAATGTTCAAATCAACAATCAAATGAATTCGACAACATCAATAACTTCTGGTTTTGCTGTTACAAATACGGGAGACATTAACACATCTTATACACAAGGAGCAGAGTCAGAAAGTTCATCTTCAAGTGATGGTAGAACATATTATTTTGATGGTTCAACAATTGCTTCGACAGGTAGAGTTGCAGGATTTATCTATAATAACTCAGGTATTGTTAAAAATTCTTATGTTAATATCGCTTTTGAAGTGGATATCTCAAGAAGTTATTTATCTGCGGGCTTTGTTTATCAAAATAATGAAGGCGCGGAAATCACTCTTTGCTATGCTGCTGCAAAAATGTCATTAACTGATATTAACGAAATGAGTTTCTCGGGTGTTTCTGAAAATGGAACAACAAGCTTAAACACTGGAACAATTTCAAATTCTTATTACTATAACACCAGTCGTGTGGACACAACAACACAATCAAATTTTGATGTTGGGGCATATTCCATCACTGATGTTGGCTACGAATCAACTTTCTATCGCTTTAGTTTTGCGTCTGAAGAAAATGCTTATGATGGCATCTGGACAATGACTGACGATGGAATTACTTTGACAAGTGCAAATAAAATTGCTTTCTCTAATAGATATATTGTTTATAATTCTGAAGAAGAAGATGATTATTATTTCCTTTATAGAACCTTAACAGATCTAAGCAATTATAGACAAATTGACCTTTCTTATGGTTCTGAAAACAACCCAATCATCATTCGTTCGGCTGCTGATTTCGCAAAAGCAACTGGTAAAGCACAAGAAACTGAAATTTCTTCATATAAGCGTTATTACAACGATACTGAAGTGTTTGGAACATATCGTCTTGTGAACGATATTGATTTCTCTGAAATCGACCAAAATGTTTCTGGGGAAAACAACATCTTGTTGACCACAACTTCTAAAACTTTCTCGGGAATTTTAGATGGTAACTCTTTCACAATTTCAAACATCAGTTTAGGTGCTTCAACAAGTATGGAAAATTATGGACTTTTTGCAAGACTCGAAGATGGTGTGATTATGAATCTTGGGCTTCAAGTGGTTTCTGTTCATAACGCAAATGCAAGAATTGTTGGAACTTTGGCTGGAACTGCGATAGATTCAAGACTTATTGCCATCAACCTTTCTCCAAATGAAAGAAGAGATGATGAAGAAGCAATTGAAGCAGTTTCAATTGAAGGTTATAATATTGTTGGTGGTCTTGTTGGTATTGTTATGGGAGATTCTATTCTTAACGATATAACAGTTACTAACATTGATGTTAACTCTGCTTATTACTATGGAGCAAACAAATCAATAACTTACAATAGTAATTTCACTGGCGATAATTTAAGACAACTTGTATATCTCGGTTCATCATTAACTTCACTAGTTCGTTCACTTTCTTATGCAGGTGGTGTTGCTGGTTATGTGGACATATATACAAATATTGGTGATGGCTATGTTAAATATTCTTCTCAAACCGATTTGACTGATTATGAAGTTGTTTCTATCAAAGTTTTAGATTCTGTTGATATTTTTGGCGAAGTAGCGGGCGGATTGTTTGGTTACCTTGGTAGGTCATTAATGGCTTATGATTTAGGAATTGAACTTGATGCTGATATGGCTTTGAATAGTGCTTCATATATTACATCTAAAAACCTTTATGCTGGCGGTATTGTTGGCGAAAGTTATGCTGGTCTTTATGCCGTTTATGCTAAGTATGAAGACACCCTTCAATCTTCAATAGAAAGAGGTATTTATAATTACTATAATGGTGGCGGTTCTGAAAGAGGACAACTCAGCATATTCTCTTATTCCAGCCTTGACACAAGACATCAAGGGCGTTATAATAGTCCGCTCTATATTGGCGGTCTTGTCGGCTATGCTGGAGCAGGCTATATCGCTGTCGGCTATAATAAATTGAATGTAACATCAAATATTGAAAGAAGTGATTACTCTTACACAACAGAAGCAGTTGGCGGAATTGTTGGCTATATAAGTTCAGATTACAACTATGATGCTGATTTCATTTCAGAAAATGTCAATATTTCTTACTACTTGTATGAAGTTTACTTTAGCGGAGTTCTTTATTCAGAAACAAATGCTAATGCTGGTGGTATTGTTGGTGATATAGATGTAAATAACGACATTGCTTTAAATAAAGTAAATAGTATTCCTTATTATGACACTACAGAATCAGTAAATAATGTTTATTCATTAGTTGCAGGATTTAAAGAAGAAGATAATGGTAATCTTGTTGATACTTTAGATATGTCCGATGCTATCTACCTTCTTGATGCAAGAGGAGATTATCATAATGTAATCAATTCACTCAATGCATCAACTTCTGGTTCTGTAAGAATGAGCGTGGCAACTTCTAATCAATATCTCATTGATGCTGGCAAACAATCATCTTATATTAATGGACTTAGCGATGATGAAGTTATTCCAAGTGGGCTATCTTATCGTCCAATTTTGGAAATGGAATCTTTAGCAAATATTCCAACAACAGATGGTGTTGACAGAGCACATTCTGCAATGGCTTCATATTTCCTTCAAAACAATTGGGACGATACTCGTTGGGAACATAAGTCAGACCAAATCTTCCCTGACATTATTCTTTATCCTAAGGACGAAGTCATTTGGCTTGATGCCGATCCTGATAGTATTGCAAGTATGCTTGAAGCGGTTAAAGATAGACCAAATGCAACTGTTGTTGTTAGAGGTAGAGTAAACGAAGATGTTGTCGGTGATTATGCCGATGTAGACTTAAGAGGATATGAAGAAATTTCAAGTTTTGGTGGAACATTTATTTCATACAACAACTATATGCATTCAAATGATGAAGGCATCATTTCTAGCACAGCGAATCAAGTAAGACAAATTAAACGCGGAACTAATGGTGGTTCTGATACAAGTTATGTTATTGGCGGTTATGAAGGCGATGAAGTTGGACTTATTTTGAGTTCTCCACTCTTCACTTCGACTGAGTCAGGTCTTACAATTGATGGTTTAAACATATATCTTGCTGTTGATAGTAATGGAGATAAAGAGGCAATTGGAGATAATTCAGATGATTCAACCGAAATAAACCTTACTGATTCTCCAGCGATAGTTTCAGGGACACTTACAAGTGCAACACTTATTGATTTAAATATCTTTATCAATGGAAACTTGAATATTACATCTTCTCAAACAAATATTGGACTTATTGCTGAATCTGCAAACTCAACAAATTTCCAAAGCATCAATTTCATATTTAGATATGAAAATTTAGGAACAACAGTAAATAATCCAAAGATAAATTTAAATCTTGAAGCAAACACAGCAGATAGTAATGGTGTAAGAAACTTTGGGCTTTTAGTTGGCGAACTAGAACAAAACAATGTTTATAATTCAACGACGGTTTCTAACATTATTATATCTTCAGAAGAGAAAAATAATAGATCATCATCGCATGATAATCTCAAGTTAGAAGCTAATATAATTAATAATAATTATGTTAATAGTGAATATACAACTCCTGGAAATATTAATAATTCTTTAAGTTTTGGTTTCTTAATTGGACAAACAAGCATTACAGATGGTGAAACTTTGCCTTTGAATTTTGGCATCAACAATTTGATTGACGATACTTTATCTGGAATTAACTTGACTATAGAAGGGGCAGAAGTTGAAAATGCAGGGAATAATAATGCTAATCAATCGTTGAATGATTTATATTTTGGTGGATACATTGGTAGGGCAAATTTAAGAACGGTTTCTCTAATTGGTGGAGTTAATCCAGTTTCCCTTATCAAAAACTTTATTGTTCATCAAAAGATAAGTGTTAATAATAATATGTATTTTGGACTTGGTTTTGGTGAACTTACAGGAAATGGTGAATTTTCATTAAATGCATTATCTACAGGTTCACAAAATACAGGACTTGATGTTACAGGTGGATTATATCAATTTGAAAGTGTGACAACTGGAACCACTCAAACTTCAACAAGCGATCCAGTGGTAAATGTTGGTGGGTTTATTGGAAGTGCTGATTTTACAATTTCGTTGACGAGTGCACTCAATGTTAACTTTGATGTTAAAGGTAACCAACCACTTGAAGATGCAGAGGGGAATGAAACCACATTTGAAGATTATGATAAAGGGGTTACTTCACAAAATAGTATAAATGGAATTTATTCCGCAAAAGATTTTAATAATGTTGGTGGTGTTTGGACAACTGAAACAAGTAGGACAGCTGATAATGAGTATACTGCAGAAGTCTATACTGTAAATGGTCAGAGCAATATTGGTACTTTTGTTGGAAGAATTAATAGTGGAACGTTCTCATTTAGTGAAATTTACATTAGTGAGTATAGTGATATACAAATTAGTAATGCTTCGGGTTCTACAAGTTCTAATTCTCAGTTAAATGAAACAAACATTGGAACAATTGGTTTGATTGAAAATGGTATGTTTGCAATTGAAAATGGTTCAAGTAAATATAGTGGAGCAAACTATTTTGTTGAAACTAATGGCATTGCTAATGTTGGTGGATTGATTGGAAAAGCAAACGCTCTTTCGCAATTTAGAGTGCAATCTTATATGTATGATGGAACTGTTGTTTCATTTGCAAACACTTTGAACTTTGGTGGACTTGCAGGGAATGTAAAAATTACCAATTCTGGAAATCTTCAGTCGGTGATTTATGGTGGAACACTTAAAAACTTTGTTAAGTCAAATAATGATAATCAAACAGTAAATAATATCTACGTTGGTGGAATTATTGGTTCGGTTGATGTTTCGGGAATGTCTGGAAACAATAATTTAAATATCAATGGGGCATATTCTTATGGAGATGTTTTTGTTGCTTATGAATCGGCAAATGCAACTCTTAATTTGACAACATTTATGTTTGGTGGAATCATAGGTTCAATCAATGACGGCGATGTTAATCCTAATGTTAGTCTTGTAAATTCTTATTCTTTAATGACGCCTTTTAATGATAGATTGGTAGATGATGGGCTTAACGGTGCTCATTATAGAATAAACGCTTTGGTTGGACAAAATGAAGAGTTAGTAAGTTATGGACAATATAATTATTATTCTTCTGGCGTTACAATGTCTTATCAATACGAAGGCGAAGCAAACAACATTGATGTTTCTTATGGCTTTAATGATGAAAATTATTATGGCTATAGTGCTCAAGAAATTGAAGGTAATGGTAATAATGCAGATTTATCTGGACAAATATCTAATGATAGTGACAGCGAAGGTATTATTGAAGTAATTAAAAATGCTATTCAAGGCTTTACAACAATGTCTCAGGAAGTTAGAACCGCAGAAGGTGCTAAACTTAATCCTACAAGGGTTGTTGAAAGTGGAGATAGTGGCGATGATGAGGTTTCTTTTGCAGGTATAAGTTCAAATAGTAATACTGCAATTGATGATATGCAAATTAAGTGGTATTATTTCGAAGAAGATATTAATATTGCAGACGAAGATGCAGGCTCTATTAATACCAACAGTTTGAACAACGTTGTGATTGTCGGAAATGGTAAAACTATAACTTACACTCCAACTTCTTTAGAAAATAATCAAATTTCTGTCTTTAAATCCATTGGGACGACTGATGACACCTTCTCAGCAATTTCTGGTCTTGTTGTTGATATTGACTTTGATTTTGATTTGGTAAGTGACAATGTTCAGATGGCTGGTCTTGTTCAATATATTGGACAAAATGCCACAAATCCTTCAATTATGATTTATGCTGTTGGAGTTACAGGCAATGTTGAATTAGGTTCAACAGGAACAGCAAACTTTGGCGGTATTGTTTCAAATATGTATCGTGGAATGATTTCAAACTCTTATGCAGATTTGGATATCTTCTATCACGCAGGAGCAGATCGTCGAGATTCTGGCGGACAAACTTATTATTTTGCTCAATCAACATTAAGTGCAATCACAAATGTTCAAGATGGCTTGGTGGAAATTTATAACACTTTTGCTATGGGAAATGTTAAGAGTTATGTTCCAGCAAATATCTATACATTTAATTCATATTCAACTTATAATGAAACACAAACATATAGAACAAGAATTTTTGACTCTTATTCTGTAATGCAAGTGGAAACAGAAGACTATGGTTTTAATAATAATTCTGGTGATGAAGTAGTTTCTTATGGAAATTACAATATATCAAATTTCCAAGCATCAACACTTTCAAACAGTTATTATAGTGATTATTCTGGATTAATTGGAGTTAAAACAAGAATAGAAGGAACGAATTATATAACCGAAATTGATTCTTCAAATAGAAATGGAATAAGATCACTTGTTGACAATATGTCCATTGGCTACAATACTGATAATGAAGTAAGATATAAAATTGACAATACTACGGGAGATATATATTCTCCATGGTTCTATTCTCCATATAGAAACTATGGCTATGGAACAACTGGATTTGTTTATTTAAGAAACACTTCAACTTATTCTCGCGAAAAAACAAACATAGAAAGCACTGCAGTTCTGACAAGTGGAGAAAATGCAACTTATGCATACAATACTTATGAATATACCAAACTTTCTGAAGAAGAACTTGCAACCTTAAATAAAACAACAGGTTCTTATACAATTACTATTGAAGAAGGAAATACAAATTCAAGAGATTATTTCTTGGCAATTACTAATGTTGGAAAATTTAGACAACTTGTAGGTTTAGACGGCGAAAACCATAAATTCTTCTTAAAATATGACATCAATTTAAGTGATTTGTCTAAAAATAACGATACATCTTGGAACTATAATAATAGCAATTTAGGTTCAACTAACAATATGGTTGTTCTAGACGGACAAAACCATTTAATTGAATTTGAAAATGCTAAAGGTTTGTTTATTAATGTTTATGCTAATATGGAAAACCTTAGAGTTATAAACTATGAAGATATAAACACTCCTAACTATACAGAAGCTGTAAATGGTTATAGATACTTCGGTGTTCTTGCTGGAACTTATACTGGAAAACTTATTAATGTGACAGTTCAAGGAGATATTGAATTTACTGGCGCAACTGACTATGTTAATAAAGTTGGTGGTGTTGTAGGTAAATTTACTGGAACAATTATTTCGGCTGAAAATCTTGTCAATATTAGCATAGAAAATGGTGCAAATGTTGTTGGTGGTATTGTTGGCGAATTTAATGGCGATGCCGATGTTGACGACGGATTAGTAGAAGATGTTGAAACTGTTGCTGGGGATATTGTTAATACACTTAAGGATGGAACAATTTCTTATTCGTCAAACAATGGAACAATTGTGGCAAAAACAAGTTTATTTAGTAGTACAACAGGAACTGGAACACCAAGCAGTATGACAACTGGGCTTGTGGCTACAACATCTCATAACCCTTATAACGATGGTGGAGATAGTTCTGGAAGTATCTCAACACAAAATGAACCAGTGGATAGAAATAGCAATTTAGTTACAGTTCTTGGCGGTATTGCAGGGTATGTTTCAGAAGGAACTATTGACCACGCATATAATAATGCAACTGTAATGAATAATTATGATGACTTAGATAACTATACTTGGGAGAAAAATCTTGCAAGCGGTGGTATTGTTGGTTACTCTGAAGGTAATATTTCAAATTCATTAAATATGGGATATGTCGTTTCTGGAAACAACAGAAATACAGGTGTGGCTCTTGCTGGTGGTATTGTTGGCTATTCTACAGGTAAAGTTTCTTATTCTTATAACGATGCTAAAGTTCAGGCAGTAAGTTACATTAATGCAAGTCATTATAAGATTACAATGGAAAATCTAACTTATGAGGAAAAAGGGCAAGCCGATTCTGGTTCTAACAAAGTGGATTTCACATTCAAAATTGAATACAACACTTATGAGACAACTGAACACAATGAAGAAACTGGTGAAGAAGTCACTGTTGATGTGAAAATGGATAGGCTTGTTATGGCATATGGTATTGGATATATCAATGGTGGTTCTGAAGAAGGTAATGCAAACTTTGACACTGAAGAAATTGTTAACGATGGAAACATTGGCTATACTATAAGAAGAATAACTCCATCTTTTGAAGCTCAAAGATATTCAGGTGGTGATACTTCAATTTTAAGTGTAGTTGATAATGTTGATAATATAGTTGAAAAATATGATTATTATTTAGCAACAGGTGAAGATGGTGAAGATGGGGCTGACATAAGAATTAGTGCTTATGATTCTTATGGTTTCCCAAGTAGATTTAATTACTATTATTCTTATTCATTTGATATTAAAGGATTTAATCATAATTATAATAGTTCGTTTGGTCCATTTATGAGTTTTATGCTCACTGATCGTTCTCCAAATACTACATTGGGAGATACTCAAATTTCAAATTACAGTGAAACAACTTCTTTAAGTGACAATATTTATCCAGGCGGAGATTCAACATATTACTTCTCAATTCCACTTTATAACACGACAACTAAGTTTATTAATGATGGGAATTCTTATGAAGAACTTGTTGAAGATATCAGTAATTTAAACAGCAATCTTAATCGCACAAATAGTGATGATGTTGATGAAACAGATTTTGATAATCTTTATAGTGACATTAATGCAGTAAGAGAAGCAGAAGATGATGTTACTGATGAAAGCATCAATGTTAATGGTAAAGAATATACTTATGTAAGTTCAAGTGGCGATTTCACATCTTTCACTGGTGGTGTTGGCATAAGTGGAGCTATCCCTATTGAAGTTCCAGATGTAGGTTATTCTTATGAAGATGATCTTTTGGACCCAGGTTCTTTGACAGTTCGACCTATCCGTGTGTCATCAATTGATTTTGGTTTACACATAGATGAAACAAGCGGAGTTTCAGTCAATGATGATCTATTAACAAATCTTGAAGCAATTGGTGCTAATGTTAGAATAAGCGAAGAAAATGGCTCATATTTCCTTAACTATACTGCTTATTATAATAGAAGTGAACTTGCAAATGCATTGGGATTAACTTCAGGTAGTAATGTTCAAAATGTTATAGAGGCTATTCAACTTGATGTTCAATACAACTTAATTTATCAATATTCAACTGAAATCACTTTAACAAAACGTAATTTAAATAAATTTACTAATGCAAGATTAGGTTATGGTGTGGAAGTTGATATGATAACCAACACAAATGGTTATCAAGCACTTTCAATTGGAGAATATTTAGATGAGTATGGTTTTGCAGACTATTATAATGGAATCTTAAATCGAGATGAAGAATTAGATAATTTAGAAGTTTATTTCACTAACAGTGGCACAAATTACTATTATGATACTCAAGATAATATTTTTGTTGAAATGGGCGATAGTGTTCCCGCAAATGTTTTAACCTTGGATTTAATTAGAGATGCAAGTTTATCTAATGATAATGAAAATGATAAAATTGCAGATTACTTAGGTGTTCTATTGCGTTTCAGCAATGATTTGAAAAGAAACAGATTCATTAATTTAGTTACAAATACGGCAAGTCCTTACACAATGAATATAGTTTATTATGTTCAAGGAAATGGTGCTTATGATCAAACAATTGGTGGTTCAACAACTTTTAATGCATCATATAGTAGAGCAGTAAATTTCCCAACAAATGATATATCAAACCCAAATGGATCATATGTTACTAAAACTGATAATGGAAATAGTGCGGTTTTTGAGTTTATTGTTGATAGTTTTGATGGATCCGATGAAGTTGTAATTAATTTTACTTCAAGTGGTTCAAGTGGTGATAGTTCAAGTGCAACCATAACTTTAAATATAGATTATAATGCTTCAACTGTAGATGACAGATATTCATATACTTATGGTAGTGGTGTTTCACAGGATTATAGTACTGGTAATTATTATATATTTGGTACAGGATCAGATGTAAGCACATGGCCAGTAAGGTTGACAACTGGAGTTTCAGGTGAAGGTAATCCAACCATTATTTTAACAAGTAATAATGATAATGGTAGAATATATATTACAAATGCAAATGTGAGCAGAATTTCATTCACAGAATATGAATTAGATCTTCCAAGCGAATATAATAGGACAACAACAATTGAAGTTAATGGTAATAATTATGATGTAACAGGAATCTATAAATTAAAATTGAGCGGTAATCAAATTCTTGATGAAAATGATCAGGTAATTGATGGTTATACTTATTCTAATGGAACTTTAACAAGAGAACAAGGCGTTGATTCTAATGTCACATTGTATTATACTTATGATAGGGCAGAAACTGAAGATGGACTTCAAGTTGCATCGGCTAGCACTTCAGATGGTGGCATCAACATTGTTTATATAGCAAATGATGGTTTCTATTATTCTCTTTACGAAGATGAGAATGGAAATTTAGTAAACGGCACAGAAGATAAAGGCAGTGGAAATTATGTTCAAATGATTGATGGAGATTCTGATTCTGCCGCCACAAGCATTAATTACACATTCTATAGCACTGGAACAATTAGTTCTTTCCATGGAATTAATATTACATCTGGAAATTATATTGTTACAGAAGCAAAGTATCCAAATGGAGCATTAAGTTATACTCTAACTAAGGTTGATGCAGAAAGTCCTATTTTAGTAATATATCATATAATGGATATAGCCTATAAGGTAGACGAAAATGGACAAACAACTTCTGAAGTTATCCAATCGGGCTATGAATATGTTATTGATTATACAGGTTCCTCGGCATCTTATTATATGGTAGAAATTGCAGGAGAAAATACATATAACATAATAGATACAAACAAATGGGATAATTTAGAGAACTACTTCTTAGATGAAGACTATTTAAATTCATATTACATGCAAGGTGGCTCTGGCAGTATTTTAGATTATACATATGATATGGATCCTTACTTTAGTTTTAAATATTCTAAATTGCTTTCTGCTAACACTGTTTTAGGGCAAGAATATTCACTTAGAACAGGACTGGGAGAACATGATACTACTTCAGGAATAGTTAATACTTTTAGTTACATTACCAGCAGTGGAGGAAATATTACTGGACTGGAATTTAATAATATAAGATATCAAGTTCAATCATATTCATTAAATGTTAGTTTAAAGTTAGGAGAAGGGTATGAAACAAGAATAAATTATAAAGCGGAAGTCGTAACTGAAGGAGAAGAAATTCAGATTTATTATTTAGATAAAAATAATAATAGAATTGCTATTGTAGAAAGCGAAAATATTGTTTCAGGAAGTGGAGAAATAGAAGATGTAAATCAATATATAGTTTTAATAGAAGATGTAAATTTAAATGGAACAATAATAAGAAGTGGAACTAGGATCGCAGAAATTTTAGATAATAATGAAATTGAGTTTGTGAATGCTTCTTATGAAAATATTTTAGGGACAGAAGAACAAACCATACCTTTAGGTAGTATTATGACTTATACTATGCAATTAAGAACTTCTGATAATAATATAGTCACATTAACAATTGAATTAGGTTTAGATTCTTTACTATTTACTAACGATTATACTTCAAAATTAATAGCAAATAATATTACAGAAAATACATCTAATTATGGCACGACAATTCCAAATGTTGAATTTACGGAAAATAGTTTAGCATCTTACTCTGGAAATGAAGTTGTGTTTAATGCTGCAAATTTTGGTCCTACTGAAACAGAAAGTTCAACAGAGATGTATTTTGGACCATCGTCAATAACTTTTGATGTTGGAACAGAAGATATTATTGATTCTGGAACTGTCAATGGAAATATAACACTAAGCACTTCTTCATCAAAGGATAGTTTCATAGCAACTGGTTTGGAAAATAATGTTGATAATACGAATGATAAACAACATTCTCTTTCAATTGGAGTTGATGATACAGCTCAAGAATTTGGTTCATTTACTGATTATTATGAATTTGAATTAACAATTCCATTTATATTTAATAATCAAAAAGATGAAACTTTAACTGCTGATGATTTTGCATCATCAAATGGTAACATCATAATTTCTGATAATATTTATATTCAAGATATGTCAACAACAATAAATGGATTAAATACTGACACTATGGAAGTTAGAGGTTATAATTATTTAATAACACAAAAACTCTCTCTTGGAACTTTCTATTATGCTGTTCGTGTTGGGGCAACAGGCTATCTACAAGATTTAGTCTTTGCAATTTCTGCTGATGCTGATCCTAATGATGAAAGAGCAAGTGTAAATGTTTTCGACGTTGTAAGTAGTGAAACAGGTGGAACAAGAGTTTCAAATATCCTAATTTATGGAACAATAAGACAAATTTCTGTTGATAAGTTCTATAATATTGGAACTGATGCCAATGGTTCTATAACAATTTTAAATGCTTCTTCATTAAATGCAACATCATTAGAATCAAATATGTCATTAATTGGTGCCGATGGACTATCTGGAAATAGTGTATGGCAAAATGGAGACGGATTTGATAGTGGAAATGGTGAGAGCGTTCTTGTTACTTTACAATCAAAAACAGGAAATGTAACTCTTGCTGACAACTCCATCTTAGTTGCTGGCAATGGTGGCAATGGCAGTAATGGGACTGATGGAAGCCGCTCAAATAACTTTAATAGACCTAAAGGCAACAATGGTGAAAACGCTGGAAATGGTGGTAATGGCGGTGTTGTTTCTGGAGAAGGAATTTCAATTTCTGGGGCTGACGGAACGGCTGGCAATGGCGGTAATGGTGCCGATGGATTGAATGCCACAACAGATTCAAATGCTGGCGGTGGCGGTGCCGGTGGAGATAGTGGTACTACTGGTGCTAAAAACAAAATGACAAATCGTCAATATAATAAAGATATCGCTGGAAGTGGTGGCTCGGGAGGACTAGGAATGTTCTATAATGGTAATGCTGATTATGAGAGTGATTCTGATTATTATCATGAATACTCATATTCTGGAAATGCAACACAACCCGATAAGGGTGATTCCACCAAAGGTGGCGGTTATAATGACAATGGTTACTCAACAAATTTAACTAGAAATTCAAATTATTCTGCTTGGATTAAAACATCTGGTGGCGGTGGTGCTGCTGGTGATATATCAACAATAACAATAAAAAGTGGTTCTAATGGAGATTTTATTGAACCTAATGAAAAAATATTACAAAGAGGGTTTAATAGATATAGAAGTAATACTACTGCAACATCTGGATATTATTGGAATTATAACTACGGCAATAATGGTAGAGAAAGGTTGTTTGGAAATCTTCAAATGACTTCAACATTCTCATACTATGGAACAACAGCAGACGATACTGGTCCACGAAATATAAATGGCTCAATTGCAGAAACGAAATATACAAGTGTCTATGATTTTTCATCATATTTAAGTCAAGAAGCGGGTGCAGGTTGGACTATTTTTGGATTTCAAGTAGCATATGAAATTTCATTGGGCGTTGCAGCCGGATTTATTAGTTCAGGAATAGGTGCAGGAATAGGTGCAGGAATAGCTGGTGTTGCAACTGGAGTATTTTTTGCAGCAACTGCTGTGGATTGGGGGATTTTAGAATATCATAATTCAAATATGATTTTTGGTAATCAGCAATTCTTTATAGGTATTAGAGATGATGGTGGCTGGTTTGTACTAGACGATATACCATTATTAGGTATTGTATTTGATATAATAATGGAAATTCCACCTTTAACTTTTATAGATATTGATGCTCCTAGAAATTATGCAAAAACATTCTTTGAACAAGGTGATATATACTATCAAGATGGTGGTTATGGTGATTATTGGTGGCTATATTATGATAAGAATAGCTATGACACTAATAACAATCTTTTAGATGCTAATAGTTATAAGTCCGCATTCCTTAGATATTTAAATGGAATTCAAGATAACTTCAAAATTATCAAAAATAATAGAGTTGCTAGTGGTGGTATTTATGCTTGGGAAAATAATTTCTATGGTGGTTTAGGTGCTGGAGATGGAACTGGAATTGGTGGAAATGGTGGAACTGCCTACACAAAAGAAATTTATGGTTATGCAAAAATGGATAATGGAACTATTAACGGTGATTCACTAATTGAAAATGAATCTGGCTATAAGTGCTTCTTTACAAGAAATGATATGGTTACATCTTCTGGTAAGTATGGTGATGCTGGTCAAACTAAGGACAGTGACACAACTTCAGGGCTTGATTCTTTAGGCAATTTTGTTGATGAAACAACAAACAATTAAAATTTTACTTAGGAGAAAATGTTATGGACAATAGTGATGTTTCACATGAAGGACATAGAAAAAGACTTTTGGACACTGTCATTAAAGCAGGACTTGAAAATTTAAGTGAAATTCAAATTGTGGAATTTATGCTCACTTATGTCTTTCCGCGAGGGGATGTCAATCCTCTCGCACATCGTCTCCTTGACGCTTATGGAACTCTTGGCGGCATTCTTGATGCTGAACCTGTCGAACTTATGACAATTAAAGGTATTAATGAAAGGAGTGCAAAGAAAATCTCCAGTTTAAGTTCCCTTTTCTTCGCTTACACCACTTCAAGAATGAGAGGACATGGTGTTTATGAAAACGAAGGAGAAATATTGGACTTGGTGGAAGTTTCACTGAGATTTCGCACCACAGAAAATTTTCTTATGCTTGGTTTTAGTCCTGCCAATATTCTTTGCGGAAGTAAAAGAGTTGTTTCTTCCAAGACTGACGAAGTAAGTATTAACATTCTAGATTTCATGGCTTTCATATCTTCTTGCAAACCTACATCTTTGGTTGTTGCACACAATCATCCTTATGGGAAGGCAAAACCTAGTCCAAAAGATGACAATGCAAGAAAATTGATTGAAAATCTTTGTTTCAATTGTGGAATTAGACTTTTGGACACCTACATTATTGGCGAAGACGGAGTTTATAGCCAAGGTCGAAAGGAATTTAGAAGAAAATATTGCAATGTTGACGACTTGGTTGATTTGTTCTAAAAAGTTTAAGGCATTTACCTTTGAAATCAACAAAAAAAGATAGTGGAAATATAACTTCACTATCTTTTTTTTATTTAATAATTAACTAAATTATATTTTTTATTTTAAAATAATAAAAAATTCATAATAAAATAATTAAAAATATTTTTTTAATCGAAATTATCGAATTTTTAGTCATTTTTTTATTTTTGAATTATTTTTATTTTATATTAATTAAAAATATTTAATTTAAAATAATTTTAAGAAAAAATATGTGACAACTGCTCCTATTATTGTTCCAAGAAGTGCAAACAAAAATGATAAAAGAATTGTGAGCCGATTTGTTTTTTGTTTTTCTTTTTTTGTAATTTTTATTGGTTCTTCAATTTCTTCAAAGCCAAAAGGGAGCACAGCAAGGCAGTAGGTGTCGTCATCATCATATTTAATGGAAATCATATCTTGTCTTTCAAGATGTGTTAGAATGTGTCTTATTCCTTCGCTATCCGTTCTATAGTGTTTCGGCAATAAAGAGATGATATCCGAACTTTCAAATATCTTATAACTCCCACCGCTGCTTTCTTTTGCCAGTATTTTCAAAACAAGTCTTGACTTTGTGTCTAGCATAACTATATTTTTGCTTTTTAATAATTTTTTATTCTTCATTCCTTATTAAAGTTAAAGGTCAGTCGTGATTGTATAAAAATTTTGTTTTGCAAAAAAATAATGATATGACGAAGAAAGAGAAACTTGTTATGACTTATCTATGCAACAAGTGTCAGAAAAAGAAAACATATCTTATTTCTCCGCAAGAAATTACTTCTGCACTCTCAAAGAAGTATGTTTTATCCATTGATGAAATTGATGAGATCATGGTAGGGCTTTCCAACTCCAACTTCATAGATTTTGTAATCTCAGACGGTAAGAAGGGGTATATGTACTGTGTGACATTAAAAAAGTGCGGGCAGACATATCTAACCGATGTGAAAAATCAAAAAAAGACGCTAGGTATACTAGTCCTTCGCTCAATATTTCTTGCTACAGTCAGTTTTATTTTTGGTATCATCTTAAAGGCAATTTTTAAATCGTGATAAATTAAAAACATAATTTTTGAAAATATATCGATAATAAATAAAGAAAATGTGGTAAGTTTTGAAATTTAGTTGACAAATCCCCCCCCCGTTTTATAATGGCTGTGAGAGTGAATTTAAGGAGGTTAAAATGCAAAAAACAAAATCTAGAAAAATTTGGGCGGTGATTGCTGTTTCTGTTATGCTTGTTGCATTCATGTTCTTAGCAACTGCCTGCGGTGGTTCAAAGACTGA
The DNA here is from genome assembly GCA_930990515.1 of uncultured Clostridia bacterium. Classification (GTDB taxonomy): domain Bacteria; phylum Bacillota; class Clostridia; order Christensenellales; family UBA1242; genus Caccovivens. The sequence continues at coordinate 91,877 of CAKNPS010000003.1, forward strand.
GAATGTTTCTACATATCAGGAACTTGTTGACGCCCTTGCTGGAAATTGCGACATCGTTAGACTTGAGAACGACATCAATGTTGAAGGCGGTTTGGTTGTTTCAAGAGATGTTGTGCTTGATATGAATGGTAAAACTCTTTCAAATGAAAAAGATATTTGGCATGAAGTTCAGTCAGGAGAAGAGGGGGTTAGCACTCTTTCTATCATTGCAGTTGAAGCCGGTGGGGATTTGACCGTTAAAGGTAACGGAACAATTCGCGCAAAAGAGAATGACTGTTATGCATTTGATGTTTCTGGTGGTGGACATCTTGTTATTGAAGACGGCACATATGTTGGAAATATAAGCGTTGTGTATGTGTTAGATGGTTCTGCTGAAATTGAAGGCGGAAGATATTCTATTCAACAACTCAATCCAACAAAGGACTTTCAGTTCACTTTGAATTTACGAGATGAGTGCTATGAAAATGGAACAGGAAGCATTGTTGTGACAGGTGGAACTTTTGAGAATTTTGATCCATCAAAAAACGCCGCTGAAAGTGATGACCTTTCCACAAACTTTGTTAAAGAAGGATATATTTCAACTTTAACTATGGAAGGTGATTTGACAACATACGTTGTGACAGAGGCGTAATTTAACTTTAGTATTTTTAAAAAGTTGTATGAGTTGCTCTCCTCATACAATTTTTTTATTGCTATTAAAACTTTTTGTTGTTTATGATATTTTGTGATATAATATAAGTATGAATAATGAAAGAAGTGAACATGATTTTGAACTTGTGAGTAAGTATAAACCTGCGGGTGACCAACCAAAGGCAATTGAAGAGTTAGTGGAAGGGTTAGAAGACGGGCTTAAAAGTCAAGTGCTTTTGGGTGTAACCGGCTCTGGAAAAACCTTCACTATGGCAAATATCATTGCAAAGGTCAATCGTCCGACGCTTGTTATTGCACACAACAAGACACTTGCGGCACAACTATGCAACGAATTTCGTGAGTTTTTCCCAAATAATCGTGTGGAATATTTTGTTTCATACTACGACTATTATCAGCCAGAAGCCTATATTGTTTCATCTGACACATACATTGAAAAAGATATGAGTGTCAACGAAGATATTGATAAACTTCGTTCGTCTGCCACTTTTTCACTATTAGAGCGAAGTGATGTTATTGTTGTGGCTTCTGTTTCTTGCATTTATGGTTTAGGTATTCCAGATGAATATATGAAACTCCACATTTCGCTAAGACCGGGAGAAGAATTTGATCGTGATGACCTTATCAATCAATTAATAGGTATTCAATACACGCGAAATGATATGGACTTTAAAAGAACAACTTTTCGTGTTAAGGGAGATACGATAGATATTTTTCCAGCGAACCAATCAGAAAGTGCTATAAAAGTGCGATTTTTTGGTGACGAAATTGAAAAAATCTATGAGTTTGAACCTGTTACTGGGAATTTGCTTAGAGAACTTAACTATATTGCCATTTATCCTGCAACACATTATGCGGTTGGCGGGGATAGAATGAAAAATGCACTTGCTCAAATTGAAGCAGATAGGCAGAAGGCAATTGATGATTTCACAAGACAAGGAAAGCCACTAGAGGCAGAAAGAATTGGTCAGAGAGTGGCGTATGACCTTGAAATGATGAGAGAAATTGGTTACTGTAGCGGTATTGAGAACTATTCAAGATATTTTGATGGACGAAAAAAAGGCGACCCACCTTATACTTTAATAGACTATTTTCCAAATGATTTTTTGACTATTATTGATGAAAGTCACATGACATTGCCACAAATTAGAGCGATGTATAATGGCGACCAAGCGAGAAAAAAGTCACTTGTTGATTATGGTTTTCGTTTGGAAGCGGCAAAAGACAATAGACCACTTACTTTTAATGAGTTTGAGAAAAAACTTAGACAAACAATTTATGTTTCTGCAACTCCAGGGAAATATGAACTTGAAAAGGCAGGGCAAGTTGTTGAGCAAGTTATTCGTCCAACTGGGCTTTTGGACCCAACAATTGAAATTCGACCAATCAAAAATCAAGTGGAAGTTTTGATGCAAGAGTGCGAAAAAACAATCGCTCGTGGGGCAAGAGTTTTGGTTACAACTTTGACGAAGAAGATGGCGGAAAGCTTGACAACATATTTATCTGACCACTCTTTCAAAGTGAAATATCTTCATAGTGAAATTGACACAATGGAGCGTGTGGAGATTATCAACGGTTTAAGAAAAGGTGAATTTGACATCATTGTCGGTATCAATCTTCTTCGTGAAGGGCTCGATATGCCAGAAGTGGAACTTGTTTGCATACTCGACGCTGACAAAGAAGGTTTCTTAAGAAGCGAAGGAGCATTAATTCAAACAGTAGGGCGTGTTGCTAGAAATGCTAATGGTAGAGTTATTATGTTTGCCGATACAATAACAGACAGTATGAGAAGGGCAATTGATGAAACTGCACGAAGAAGAAAAATTCAAATGGAATTTAACGAGAAACATCACATTGTCCCAAAAACAATTATTAAGGAAATTAAAAACACTTTGGAAATTGGGAAAAAGGTTGACGAACACGACATTCCAAGGAGAGACATTCCAACTGAAATTGACCGCTTGACTTCCATGATGAAGATTGCGTCAAGTCAACTTGATTTTGAAAGAGCGATTGAACTTCGAAATAAGATTGCAGTTTTAAAGAAAAGACTTAATAAAAAAGAACATATTGATTAATTTAATAAATTTGTTTTGTTAATAATTTTGATTGTGATATAATTAAATCACAAAGGAGAGAGATATGAATAAAACACAAATTGGTAAATTTATTATTGATAATGATGAGAAAACAATGATGCTAGATGGTAATGGCCCTTATACTTATGTTGGAATTTTGCTTATTCCTTCAAAGACTATTGAAGTTTTTGGAAATTATGACGATTCAGTTTCAGAAGATTTGAAGGGGTTTAGAAGAATTTTTGGAAATATTCTTTCCGAAAAAGATTTAAAAGGCTTTATGGAACTTGCAAAAAATGATAATTTGGTAGGGTTTGCTTGTAATTTTGATAGAAATGGCAAGTTTCAAGCATGTGTTGTGGAAGAAGACAAAGAGGTAACTAAAAAATTTCCAACCCTTGAAGAAGCTATTGATAAAGTTAAAGAAAGAGTGAAAGAATTTCAAGGTCGCGATAAATAAAAATTTGTGTGAAATTATTCTAATTTAAGTAAACAATCTTAATAGACTTGTTTACTTTTATTTTTTGTGGTATAATTAATATGTTATGAAAGATTCAATTATTATTAAAGGCGCAAGAGAAAATAATTTAAAAAATGTCAACTTGGAACTTCCAAGAAATAAATTCATTGTTTTTACTGGTGTGAGTGGCTCGGGAAAGAGTTCACTTGCTTTTGGCACGATTTTTGCAGAAGGACAAAGAAAGTATATGGAGAGTCTGTCTTCATATGCTCGTATGTTTTTGGGACAAAGTCAAAAACCTGATGTAGATACCATTGAAGGTCTTTCTCCTGCAATTTCAATTGACCAAAAGACAACAAACCACAATCCGCGTTCAACAGTTGGAACTGTTACGGAAATTTATGACTATTTCCGTCTTTTATTTGCAAATATCGGAACACCGTATTGTCCACATTGTCATAAACCAATCAAACAACAAACAATTGACCAAATCGTTGATGGAATAAAATCTTATGGGGAAGGAACAAAAGTTTCCATTTTAGCACCAGTGGTTCACGACCAAAAAGGAACTTTTGCTAATCTTCTTGAAAGTTTGAAAAGAAGCGGATACACTCGTGTGGAAGTTGATGGAAACACATATCTACTTGAAGATGAAATTAATTTGGATAAAAATATTCGCCATAACATCAATGTTATTGTTGACAGAATTTCCATTAAAGAAGGGAAAGATACTCGTCTTGCAGGAAGCATTGAAAATGCTCTTAAACTTGCAGAAGGTTTGGTTGTTGCAAAAACAGAAGAAAAAGAAGAACTTTTTTCCATTAATTATGCTTGTCCTACTTGTGGCTGGGCACTTGGGGAAATTACTCCAAGACTTTTCTCATTCAATGCTCCTTATGGAGCGTGTCCAACTTGTTTAGGACTAGGTTACACAACTGATATTGATGAAAAAGCGGTTTTGAAATATTCTAATCTTTCCATTCGTCAAGGGGCATTTGATATTACTGGCTGGAAGTTTGATGCTGGTGGAATGGCAAGAGCAAATTTTGAAGCATTATCAAAAAAATATGACATTTCACTTGATGTGCCTGTTCAAGAACTTAGCAGGGACAAAATTAAGATTTTGCTCTATGGAACGGGTGATGAAGAAATTGAGCTTGAAGTTGCTGGTGAAAATAAAAAGCAATGGAGCAAGCGATTCATTAATACCACTTTTGAAGGTATTGTCAATAATCTTAGAAGAAGATACAAGGAAACCAACAGTGAGTGGGTAAGATTTGAAATCGGAAGATTTATGCGTGAACAAGATTGTCCGACTTGCCATGGGAAAAGATTAAATGAGAGTGCTTTATCCGTCAAAATTAATGGAAAAGACATTTTTGATTACTGCAATCAAAGTGTAAGAAATCTTATTAACATTGTTAAAGATTTAAAACTTGACAAAACAAAAGAGAAAATTGCCGAGCCTATTGTCAAAGAAATTTTAAATAGACTTCAATTTTTGGAAGATGTTGGGTTAGGATATCTTACTTTAAGTCGTTCTGCCGATACTTTATCTGGCGGGGAAGCACAGAGAATTAGACTTGCCACTCAAATTGGAAGCGGACTTGTCGGAGTTTTGTATATATTGGACGAACCGTCAATTGGGCTACATCAACGCGACAATGAAAAGTTACTAAGAACACTCAAAAACTTGAAAGATTTAGGTAACACATTGATTGTTGTAGAACACGACGAAGACACAATTCGTGCAGCAGACTATCTTGTCGATGTCGGCCCTTATGCTGGGGTTAATGGTGGAGAAATTGTTGCCGCTGGAACTGTTGAAGAAGTGAAGAAAAACAAAAGGTCAATCACTGCTAAGTTCTTGCGTGGAGATGATAAGATTGAAATTCCAGAAACTCGCCGTAAACCAAAAGACTTTATTGAAATTAAGGGCGCAAAAGAAAACAACCTTAAAAACATTGATGTGAAAATTCCAACAGGGGTGTTTACTGCTGTTACTGGTGTTTCTGGAAGTGGTAAAAGTTCGTTAATCAACCGAATTTTATTCCCATATCTTTCAAATGCTTTGAATAATTCTAAATTGCCACTTGGAGATTGCAAAAGCATTGAAAACATTAATGTGCTAGACAAAGTGATTAACATTGACCAAGCACCAATTGGAAGAACGCCAAGAAGTAACCCTGCAACCTATACAGGAGTGTTTACTGCAATAAGAGAACTTTTTGCGTCCACTGTTGATGCTAAGGTTCGTGGTTTTAATGCTGGCAGATTTTCTTTCAATGTCAAAGGCGGGCGATGTGAAGCCTGCGAAGGTGCCGGCGTTAAGGAAATTGAGATGTATTTCTTGCCTGACATCACTGTTCCATGTGAAGTTTGCAAGGGAAAGAGATATAATCGAGAGACGTTGGAAGTTCGCTATAAGGGCAAGACAATTAGTGATGTTCTTGATATGACGGTGGAAGAAGCCTTGAAGTTTTTTGAGAACATTCCATCAATTACGAACAAACTTCAATCTCTTTATGATGTGGGGCTTTCATATATCAAACTTGGGCAACCTGCGACAGAACTTTCTGGCGGAGAAGCACAAAGAGTTAAACTTGCCACGGAACTTTCTAAACGCGAAACTGGAAAAACTATGTATATCTTGGACGAACCTACAACTGGACTTCATGTTTATGATATTAAAAAACTTGTCAAAATTTTAAATAGGCTTATCGGAAACGGAAACTCGGTTGTGGTTATTGAACATAATCTTGATGTCATTAAATGTGCTGATTATGTTATAGATCTTGGTCCAGAAGGCGGAGATGAAGGTGGAACAGTTGTGGTCACTGGAACACCAGAACGAGTGGCAAAATGCAAAGAAAGTTATACTGGGCAATTTTTAAGAAAGATTTTAAATTCATAAAAAATTATATTTTAATTAAAAAATCAACTTTTTTATTAAAATTTTTAGCAATTTGGAGAAAAAATGAGAGTTTTCAATCTATCATCTGGAAGTGACGGAAATGCAACATATATTGAAACAGAAAATTCACGAATTCTTGTGGATGATGGTATTTCATGCTCTGAAACAATAAAAAGATTAGGACTTATTGGTGTTCAAGGAAGTGACATTGACGCAATTATAGTAACTCACGAGCATATCGACCACATAAAAGGAATAAGTGTTTTTTCTAAAAAATTTAATGTGCCAGTTTATGCTCATAATGATGTTTGGAATGGGTTATATCCTAAACTTGCCAATTTAAAAGAAGAAAACTTAAGAGTTTTTACAGGCGATTTTGAAATTAAAGATTTATACATTTCGCCTGTCGAAATTCCACATGATGTTAAATGTTTTGGATTTTCCATTGAAAATGGCAATAGTAAAGTTAGCCTGCTTACAGACCTAGGGCACACAACAGATAAAATTTTGGAAAGTGTGAAAGGAAGTCGCTTGGTTTATCTTGAAGCAAATCACGATTTAAATATGCTTAGAAACTCAGAAAAATATCCACTTTCGCTTAAAATGCGTATTGCTGGAAAAAATGGACATTTGTCCAATGATGCATCTGGTGAATTTGCGGAGAAATTGGTGCTTACTGGAACGCGTCAAATTGTGCTTTCGCATTTGAGTAAAGAAAACAACACTCCAGAACTTGCATTCACATACATATCTCAAAAACTCAAAGATAAAGGAATTATTGAAGGTGAGCATCTTAGAATCGATGTTGCAACAACCGTTCCTACAAGAATTTTCAAATTAAAATAACAGGCGTTGCCTGTTTTTTTAAAATTTTGTAGATATCGTCTGCTATTGATTTCTATAGGCGTTGCCTGTTATTATTTTTTATAAAACTTATATGAATTTATATGTCTTATAAATACAAAATTTTCAAGTTTTATTTATTATTTTCTGTAAAATTTATTATGTCTTCAACAAAGGCAAATTTTCGAACAAAGATATGATTGTTTTGACTATAAATTCCATCTTTGCCGACAATTAAAGAATCAATTAAATCTGCATTTAACATTGTGATTAAATTCTCGATAAATTTTTGTGCATCATAATCATTTTGTGAAGCATAAGCAGTTCCGCCCGGGTGATTGTGCGCAACAACCAAATGTTTTGGGTTTGTGGAAGTTACAAAATTTAATAATTCATAAGGTTCAATTCCAACTTGGTCCACTGATTTTCTGTCAATAACTTTTTTATTGATAAAATTAAAACTCACATCAAAAGCAAAGATAATAAGATGTTCAGTGCTTTGAAATCTTAATAATTCTTCCACAAAATTTAAAAATTCTTGAGCGTCATTCAAATTTAATTTTTTATCCATCTTGCTAGAAGAATAATAGAACATAAGTTCGCTGAATAGTTTAATTTTGCTGGCACTTCTTTTGTTTATGCCTTTAACTTGCATGAGTTCATTTTCGCTGGCATCAATAATGTTTCCAAAATTTTCAAATTTATCAAGAAGTCTGTGAGCAAGTGGATTGACATCTCCACGCGGAATAATGTATGTGAGAAAATATTCAACTGCTTGCACATTGCTGACATTTTCAATGCCAGATTTTGCAATAAGTTCGGTTAATCTCAATCTATGTCCGCTGTGACTTACATCATCATTTCTTTTGTTCGTCATTTCTTTTCTTTCCTATATTTTATTTATTGAATTAAAAACTTTTTCATTTCTTTCAGCAACATAATTGGCGATTTCTTCAATCGCAATTTCGTTAAATTTGCGTAAATCTATGTTTTCAGGGTGGTCTTTTAGGTGTTTTCTAAGGCTGGCAAAATAAACAAGTCTTAAATCAGTGTCTGTGTTAATCTTGAAAATGTTATGCTTTGTTGAAGCTTCATTCAAAAGATTTTCATCAACTCCTTTTGCTCCTTTAACATTTCCACCATAAGCATTTATAATTTCGACATACTTTTGTGGAACTGTGGAAGCTCCGTGCAAAACAAGGGGATAGTTAGGAAGTTTATCTTCAATTTGTGAAAGAATGTCGAAGCGGAGAGTCGATTCTCCTTTAAATTTGTATGCACCATGGCTTGTGCCTATTGCCACTGCTAAACTGTCACAGCCAGTTTTTTCCACAAAGATTTTTGTTTCATTTGGATTGGTATAAATGTTGTTGTCTGCTTTCACAGTATCTTCAATTCCAGCGAGCACTCCAAGTTCTGCTTCCACAAAGACATTGTGTTTATGAGCATAATCAACAACCTTTTTTGTGAGAGCGATGTTTTCTTCAAAAGGCAGGCTACTTCCGTCAATCATAACGGAGTCAAATCCTAAATCAACCGCCCTTTTGCAGATTTCAAAACTTTTTCCGTGATCAAGGTGAAGAAAAATTGGAATGTTATAATGTTTTTTTGCGGTTTTAAAAGTTGGCAAAATGAAATCTTCTCCAAGATATGAAAATCCGCCTTCACTAAGGCTCACAAGACATGGAGATTTACTTTTTTGACACCCTTCACAAATACCTTTCAAAATTTCTAGGCTGACAAAGTTATAAGCTCCAAGTGAATACCCTTTTTTGATGCTATCTTGCATATAAAATTTAAGACTTTTCATTTTTCCTCCAAAATTCGAGTTTATTAGCAATATTTTACCACATTTTTCCTTTTTTACAAACATAAATTGTTATAAAATCTTATCAAGGAGAAAAATTTATGTTCAAAAAAGTTTTTATCACTTTAAGTTTGGTTTTGGTTATGGTTTGTGTTGCTGGTTGCGGAAAGACAATCAATAATTATGTTCAAGAAAATATGTCAGAAATCACAAAAGACTATTTCTTTGGTGAGAATGATGATTTTTATGTAACTTTAAGTGTTGGGGAAAGAGAAGAAGATTATTTATATAATGGGACAAGCACGGACAAAGTTGATTTTGCTCTTTTAACTTTAACTTTCAAAAACAATATAAATGAAAGAGTGATTTGGGTGCAGGTGGCAAGCGGGGAAAATTCAGTGCGTGTGGAAGCAGAATATAACGATATGAGCGACACATTTATGGTGGATATTATTGATGCCATTGCAATCGGCGATAGTGTTTTTGTTAATTATAACGGCTCCGATGTAGAACTAGAAAAAATATCATCTAATTTTACTATTAAATATGATGAAGCATTGAATATTGCTTGTGAAAACTTACAAACAGAACTTGAAGCTCTTAAAAGTTACACACATTTTAATGGGGAATGTTATCTTCGTGTTCTAAATCAAAAAGAAAACAATTTTGATGATTTTTATTGGTGTTTTACATGCCTTGGACAAGATGGAAATAACTTTTCAATAATTATCTCAACTAGTGACGGCTCAATTCTTGCAAAATCATAATTCTAAAAATTTTTGTTTAAACCGTTGACCTTTACACTTTGACAGCATATAAAAATAACAACAAAGAAAAATCTTTTGCCTGTGGTAAAACTACAGGTTTTTCTTTTTTATCTTTTTAGGTTAAACTTAATTGTAAATATAAAAAGATTGTGTCAAAGTCAACCTTTTTATTTAATTTTCTATAAATTATAGTTGACAAAAGTTTGTGGTATTGATATAATGCTAGTGCATTTAAATTTAAGGGAAACTACAATTTTATTTAATTTCTATAAAATTTGTAATGCTTAAAATATAAAAATATAACTAAAAAATTTTGCACATTTAGTTTGTGCTGATGTGGCTCAGGGGTAGAGCACCACCTTGGTAAGGTGGTGGTCGCGGGTCCGATTCCCGCCATCAGCTCCAGAAAAAAGGCTTGCTAATAGGCAAGTTTTTTTATTTAAAAAGATTAAAGCGATCACCACCGAAAATAAAGCATTCCAAAAATGTGTGCCATTTTTGGAAAAAAGGAACAAACAAACGAATGGTAAGACTTTTGTTAATGTCAAAAGTCGAAATGAAGTGCAGTTTGTGACGCTGTCGCGGGTCCGATTCCCGCCATCAGCTCCAGAAAAAAGGCTTGCTAATAGGCAAGTTTTTTTATTTAAAAAGATTAAAGCGACCATGAGCGAAAAGAAATCTTTCATATTTAATAATTTTTCAATCATTACATAGATAAAATTACCTAAACTCTACGGATAGTGGGAGTTTTTTTAGCGTTTTATATGATATAATGAAAGTGTGAAAGGAGAAAATTATGAATTTGCAGATTATTGGTAGATTTATTAAAGAACAAAGAAAAATAAGGGGAATGACTCAAGCGGAACTTGCTGAAAAAATTTGTGTAAGTGAAAAGACGATTTCTAAGTGGGAGTGTGGAAATGGTTTTCCTGATACATCTTTAATGTTACCTCTTTGCAAAGAACTTGGAATTACTGCAAATGAACTTTTATCGGGAAAGAAATTGACAGGTGACGAATATATGAGACAAGCAGAAAATAATTTAGTTACATTAAAAACTCAACAAGAACAAAGTCATAAACTTTTGCTGACTATTGAATATATTTTGGGCTACATGTCTTCTTTAACTTTAATAATTTTAGTTTTTGTGGCATCATATATAAATATGCCAACTTGGCTTCGAATTTTCTTAATTGTTTTTGGATTGATACACACGATTTTTGGTATTCATTTCTGCATAGTGATAGAAAAAGATGCTGGATTCTATGAATGTCAACATTGTCACAACAAATATATTCCGACATACAAGCAAGTATTATTTTCAATGCATTATGGAAGAACAAGATACATGAAATGTCCAAAATGTCATAAAAAATCTTGGCAAAAGAAAGTTATAAAATAGATTCGCATTCTATTTTAAAGTAAAAATTTAGTTTGATTTTATTATGAATTTTAAAATTAGAAACATTTCCCTTTTTTAGCATTAATAACTTTAATGGTTGTGTTAGAAAAATTGCAAAATATTTTGCAAATTTTATTTGTTTTTATTTATTTTTTGCCATACAACTTGTTTTGCTTGTTGCCATCATTGTTCTTATGTGCAAGGGTGCAAAACATAAGGCAATTTCATCTTTAATGTTGTTCTGTGCATTGATTTATATAATTACGCCAACTATTATTGCTTTTGCAAATACAGGAGAACAAAATTACGAGTACGTAGTTCATGCGGGGGTGGGATTTCTAATATTCAATATTTAAATTCCAAAGAAGGTTTTTTGCAATATGCAAATGAAGGGTGCACTATTATGGAGATAGATTTTCTATATACTAGTGACGGAGAAATTGTTGGCTCGCATTTGTTTGAACATTTGGACGGATTTAGTTTTAACAATAGGCCGACACTTGAAGAGTTTGAAAACACAAAACTTGAAGGGAAATTTTTGGGCATAACATTTGACTGGTTAATTGAACAATTAGAAAATTTTCCAGAAATTAGAATCATTTTTGATTCCAAAGAAAACAACACTCTTTCGCTTTTAGAAGATATGGTTGAAAAAGCAAATGAAAAAGATTTTGATTTATTATCCAGAATGATAATTCAAGTTTATAGCATTGAAAATTACAACGAGATTAAAAATAATCTGGCACTGAACTTTACAACTTTTTGGTTTACTAATTATAAATCTAATTACACGAATTTTCAAATTCAAAAATATTTTGGTGATAAAGAAGATGTGGAAACTATTGTTCTTTCTTGTTTAGATTGGTGGTTTTATCATCAGACTGCTTTCCATTTTGATAAAAAAATTGCTGTCCACACTGTCAATGGTTCTAGTGCTGTAAACTTTTTAGCAGACAGGGGTGCAAATTATATTTTTGTGGATAGATTTTAAAAAATTATAAAATATTAGCAAAAATTAAAGAAAAAATTAGAAAAATAATGCAATTTTTTATAAATTTTGATATTTTTCAGAATTAAATTAAAATAAAAATAAAAAATTAAATATGTCCATATTGACATATTTTCTTTTTTGAATTATAATATTTAGGCAATAAACTTTTGGAGGGAAGAATGAAAAAACTTACTGAACAAGAAGTTCAAGAAAAAATTGATTCAAATGAAATGATTTCTTATGCTGTGAGTGAACTTGAAGAAATTTTTAAAACCAAATTTTATTTATCCGAGAAAGAATTGAAAGAAGTGATTGTTGATGTGGTTTCAAGAACTGACGAAGATATAATCATTGGACTTACTGATATTTTTCAAAAATTTGTGGATAATGAAATAAATGGTGTTTCTAAGAACGAGAGAAGAGTTTTGGCAAAAAGGACAATTTCAAACTGCTTAGATTTATACAACATGGAAAAACAAGAAATCTTAAACGACTTTTTTAATATGATTGCAGAAGCAAAAAAATATAACATTGACCCATTCAAACTTGCAATCAAAGGAAATTTAAGAAATGCATCTCCAGAAAAATTTTATTCAAGTTTAAATGCACTTGTTGAAAAAGAATATGTTGATTTAAACACAAATGAAAAATTTACACTTTTTGATAAAAAAGATGTTAAAGATTTGTTTGAAAGATGTGCTTCTTTTGCCTGTGGGTTAAATGAAGAAGATGTTAAAAATGTTTTAGATGTTTTGGCAAATTTTGCTTTTGATGAAGAAACTGGAAACTATTATGTTCATCCTCGAGAATTAGTTAAAAAAGTTAATTTCCTTTTAAAAACTTCTCCAAAGCGTCTTGAAGAAAATATTGATTTTTTAATTAGAAGTTTCGTTCCAAATTTAATGTCAAAAAAAGATTTGGTTATGAGAGTGAGTGAATCTCCATCAATTTTGTTATGTAGTCCTGAAAAGATAGTTTCATTTGAGGACAAATTATCAAAGTGTGTTGATATAATTATAGAAGATGAAAACTTCACAGAAAAAATTGATGATAAGAAAAAATATGCTAGAGATTATGCTCATAATTTTTGTTATGATTTAGATAACTTTAATCTTATTAATTCAATTAATGAAAATGGCTTTAAAAATATTGAAGAAATAAGTAAAATTTTAATAAAAAATTTAGGGGCAAATAATGCACTTAAGTGCTTAAAGAAAGTGGAAGTTTTGTCTTGTGACCCTAGCACATTAGATTGTTTCTTGACTAAACTTGCGGTTGATGAAAAGAAATATGATTTTGATTTTAGAGCATTTTTTATTCAAAACACAAATCTTTGTCTTAATCTTATGGAAGACGAAGAAAGTTTTCAAGATGTGGTGTCGGGAGCAAAAACAAATCGAAGAAAAAGAGAGCAAGAAGTTGCGGATAAAGGTGCTTTGCCAACCATTTCTGATGATGCTTATGAAAAGAAATATCAATCTCTTTCTGCTAAAAAGAAAAAAGATGTAGATGAACTTTCTGGTAATATTTTAGAAAATATTCAAAAACGAAAAGAAAAAAGAAAGTTGTCAAGAGAAGAGAAAAAGCAAGAAAAATTACAGGAAGAATATAAACATATAGATGAAATTAAGGCAAAATTAAATGAAAAGGAATATTCTTCAGAATATGTGAGAATTTTAAGTAAAATTAAAGCATTCCTTGATGATAAGTATGGTGAAGGTTATGCTCAAAAAACTTATTCCATTGATGATTATATAAAATCATATAACGCTTTAAAGGTTGTTAATGATGAGTATAACAAAATTATTGCTTTTACAGACGAAGTTAGTAAAATTTTAGAAACAAATGCTGATGGTGGGACAATTCTTCCAGTTATAAAGATTGTAGATGCTAATGTAAATACTGAAGTTTTAAAAAGACAAATTTTAGAGTTTGACGCAACTCTTACTCCAGTTTTGAAAAAGTTAGAAACACTTCAAAATATGTCTATTGATGCATTTAAAAGTAATATGAAATTATTTGAAAAAATACTACAATTGGATGATAAAATTGGACTTAAAACAAAAGATGGTTTTTATAAAAAATTTCAAGAGGGGTTTGTTATAGATGAAATTCTAAATAATGGAATTTATCTTCGTTATTTAGAAATGATGAAAAAGGTAGTAGATAAAGAGTTTAAAGAAACGACTGATACGATTTTGCCAACTTATGAAATTGATGCTTTGCTTGAAATTGAAATTGTTACTAAAGATAAATTTCGTTCTCTTGGCGCTGTTTATGCATTATCAAATATTATTTATAATATTTATCAAACGAGTTATGAAAATATGGCAAAACTAATTGAACAGGAAGATAAAAGAAGAAAAAGTACTAATGAAGATGGGTCATTTGATAAAGTGCTAATGAACAATTTAGATGGATACTTGCAAGATTCAAAAGATAGGCAAAATTATATAAAAATTGCATCAACTCTTTTAAACTGGGGCAAGAAAATTGAAAACTTTTCAAAAAGCACTTCTGTTTTCAATAGATTTAGAAAACTTCTAAAAGGAATGGATTTTAAAATTGACGATAATGGAGCAATTTCACTTGAAACAAAAATTCCAAAATTTGATGAAGAAGGTTATCCTACTAACGAAAGAAATGAAAATTTATTAACAAATAAAAAATGCTTATTTTTATGTTCACAAAAAGCAAAATCTAAAAAAAATAGTGGAAAAGATGACAAATAAATGAAAAAATTGCAAAAAAATAATTTTTTTTGCGATTTTTTTGTATTTTTTATGTTTTTTTAACTTTAAATATTTTTAATTTGGATTGGTTTAAAAAAACTTTTAAAGAACACTTTAAATTTTAAAAAATAATTTTCTTTAATATAATAAACAAGTTGCTTTTTTAATTTATTTATTTTATAATATATTTAAAGTTATCGCACATCATAACTTAATCGCATAAATAAAGTTGACATACCTAGATTACGAAACCTTTTGAGGTGAGATTATGGATATTATCGAAGTTAAAGATTTAACACAAGATTATGGACACGGCCGTGGCGTGTTTGATGTTTCTTTCAGTGTTAAAGAAGGGGAAGTTTTTGGATTTTTAGGTCCAAATGGTGCGGGAAAATCAACAACGATTCGACATATTATGGGATTTTCAAGACCACAAAAAGGAGAAACAAAAGTTTTTGGTCTTGAAAGTTTTCATAATTACTATAAAATTTTGGCTAATGTTGGCTATCTGCCCGGTGAAATTGCTCTTCCAGAAGGACTTACAGGGGTGGAATTTATTAAAATGATGGCAGATTTAAGACATTGTAAAAATACTGAAAGGCTAGATTATCTTCTTGATAAATTTAAGTTAAATCCAAAGATTGAAACCAAAACAATGAGTCTTGGAGAAAAAAGAAAACTTGCCATTGTTGCTGCTTTTATGAATGACCCTGATGTTCTCATATTAGATGAACCAACAAGCGGGCTGGACCCTGTTATGCAACAAAACTTTATTGATTTTATTAAAGAAGAAAAGAAACGCGGAAAAACTATTCTTCTTTCATCACATATTTTTAATGAAGTTGAAGCAACATGTGACAGAATTGCAATTATTAAAGATGGACGAATTGTTTCCACTTTTGAAACTAATCTTATTAAACACAATGAAAACAAGAGCTTTGAAGTTTTGTTTAATGATAAACAAGAGTATGAGAAATTTTTAAAAACTTTACCAAAAGCAAAACTTAAAATGGAACGCATTGAAAAATATGGTATAAAAGATAAAGATGACGAAAAGTTAAAAGTAGAAATTGCTTGCTGTGATAAAGATATTAATAAAATTGTGGAAATTTTAGGTGATTTTAAAATTAAATCATTTAAAGAAGTTAAATTCACATTGGAAGATTACTTTATGCAGTTCTATCGTGAAGATAAAGATTTTGGAGGGGTTAAATGGAAGAAAAAGAAGAAGTAATTAAAGTCACGAACCTCACAAAAGATTATGGAAACGGTCGCGGAATTTTTGATTTAAATTTTACTATTTATAAAGGCGAAACTTTTGGTTTTGTGGGAACTAATGGAAGTGGAAAAACCACGACAATTCGTAATATTATGGGGTTTATAAAGCCACAACAAGGAACAGTTCAAGTTTTAGGTATGGATGCTTGGAAAGATTCTTGCGAAATTAAAAAGTATGTGGCATATATTCCTGGCGAGATTGCATTTCCAGATTTAACGACAGGTATCTCATTTTTTAAAGCACAAGCAGAATTGCTTAAATTGAAAAATATGGATTACGCAAACTCTCTCATAAAACGCCTTCAACTTGACCCTTCGGCGAACCTAAAAAGAATGAGTAAAGGAATGAAGCAAAAGACGGCAATTGTTGCGGCTCTTATGGCAGATAAAGACATCTTAATCTTAGATGAACCGACAACTGGACTTGACCCGCTTATGAGAGAAACATTTTTGGAACTTATCAAGGAAGAGAAAGAAAAAGGCAAAACAATTTTGATGAGTAGCCAAATGTTTGACGAACTTGAAGCAACTTGTGACAGGGTTGCACTTATATTTGATGGAAAGATAATCGATATTGCTGATATAAACGCACTTAAAAACTCTGATATTAGGGCTTATAAAATTGAGTTTTTGGATAAAGAAGAATATAAAAAATTTAAAAGACTTAAATTTAAAATCATTCGTGACCAAGAAAAATATTCTCAGGTGACAATTCAAATTGAAGATAATAAAATTAATCATTTGTTTAAAGTTCTTAAAAATTATCATCTTAAATTCATTAGTGAAGTTAAGTTTAATTTGGAAAAACATTTTAAAGAAATTCTCGCAGAGAGATTAAAAGGAGGAGAAAATGTTTAGTAAGGCGCTTTTTAAACAATCAATGAAAGCGAATTGGGTTAAATGGACATGTGTGACTGTTGCCACTTGTGTTATGCTTGCCATTGTTATTATTGCACTTGGAAGTCTGGCAATTGATAACATTCGTGATTCTCTTAAGGGTGTGTTTCAACAGGCAGACCAAGAATCAGTCCTTAAATCTAATTCAGTTGATAGTTATGAGTTATACTTAACCACGGCTCAATTTGAAAATGGGGTGGAAATGATTAATGATTCTGGTTTTACTGAACTTATGTGGTCTATAGTTATTCAACCAAATTATAATGATGCATTAAATGAATATCAAACAACAAATCCAGGAGCAGAATTGACAGAGAAGGCTTTGGAAGAGATAAAAAATAATGCTGTTAATAGTGCCTACGATACAATTATATCTATTCTTCCATCTGTTATGCCAGATGCTGATTTTACAGAAAGTGAATTAAAGCAACTTTTGTATATTATGATGTGTGCACACGAAGATAACAATAGTTTATCAAGTGCTGCAGACATAATAACAGCAATTGAAAATTCATATTTGCAATATGTTCAAGATAGTGCTTATGAAATGTATTTGCAACAAGAAGATGCAACTGAAGAAACTGCGACTGCATCTAGTTTAGCAGCAAGAGCACTTGCAAGTTATGCTATGGAATCATACAAAACTCAATCTGCACAAGAAGGTTTTGTTTACACGGAAGATACTTTTAAAGAAGAAGCAAATTCTTATGTTAACCAAATGATTTATGACCAAGTTTTAGCAACATTTAATCTTGGAGATGATGCAACTGACGAAGAAAAAACGGAAGCGGAATATTATGCTGTGGCTTCAAAAGTTATATCAAACACTGCAATTAACACTTATGAACTTTGGCTTGACGAATATGATGATACAGAAAAATATCCAGATATGACAGAAGAACAAGCAAAGATAAGTGCAAAAGAGCAAGCATCTGCCAGCCTTATGGATCAAATTGATGAAGAAGTTGCTGCCGCTTTAAAAGAACTTGGTGATATGGATATGTATGGGCTTATTATTGGCAATCTTTTCTACCGTGTTGCTGGAATTTTGCTCCCAATGGTATATGTTATTATGGTGGCAAATGGACTTCTTGCTGGGCAAGTTGATAGTGGCTCAATGGCTTATGTTCTTTCAACACCAACAAAGAGAAGAACAGTAACAGTGACACAAATGACATATCTTATGTTATCTCTCCTTGCAATGTTCTTACTTGTAACTGTCACCAGTGTTGTTTCAATTTGGATTGTCGGCGGAAATGAATTTACCATTAATTTTGTAGAAATTTTACTTCTCAATCTTGGAGCATTCTTAACAATGTTTGCTTTTGCTGGTTTCTGTTTTATGTGTTCTTCAATTTTTAATCGTTCAAAATATTCAATGTCGATTGGCGGTGGTATTTCCATTTTAATGCTTGTTTGCACAATCTTAGGTTTGTTTGGTTCAGATGTTGTTCCTGCTGCTATGAGAATCGGGCAAATGAATTTCTTTAACTATTTATCAATTATTTCACTTTTTGATGCAACATCAATCTTGTCAGGCGGTATGGATTTCTTATGGAAATTTGGAATTTTAGCTTTAATTGGGATTGTGACATTTATTGTTGGTGTGTTCTGGTTTGAAAAGAAAGATTTACCACTATAATAAAGCAAAAAATTTTAAAATTTAGGGTATATATTATGATAACATTAAAAATTATTGTAGAAAATAGAGATAATTGCAGTTTTAAAGGAGAAAGTGGATTATCAGTTTTGGTTGATGCCTTTGGAAAAACTTTTTTACTTGATACAGGATATTCTGACTTGTTCCTGAAAAACGCACAACTTTTAGGTATTGACTTGTCAAAAATTGAAAAAGTTATTCTTACTCATGGTCATAGCGACCACACAAATGGAATTCCTTTTTTGCCAGATGGGAAAACAATTATTATGCATCCTGCAGGTTTTAAAGATAGATGGTCAATAAGGAAAAAAGAATATGTGGGTTTTCCTATGACGGAAGATGAATTAGAAAAACATCATAATGTTTTGATTTCAAGAGAGTCTATAAAATTTTATGAAAATTGCTATTTCTTAGGCGAAATTCCGATGGTTGTTGACTTTGAACGAAATGGAAATTTCTCAACAACCTTAGATGAACAATTAACTCAAAAAGATTATACAGAAGATGATTCAGGGGTTGCAATTACAACTTCTAAAGGGCTTTTTGTAATAACAGGTTGTGGACATAGGGGCGTATGTAACACTATTGAGCATGCAAAAGAGATAACAGGGCAACAAAAAATTTGGGGAGTTTTTGGCGGATTTCATTTAAGAAATTTAGAAAAACAAAAAGAAGTAATTGACAGAACGATTGAATATTTGAATAAAAATAAAATTAAAGCATTATTTTTAGGTCATTGTGTCACAGATGAAGTTATAGATTATTTTGAAAAAAATATGCCTAATGTAGAAATATTTAGATTAGCATCTGGAAAAGAATTTAGTTTAGATTTAACTCCATTAATGCAAAGACAAAAATAAATTAATTTATATAATATAAACTATGTGATGTTAAAATTTTATTAGCATAAAATTTTAATAAATTCTATCGAATTTGTGTGCTAACGCACACTCATCACTTAGTATGTATAAACATCAGCCTCACCCTTGCAAGCAAGTTCGGCTTCCGATAATATTGATTATGTAACAAAAATACTTCTTTAGTCATGTAAAAAATAATAAAAAACAGGCGATTGCCTGTTTTTTATATTAATTATAATAACTAATTAAAATAATCGATTTTTAATTTCTTCTTTAAGTTTTTCAAGATTAGTTTTCTTTTTTACTGAAAAAAGAATTTCGTCTTTGTTAATTTCAATAGGCTTGTTTATTAAATCAGTTTTGTTTAATATTACAAGTCTATTTTTTGTTGCTCCGATGTCGTCTAAGATTTCGTTTGTTATATCAATGTTTCGTTTGTAATTTTCATCTGAAACGTCAACAACATGTAAAACTAAATCGGCATCTTTGATTTCTTCCAAAGTGGAAGAGAAACTCTCAACAAGTTCGTGGGGGAGTTTGCTGATAAAGCCGACTGTGTCTGTCAAAGTGCAATATTTATCTTCCCCTAAAAACATTCTTCGGCAAGTGGTGTCGAGAGTGGCAAACAATTTATCTTTAACATAAATGTCATCTTTTGTAAGCAAATTGAAAAGGGAACTTTTTCCTGCATTTGTGTAACCACCAATTACAACACTTTTTATGCCAGACTTTTTCCTTGCAAGTCGATTTTGTTCACGAGAATTTTTGATTTTTTTAATTTCTTTTTCCAAAGTTAAAATCTCGCTTTCAAGTTTACGCCTATCAAGTTCGAGTTTTGTTTCGCCTGGTCCACGCATACCAACACCAGCACCGCCAAATCTTCCAAAACTACCTTGCATTGATGAAAGACGTGTTAAAAGATATTTGTTTTGAGCAAGTTTAACTTCAATTTTTCCTTCATTTGACTTTGCATTGAGTGCAAAAATGTCAATGATAAGCAAAATTCTGTCTAAAACTTTGATGTTTAATTCATCGCTCAAGTTTCTTAGTTGTGAACCTGTAAGTTTAAAGTCAACAACAAGAACATCAACATCATTTTCTTTTACAAATTCTTTAATTTCTTTAAGTTTTCCTTCGCCCATAATTGTTCGGCGATTGAAGGCTTTTATGTCTTGATGAAATATTTTTAAAACTTGTAAATTTGCTGATGTGCACAATCTTTCAATTTCAGCAAATTGAAAAGCCTTATCTTTGTCATTTTCAATTGGACAAAACACAACAGCATTTTCCATTTCAATTACATTATTTTCATACATCTTTGTCATACTTCTTACCTCACTATTGTTTAGATTTTGGCAAAGTAATCACAAATTAAAATTTATAGGAATTTTTTAAATTTTTAATTAGTGTTTCACATTTTCATTGAGTTTTTTAAGAACGAAATCTGTTTCCATGCCGTGAACAAGGCAGGCTTCTTCCACTGTTTCCATTTGACTTACTGGGCAGGAAACACAATGCATACCAAATCCCATAAAAACTTCAGCAAGATTTTCGTCAATTTGTAAAACTTCGCCAATTGTCATATCTTTGTTTATTATATCTTTCTTATCTTCATTTTTCTTTTTTACCATTTTATTTACCTCTTTTAAGTGCTTTGCACATAAACTAATGGTATTCTAACACAAAAACTTGAAAAAAGTCAACAATCGTTGATTGAATTTTTGGTCTAATTAAAGATGTTTTAAGATAATTGAATGGGTGTTAAGTATGGTATTTTAAGTTATATAGTCAAAAATTATGATAAATCAATGTTTTTGAAAAAATTGTCTTATTTTGTAGATGTTTAATTTTTTTGAATATGACATCATACTTTTATTTCAAGGGGTGAAATGTGGATAGTATTTCAAAGCAAGTTATTTCAGTTGATGATAAAAAAGTTGTGGGATATGTTTTAAAACCTTGGATTGATTTTTCCACTTTAAAGAAAGTTGGTTATATAATTGTTGAAGATGAGAGTGAACAAGAGTATTTTTTAAAAAATGACAATATTTTAAGCGAAAATGATGTTATTTTAATTCAAAATTTAACATTTTTGGAAATTTCTCATTTTCAGAATGAATTTCGTAAAAAAGTTTATTCTCTTTCTGGCGGGGACTATGGGATTGTTCGCGACTATCTTTTTTATAGAAATACACTAAGAAAATTGATAACCGATAAGGCGGAAATTGGGGCTAGATTTATTTCAAGTGTTGGAGATGAAGTTGTTTTTGTTTCTTTCAAAAAAAAGAAAAGAATTTTTCCAAGATTTAAGAATGAAGATATAAAAGTGGAAGCAATGGATAAAAAAGTGGAACTTCCCACGGTTATAAATCTTTCTCCTAGTTATTATCTTGGCAAAGTGGCGACAAGAACACTTCTTGGAATAAATAATGAATTAATCGTTAAGGAAGGCGTTACTATAAATAAGCAGATTTTTGACAGAGCCAAAAGACATAATAAAATTAATGAATTATTTTTTATTTGTAAATAAAAATTAACAAAAAATTAACGAAATTTAATAAAAAAATGCAAAAAAATATCATTTTTTTGCATTTTTTTGTGTTTTTATTGATTGTTTTAATGCTTTTGGTGGTATCTAAAATAATATTTTATGATTATTTTTTACTTTGTTTTATTTTTTAATTGAATTTTTTATTCTATTTCTGAATTTTTATATATAAAAATATTTTATTTTTATTTTATTTTTTTATTTAAATTATTTGTATTTTTGGGGTAATTTGTAGTATCATAATTTCAAGAGGGAAAAGTATGGTTAGAATTATTCCAAGAAAAACAAAAGTTAAATTTGAATTTTTCCGCGGTGTGACTGGTATTGATATTTTGCTAGGGTTTATCTTTGCCGCCATTGCTGTAATTCTTTTTGCAGCAAATTTTAGTTTCCACATTTGGATTGGTGTGGCTTGGCTTATCATCGCAGTTTCGTTATTCTTCAAACTTGCCGATGATGACCGTTTCTATGTTACTTTGATTTATCTTTTGAAATATTCCGTTCAAAAGAAAAAATTTATTAAAGGCACAGACAACAAGAAAGGAGATATTTCTGAAATTCTTCCTTATGAAAGCATCATTCAAGATAGGTTTATAAACTATGGGGCTTATTATGGTATGGTGGTTGAAATTCAACCGATGTTTTTCACACTTCTAACCGAAAATTTCCAAGATAATGTTATTGAAAGTTTTGCTAATGCTATTCGCCGTCTTAACAATGACCAAACTTGTTCTATTGTTAAGGTTAGAAAGCCTATGGTTTTGGATAGATACATATATAACGAAAATAAAAAATATGACACATTGTATGATTTGCAATATGACGGACAGATTACTGAACAAGAAATTGATACTCGAAGCCCTATCTTTGAAGAGAGAGTTTCTTTCTATGAAATGTTGAACAGACAACAAAAAGTTTATAAAGATTATTTTTATCTTGTTGTTTTTGATAAAGATAGAGAACTTTTGGAAACAACATGTCAAGGTATGATAAGTGCAATGGCATCTTCTCTTAACCCAATTACTGCAAATATTTTGACAGGACATGACCTTTATGTCTTTTTGAGAGCAAACTTAGGAAAGGAATTTGACGAAAGAGATTTAGATGTTTTGCCATTCAATAAATATATGGACTGGGTTAAACCAGACAGAATTAAATTTAATATTGCCAAATTTTATGTAAACAAAGATTTATATCGTTGCTTTAATCTTACTGATTATCCTATTCAAGTTGGCAATGCTTGGGCTGCTTCTTTCTTCTTATTAGATAGAACAAGAGTTGTTATGAAATTTAGTCCAACACCTAAAATGGACGCCGAAAAGCAAATCGATAAGGCTATCATGGAAATGGAGTCAAAACTTAGTAAGGCGGGAAGAAGTTCTGCTCAAATTGACCTTCAAACACACCTTGAAACTTTAAGACAATTGCTTGTTGGACTTAAGAATAATAACCAACAACTTTACAATGTTAACACTTATATTATTGCAGAAGATGCGGCAAAGAAAGACGTTCGTGCAATGCTTAAACAACAAGGCTTCAAATATAGCGAAATGTTCTCTCGTCAAATCGATGGTTTCATTTCTTCCAATGTTTCAAGGCGAGATTCTATGAAATCTACAATGCGTGGTATGCCAACTTCCACTCTTGCTGCGGCTTTTCCATTCATTTCAAATTCTCTTCAAGACCCTAATGGAATTTATTTGGGCTATAATGAATATCCTGTTTTTGTTGACTTCTTTAAGCGTGACAGAGAAAGAGTAAACTCAAATATGATGATTATCGGAAAATCTGGTTCTGGTAAAAGTTATGCAACAAAAACTCTTTTGACAAATTTGGCTGCTGATAACTGTAAGATTTTCATTCTTGACCCTGAAAATGAATATAAAGACTTAACAAGAAACCTTGGTGGTAAGTTTATCGATGTTGGTTCTTCACTCCAAGGTATTATCAACCCATTCCACATCATTACATCACTTGATGCGAGTGAAGAAGAACTTGAAGAAGTTGATGAAAATGGAGAACCAGTAATTAAAGAACAAAGTGTGGACGACTCCTTCACTCAACACCTTCAATTCTTGGAACAATTCTTCCGTGTTATTTTGGAAGGTATTAATGCTGATGCGTTTGAAGTTTTGAACTCTCTAATTATTGATGTTTACAAAAAGAAAGGAATTACATATAAAACTAATCTTTCCAAATTTAAGCCAGAAGATTATCCTATTTTTGATGACTTATATAATTTGATTTTGGAAAGACTTAAAACAGCAAAAGATGAATTTTCACTTCGTAACTTAATGACTGTTGAAACTTATATAAAGAAATTTTCAACTGGTGGAAGAAACAGCTCTCTTTGGAATGGCCCTACATCAATTGAAACAAATGAAAATTTTGTTACTTTCAACTTCCAGTCATTAGTTGCTGGAAACAACCCAACTGTTACGAACGCACAAATGCTTTTGGTGTTTAGATATTTGAATAACGAAATTATCAACAACAAAGACTTTAACCAAAAATATCATAAAAACAGAAAAATTATTGTTGCCGTTGATGAGGCTCACATCTTCATTAACCCTAAATATCCAATCGCTCTGGACTTCATGGCACAAATGGCTAAGCGTATCAGAAAGTATGGTGGTATGCAAATCGTTATTACTCAAAACCTTGCTGACTTTGTTGGTTCTGATGAAATTAAACGTCAATCAACTGCGGTTATCAACGCATGTCAATATTCACTTATTTTCTCACTTGCTCCAAACGATGTAAACGACCTTATTGAACTTTACAAAAAATCTGGTGGTATCAATGAAGAAGAACAAAACTCAATTGTTACTGCTGGTGTTGGACAAGCATTCTTAATTACTGGACCAACTTCAAGAACAACAGTTCAAGTTGTTGCTCATGACTATGTAAAACAACTTTTCGGCGGTTAATAATTTTGTTTGGTTTTAAGATTTACGACTCGACTTTTGTTATTGCTTAATAATAAGAAAAATTAATCTAATATTTATATAGATAATTAATAGGAGATTAAAAGGAGTTATATGACCAAATCTTTAAAAAGAATAATTGTTGGTGCATTTTCTGCGGTTGCATTTTTGCTCGCAGGACTCTTTTTTGCTTCATGTGGATATGATACTTCTCGAGTTACTGTTACGCCAAGTGTTTCTTCGTTGACTTTGGAACTGGGCGGAATGAACGAAAGTCAAGATGTGACTTTCACGATTAATAATGCTCCAAATGGTTTTTCAAGAACATTGAGATTTAATGTGGACAATGAAGGGGTGGTTAATCTTTCTTCTCCAGTTTATAACGATAATGAAGTGACAATTACTGTTTCCGCTGTGGCGGGCGGTAGTGTCAATATTATGGCTATAACAGAAGAAGGGTATAGATACACAACTATAAGTGTTAATGTTATTCAACACTCTGAAACTTTGACATTTGATGAATCTTCGTTATATTTATCAAATTCCACACCATTTGTGGCAAATAATGGCTATTATTATTTTGATAGCAATACAACTGACAAAGATATGACTTTCTATTACATTGCGCCAGATGTTACAAATATGACTTTTCAAAGTGTGAGTGACAACGAAATTGTTTTTGTAGACACGCAAAATAATGTGGTTAATCGTTTTCAAATTGGTTCAAATCCAAATGAAAATGCTGATGCTTATATCTTTGATACTGCTTATATTGATGAAGAAAATGAAAACATTGTTTTCACTTTAAATGGCGAAATAACTGGCAGAACAGAGTCTGTTTTGACTAATTTTACCTTCCTTGCTTTTTATAACTATTCAGTAAATTATACTTCACAACTTGCTTGTGTAAATCAAGTAAGTGTGCTGGAAGATTTGGAACTTCAAATTGAAGGTGGTTATCTTTTAAATTCAACTGACGGGAATACTGGAAATGTGGAGTTTGGTGAAGTTGGCGAAAATATTATGATTGTTCCAAATTCTGAAAATTACACTTCTAGCACTTACATTTTAAAAGTTAATGTTTTAAATAATAGTGAATTAATTGATTTTAATTTTTCGTTAGGTTCAAACAACTTAATTGATGTTGATATGTTTGATTATCAAGAAAGCGATGTTGAAGGACAAGTTTATTATTTAAGAATTTCACATTTGGTTTTTGATAATATTTCCACAAATTTAAATATCAATGTTAAATATAATATGATTGATGACGACATTCAAGACGAAAGCGTAAACATTAGTCGAAATTTTGGAGTGGAAATTGTGGTTGCTCCAAAAGAAATTTTGATTAATGGTAGAAGTGCATCTGAATATAGTAGTGAAGATAATCCTATTACATTATATAATAGGTATAGATATCCTGAATTTGGCTGGCAAGAACTTTTAGTTTCAGTTAGTGCCAACACAGATGCTTCTCCAGTTTATTCTTATGCTTATATTGAATTTAATACGGAAGAACAAGGTCAAGATTTGGAATTTCAATATAATTCAGTAAATATTTCAAGCAATCGTCCAATTTACGACCTTTCCACACCTTTCTATTTTAGGGGTATTGAAGCAACTGAAAGAACAGACCATACTGAATATTTTACAATTTATGTTGTTTGCGAAGATATTTTAGATGGAAATGGCGAAGAATATGTTTTAAGTGTTCCGGTTTATTATGAAATTGTTGAAGGTGCAACAGTTATTGAAAGAAATTTAAATATGGGAGATGGAACAACATTATATTTAGATTACCGTGACAGTTTGAACGAAAGTATTTTTATTGGTAACTACTTATATGCAGATGCTCTTTTCCAATCTATTTCTTTTGAATTTTTGTCTGGAACTGATGTTGTAACATTTGATATGTCGCAAGATTGTTGTTTGCCTTCTGCTGACGGGGAATCTTATTATCTCAATTTTGGTGTTAGATCAAGAATGACAGGAACTGGGGTTTATAACATTTTGTTAGATAATGGAACTTCAACAACTGTGACATTTACTGTTATTGACACAATGAAACCAGAAACAACATCAATCGAAATTTCTGATATAGGAAATATCGCATTTTATGAAAGATTATCATCAAGCGAAGATGTTTTATATTCTGATATTTTAAATTTGGAATTACTTAATCCTACAACTCAATCAAGTGAAGGTTATGTTGTGGAATATAATCAATTTTCAAGTATTACATTTAGTGGGAACATTCAAAGTGTGACATCAAATGAAAATGTAAATGCTGGTTGGGTTGATGGAGTTGTAAGAACAAATGCCCTTGGCAATACTTTCCAAATTGAGACTTTGAGTAATGGACAAACAACAATCACATTCTTAGTTAGTGGTTATGTGGTAAATCCAAATACTTATACGCGAGAAACGGATACTTACATTTTTACGGTAAACATTATTTCTTACTCTCTTTTGAGTGAATTTGTCTTTTTAAACAATGGGCGATATGCTGTTGACAACGTTGTTTACTATGGAGATAGTAGTTATATTCCAGAAGAAGACAGGCAAGTAAGTTTTACTATTCGTGCTGAAACCAGTGCTTCATATAACTTTTATCAATATTCTTTTACAGACCTATTCCTAAATGATTTTATGACATATTTTACAGAGAATTGGATTCCAAATGAAGAAGATAATGAACTTAGATTCTCTATTGATAATGATACTTTTGATGATTATCTAATTTCAAATCTTGTTGCAGAAAATTATGACAATAAATTCATTTACTACTATGTTGTTGATAATTTGGATATGCAAGCCGCTCCAACTTCTACAATTGTTACAATTTCCATTGGAACTTATGTTAAAGATATTACCATTCAATTCCAAAATGGGTTTATGTTCTTTGTTGAAGACGATATTGTTTTAAATGGCATTGAATATGACGGACAAACATATAACAATGTTAGACTTTCTTTCACAAATCAATTTTATATTGGGCAATCTAGATATTTTGACCTTAACACTTTGACATATGTTCATGAAGTTAATCAAGAGGCTAATTTTACTATTCACTCTTTTGTTAGTCAAAGAGATTACACACAAATGAGATATGACATCAACATTGTGGCTGAAAGATATACTCCTGTAACAGATATTTCAACCGCTTCTGTTGTTGATGAAATTGTTTTCACAAATAGTAATTTGGAAGAAAGTTTTGTGATTTATGTTACACCACAAAATGCGACAAATTCCACATTAAGATATGAATACGTGCCAAACAATGTATATTCTAATGACCTTGTTCAAGTGACAATTGTTGAACAACTTGCAGGAACTTATGTTGTTACTGTTTCTGCACAAGAGTTTTATGATACAACAAGTAATGTTGATGATATTACAGAAACTTTGGCAGGCAAAATTTATATCTATCCAATTGAATGGGGACAAAGTGCTTCGGTTATTGACAACCATGACCCTGTTGAAATTGATGTTTCTTATCGAAATGGCTCAGAAAATAATCGCTATATTTTGGAAACGCCAGACGATGTTATGGCGATTGGAACAAATGAAAAAACACTTTCAAGCCACTATGAAATCAGAAATTTAATTGACCTTTCAAACCTTATGAATGTGGCAACAATTGGTCTTAGCACAGACACTTTAATCGGTTTTAGCGGAAGTATTGTTGGAACAACATCTCAAGCGGGAATTTCTGGAGTTAATCTTGTTTCAACTGCTGGAAGTGAATCGCTCGGAATTCATAGTTTGAGTTTTAATAATATCAATTACTATGGTCTTTTTGCAGAAATTGAAGAAGGGGCATATCTTAAGAATTTGACAATCTCTGGTTCAATTAACACCACATTGGTGGGAGATTACAATTATGTTGGACTTATTACGGGGATTAATTACGGTAAATTCTCTAATGTTTCGGTTAACATTGAAAATTCTTCAAGAGTAATAAACACAGCAACTAATGCCTATATTGGCGGAATGATTGGTTTCAACTATGGGGAAATTAAACAGTATTTCCCTGCATATAATGTGCAAGAATATGCTTTACTTATGCAAAGTTATGCAGAAAGTGGCAATGATTTCTATTACACTATTGAAGATGTGGCTGGGGAATTTGGCTTTAGCAATCAATCAGTAAAAAATTTAGCTTACTATAGTGCTAAACTTATTGTTAATGCTTATGGGCAGACTTATGTCGGTGGTGTTGCGGGAGCAACAAGTGGAAATATCACAAAAGTTGATGATGAAACCTTAAGCATCTATGGTTATTCAACTTATTCTGCTTATGTAAATATTGAAATTGTTGACACAAATTCTGACGCAACAGATAATACTGCAACAGTTTATGCTGGTGGAATTGCTGGCTATGCTGAATCTATACCAGTCCGTGATCCTCAACCATCTTTAGGACAATCAGAAAATGATGTTCAACCACTTGTTTTAGAAAACCTTATTGTTGGTGGTGAAGTTGATTGTCAATATGTGGCAACTTCTAACAATGCAAGATATCAAACTGCTGTTGGCGGAATTGTTGGCTTTGGAATGATTGGCATTACAGAAAATAAAGTTAGTCAAAATATTCATATTTATGACAATATTTCTCGTGTTTTTGTTAGGGGATATGATTATGTTGGCGGAATTATTGGTGTTGATAATTATGGATTTGGAAATGAAATAAGCTCTGGTTATGGCACTTCTGCAAATATTTTATATAATGTATTTGATAATAATGACTTAATTTCTTCAAATAGTGTTGAAGCAGTTGATGATGGAAGAAGTGCTTACGATGCTTCAATGTTTATGATTTATACTGATGGAAATGAAGGTAAACTTGATGTTGAGGGCTATAGTAATAACACGATTATTGCTATTGGAAATGCAGTTGAAAGTCAAAATGCTTATCTACAATCAACAAATGTAAGTTTTGAAGTTTTAACCTATGTTTCAAGAGGTGAAATTACCAGTAATAATTATAGCCAATCCGAAGTTTCAACTTCGATTTATTACGGAGATTATTTAGTCATAGGTCGTTCAGATTCTAAGTATAATAATATTATTGAAAAGACTGAATTTACATATCAACCTGTAAATATTGGACTAACAAAAGATGATTTTAGACTGACAGGTGGAGATGAATATGTTTATCTTACATATTATTTCAATGTTGCTGGACTTGTAAGTTCTCAAAGCAGTGACATTGTTCCACAAGATATTGTTGATGAGTTAAACACATACTCACCAATTAATCAAAGCCTTTATCCTTTTGCTATCGACACAAGAGATGCTGAAATTATTTCTACTTCGTCTGGCATTATCAATGTTGATATTAATGGAAACATCACCACGATGGGCGAAGGACTTGCAACATTTAGATTGCAAAGCATCTTGAATGTTCAAGAAACAATTGACATTTACTTATATGTTGTTAATTTCTTTAATAAAGATGTTAAGGAATCAGTTTTCTATACTGCAAACTCTTCTAATTTAGAGAATAACATCATTGATAATACTGGAATTAATGTTTATGGTTCAAGACAAACATCAATTTATGCCGTTGCGACTTATGACTTTGAACACAAAACTGGCATTGTTGATGAAAATGGAAATGAAGAAGTTGACTGGTCAGTTTCTCGTGATGGAATTTTAAGATATAAAGACATTAGTTTTAGGTTGGAAGAGAACACTTCGTTAAA
Source organism: uncultured Clostridia bacterium (assembly GCA_930990515.1). GTDB lineage: Bacteria > Bacillota > Clostridia > Christensenellales > UBA1242 > Caccovivens. The sequence goes on from CAKNPS010000003.1 coordinate 122,397, forward strand.
TGTTTCTGTTCAAGGAACAAATGGAACTGAAGGAAATTATACTAGAAGCATTGTAAATGGACAACAAGTCACATTTATTAGAAAAGATAATGTGGGCGAAGGTGTTGATACTTACACTTTAAGTGCTTATCTTGAAACCACAATTAATGGTTCTCCATATCGTATGACAATCGGAAAAGAATCTGATGGCGATGTTAGTGTTAATGTTAGATATAGAGAAACTGCAACTAATATTTACACTGCTTCAAATATGATTTCAATGGAAACTAATGAGACTTTTAATGATAAACTTTTCATTGAATCAATTAATGAAGAATTTGCTTATTATCAAATTTTCATGCTTGATGATGGTGGAGAAGTGTTTAAATCTATCCAATCAAAAATGGATGCAACGGGGGTTGATAATTTTGATGAGTGGTTAAGTTATGTTAATGTTTATGATAATGCAAACGATTTGTTTATTTTAAGATTTGAAAGAGACCCTTCAAATGACAATGTTTTCAATTTCTATTTATCAGTAAATAGAGAAAGTGAGGCTTATCAAAATAAAGGTGTGGAAAACATTTACGGCACTTATAAGATTGTTTTCTATGCTAATGAACTTGAAAATGGGGTTTTCTGTGAATATATTTTCAACTTAAGTGAAGCAAAAATCACTAATTTGGTGGTGGATAACTATTCAAATATCAATGACATTTCTATTGCTGACCAAGTGATTGTTCCTTCTCAATATGGAATTTTGGAAATTAGTGTTGACCCAGTTGATGCTGAATTTGAAAGCTTCACAATTTCAAATAATACGATAAACTATAATGAAGGTGCTGGAGAGGCTGTTTTCACATTTGTTTATCAAACATCGACAAATGGCGTTCCTCAATTTGTTCCTGATATTGAATTTGGAAATTATCGAAATGGAACATTTACCTTCACATATGATGAAATGATTGACTATTTTAATGAATTAAACACTGCATTAGGACTTACTGGTTCTGATAGAATTGAATACAATGGTAGAATTTATATTCGCTATCTATTGTCATCTAGTGGAGTGGAAGATGGTATGCCAATAACCTTTGACATTTCTATGGATTATATGGATAACGGCTTAACAAGTTATGAAACTCAAATTAATTTAACAACAAAACTTGCTAATTATGTTAATTTGTCGTTTGATGACAGAAATGAAAGTGATGTTTATTATGTTGCAAGGGGACTAAGTTATGGAATGACACTTGATTACTATGGCTTTGGTCTTAGCGACATTCAAATCACTGTTTCAAACCCTGACATTGCGACTTTAACTGGAGAAAACAGAAATTATAATCTTAACATCACTTCAAATGAAATTTCTTACACTGGTGATGTAGGGTATAGACTTGTTATTAATGTTTATGCTAGCCGTATAGTAGACAATGTTACCATTGAATATTCTCAAGAAATTGTTGTATATGTCATGGAATATGTTTTCAATTATCAATATGTAGAGGGAGTCAATGAAGATTTGGTTAGGGGCATGAATGACGGCGTTATTTCAACTGCAATCGGAAATGCTTATACCTTGTCGTTTGATGTTTGGGATTTTATGGAATATGATTCTTCAAATGCACAGGTTGTGGCAAGTGTTGAAAACTTCATAAATAACTTAACTAACTCTGTAGTCTTCCAAGTTCATAATAACGTTACAGGGATAACAGAAACTCTTGAAACTGGAAAGGGCTTACGAGATGACTATTATATTATTAATGGTTATACGTTTACTGCGATAAGATTGTATGAACCAGCGCAAGATATATATTACTTTACAGCCAGCGGACAATATGCAATGAGTAATGGGGTATACATTTGTGAAGATAATTCAAATTATGAACAACACGAAATATACACTGTATTTACTTTCTCAATTCATCAACAAAGCACTGACGAAAGTCCTTTGCCTATTGAAAGTTATGAAGACTTCTTAAATATGGAAGATGGAGAGTATTACATTTTACTTAACGATATTACACTTCCTAATGAAGATAGTTTAGAATATGACCAATTTACTCCACTTGATGTTCAAATTGCTGGCTTTGATGGAAATGGCTATTCAATCATGATTGGTGGAAATTATTCATTTGATAGCACAGTTCTAAATGCGGGTGTATTCACAACAATCGGTAATGCAACATTAACAAATGATGTTGTCTTTAAAAATGTCACTATTGATATTGTTTCCACAACCAATTTTGTTATGGCTGCAAATTCATTTACGGTTGGACTTCTTGCTGCAACAAATGATGCAATAATAACAAATTGCCAAGTTATTTCGTCAAACAATTCAGCAATTTCCATAACATACACAAACACTGTTTCTGGCTCGTATGTGGCTGGACTTGTGGGAAATAATAATGGAATAATCACAAATTCAATGACATCAATTGACATTTTGACAAGTGTAAACTTGGCTGGGTTTGTAGGAACGAATACGGGAACAATTTCGTCTTCGACATTTAGAGGAGGAAGCTTAACAAACGATACAAACCTTTCAACTGAATACACTGCTGGGTTTGTTCTTCAAAATTCTGGAGAAATTTACACTTCTTATGTGTCTGGAGTGGAAGAAAATATTGTTAGACCAAATAATGTTTATTATCAAGGAGATGATGATTTTATTCAATCTAGAAATACAATTGCTGGCTTTGTTTTCTTAAATTCTGGACTTGTTAGAGATTGTTATACAAATATCAATATGCAAGAAGCAGGTTCATTCTCTGCAGGATTCGTCTTTATGAATGAAACTGAAGGAGAAATTAGATCTTCTTTCTCAACGAGCATATTATCAAGTTACAACACGCAAAGTTTTGGTTTTGCTAGAGCAAATAGTGGCTATATTTGGGATAGTTATTATCTTTCACAATTCTCTACAATTTCTGAATCTAATATAGATACTCCAATTGTGTTAACAAATGTTAATGGAATTTATGGCAATGATATTAGTGTTACTGTTCCAGAAGATGTCAATGTGTCCATTTCAACACTTGATGCAAATCCTGATAGACATAATGTCAGAGCGTTGTCTTTAAGAGAATTTACAATTAGTGATGGTAGTAATTTTGAAGAAAACTTTAAAAATTTCACTCATACAACTTCAAGAAACTATAATTCAGTTTGGTTCTATAATTATGAAAATTCTTCTTCCACTTTCAATGGCAAAGTCTTTAATGTGAATAGGTTAGAACTTGTTGCTCCAAACATTACTGCTTTCTCTCAAAGATATTTATATTCAACTGAAGAAATTGTGGATAGCGAAACTGGTGTAGTCACGGTTAGATACAATTATGCTAACACCGAGGCCGCAGGAGAAACAGGTAGTGCTTACAATCCTATCTTGCTTGACAGGGCGGAAACTTTTGAAAGTTATATCCTTAATGAGAATGACAGAAATAATTATAACTTTGCTTATTATAGAATTATTAATAACATTGATTATAGTGAATTTACATCTAATAGTCAGTTGTATACCACTCGATTTATGGGCTATATAGAAGGAAACTTCTTGACTGTTAGCAATATGCACATGGTTTCAAGTTCAAGTTTGCAACTCGCAGGTTTGTTTGCCGAAGTTGGAAGTTCGTCAAGAGTTGATGCAATTGGAACACTTTTAAATTTCAACTTTGAACCTGTGGAAATGGTATTCACTAATTCTCAAGCGGTCGGAGCGATTGCTGGAAGACTTGATAGTGGAACAATAGCAAATGTTAATGTTTTAAGCAACAATAACATGATGATTACTGGTAGAAATATTGTTGGTGGACTTGTTGGTGTGGCAATTGGAAATTATTTAATTTCAAATGTTGAATCATCACTTTCTGCAAGAGCAACTTATATTGCAGGAGAAAACAACAACTTTAACAGCAGTTCTACTGTTTATAGATATTATTCATTTGCAGGTTCTGTAATTGGTGTGGCAAGTGGTTCGGGACAATTAAATCAAATTGAAGTTAATTCAGGTGTTTCAATTATAGGTGCAAAAGTAGGTGGTTTGGTTGGATTTATTGACCAAAATGTGACTGCAAGAGAATTAACATTAACAATCACAGACGAATTTGTTATTAATGCCTTTAACTATGGTGGACTTGTTGCTGGTGAAAGTGCAGGAACTGTGTCTGAAGTAAATGTTGTTGGAACAGGTAGTTTTATGCAAATCTTTTCAATGCTTCCATACACGCCATCTGCGGTTGGTGGGTTTGCTGGACTTGTAAGTGGTGGAATTTATGATAATATTAACATTTCTCAAAGTCTTGACTTGAGCGACACGACATCAACAACAGGAATTTTAAGCGTTGGTGGATTTGCTGGACTAGTAAACGATAACACTGAAATGAATGATATTCACATTAATGCAAGTTTTACAGCATTTATGACGCTTGGTGGACTTATTGGAACACTAGATGGCGAACTTGTTAGTTTGAGCATCACAAACTTTAGTTATAATGGCAACTTAAACATTCTTAGCACATCTGTTTCTGAAGTAAATATTGGTGGTGTTATAGGTCTTGTTGATTCTCAAGCGAGCATAACGATTGATGCAACTTTAAGTGAAAATGCTCAAAGTGATATACAAACAGCGATAGATAACCATGCTAATTATGAAAATGTTGAAAGTTCAATAACAAATCTTAGCACTCTTTCTACAGATTTTGCAGTAGACACAAATGGTGTGCTTTCTGAAAGTTATAGAAATTCTGCAAATACTATTAATATAAATTCAGAAATAACTATTTATGTTTATAATGCTAATTCAATTATCAACTATGGCGAAATTGTAGGAACATTAGGAGCAGGTTCTATTGATGTTAAAAACACAATTTCAACTTCAACTGTTGTTGCTGGAATTTATGATATGGTTTCTTCTTCATTTGAAGAAAATGTGGCAACTTTGGCTGTGGTAAGCGGGGAATATAAATATTCTGATGGTGTAAGTGAAGATCCTTTAACAGCAATAGGTTTTACAAATGAATTAGAAGGCAATATTAGTCATAGGATTTTAAGTAACGGCGGATATGTAAAGGAGAGTTTTGCAGGAGATGTTAGTCATTTGGCTCCTGTATATAGTCAAAATATTACTTTTACAACTTACACATCAACTTCATCAGTCGGTGGAGTTAGTTATAGAATGAATGTAAACAACATTGGAGCATGTGTTGACAATACATTTTTAGGAATTGTAGCATAATGACTTTAAAAAGCGGGGAATTATTTTCTCGCTTTTTTGTTTTTATTGTTTAAAATTTTTAAATTTGGTAAAAATTTAACTATTGAAGAATAAAATTAAATTTAAAAATGTTTTGATTTTAGTTGCTTTTTATTTTTAAATGTGGTATTTTTAATTATGCTTAAGATTAAATCTATCCACATTTAATGCAAAAAATTCAATTTATGTGAGTGTTTTGACAAAAATTTTGAAAATTGTAAAAAATTTTTAAAAAAAGTGTTGACAAATGCGGAATAAAATTGATATAATAAAGTGGTTAATAATCTAATGTGGAAGAAAAGCGCTATTTTTTAACTAAATAATTGGGGAAATGAGACGGCAGATTTGCTTTCTTATTTCCTTTTTTTAATCTAATTTTAGGGGTGTTTTATGTCAGTTGCAATTAAAAAACAAAAATTCGGAAACGCTGAGAGATATACTTTTTCTCAACTTAAAAGTTACATTGATATTCCACCTCTTCTTGAAATTCAAAGAAACTCTTTCCAAGATTTCTTGAAGAATGGTATTAGAGAAGTTTTAGACGAGTTTTCGCCTATCGTAGATTACAGCGGTAAGGCTAAACTTTATTTTCTCGATATTGTTATGGATAAAGAACCTAAATATTCTAAAAAGGAATGCAAGAGAAGAAGTGCAACTTATTCTATTCCTTTGAATGTTAAGGCTCGTTTTGTTGTTGAAGAAACCGGACAAGCAGTTGAAGATGTTGTTTTCCTTGGGGATATTCCTTATATGACTGAGGACTGCTCTTTCATTTTCAATGGCGTTGAAAGAGTTGTTGTAAATCAAATTATCAAATCTCCAAACTACTACCTTCTTCGTGACAATAATCAAGACAATTCCACACTTGTTGGACAAATCATTCCAAAGCGTGGTATGTATATTGAAGTTAAACAAGGGGCTAATGAAGTCCTTAACATCGTTCTCGACAGAAGAAACAGAATAACTCTTGGACTTTTCCTTAAATGCTTTGGTTATACTGCTGATGAAATCTGCAAACTTTTTGGTGACCATAGACTTGTTAAACATGTTCTTGAAAAAGAAACTCAACAAACACAAGAAGAAGCACTTTTGGAATTTGCAAGAAAGACTCGTCCTGCTGATGTTCCTTCTGCAGAAACAACAAGAAGCTATTTGAACCTTTGGTTCTTCTCTGACCAATATTACAACCTTTCTCGTGTTGGTAGATATAACTTAAACAAAAAACTTTCCATCGCAAAGCGTATCACAGGACAACAAGCTGCTGAAGACATTGTGACCGAAGATGGCGAAATCTTGGTTAGAAAGGGTATGGAAATTGATGCCGAAACTGCAAACAAGATTAAAGCAAGTGGTATCAATGAAGTTTGGCTTCAACTTCCTGACAAAAAATATCTTGTTCGTGGAAATAACAGAGTTAGACTTTCTGATGTTTTCCCTTGCGATGAAAAAGAACTTGGAATTTTGGAAGAAGTTTACTATCCAGTTTTAAAAGAAATCTTAAAAGAAAACAAAACCAAAGAAAAGAGATTGCAAGCAATTAAGGAAAGAGCAAAAGACTTAATGATTACAACTCTTACAATGGACGATATTTTAGCATCTATTAGTATGTATCTTGATGTTTTGGAAGGAATTGCTAAAACAGATAAGATTGAACACTTGTCAAATAAGAGAATTGCCACTGTTGGCGAACTCTTCTATGACCACTTCCGTTCTGGAATTACTAAACTTGTTTCTAATGTTAGAGAAACACTTCAAGGTAAGGAATTAAGCGAAGTTACTCCAAGACAAATCGTAAATCCAAAGGCTGTAAATAGAGCACTCCGTGACTTCGTGGCTTCTTCTCAACTTTCTCAACTTATGGACCAAGTAAATCCACTTTCAGGTATCACACAAAAACGCCGTGTTTCCGCTGTTGGACCTGGTGGTATTAGAAAGGAAAGAGCAAATGCTGAAATCCGTGATATTCACTACACAAACTACGGACGTATTTGTCCTATTGAAACTCCAGAAGGTCAAGCAATCGGGCTTGTTAACACATTAACAAGTTACGCAAAAGTGAACGAATATGGTTTCCTTGAAACTCCATATAGAAAAGTTGATAAGGAAACAGGTGTTGTTTCTGACAAATGTGAATACTATATGGCTGATATTGAAGATACAGCATATATTGCACAAGCAACTGAACCACTTGACGAACAAGGAAGATTTATCAACAAGAGAATTATTTGCCGTCACAAAGACTATGTTATCGATGTTCCAGCAAAACAAGTTGACCTTGTTGATGCTTCTCCAAGACAATTTATCTCTGTTGCAACATCACTCATTCCATTCCTTAACTCAAACGAAGCAAACCGTGCACTTATGGGTGCAAACATGCAACGTCAGGCAGTTCCACTTTTGAGACCTGAATCTCCAGTTGTTGGAACTGGTATGGAAGAAATTGTTGCTCGCGACTGTGGTCACTGTTTAATCTGCAAAAATGATGGTGTTGTAAGTTATGTTAGTGCTGATGAAGTTAGAGTTAAAAATTCTGACGGCGACGAAGATATCTACACACTTACTAAATTTGAAAAAACAAATGATGAAACTTGTGTTAACCAAAAACCTTGCGTTAAGAAAGGCGATAAAGTTAAGAAAGGTCAAGTCATTGTTGATGGCTATTCTTGTGAAAATGGCGAACTTGCTCTCGGTAAAAATGTCCTTATCGGATATATGAACTGGGAAGGTTACAACTTCGAAGACGCTATCATTATTAATGAAAGACTTGTTAAAGAAGATGTTTACACTTCTATCTGTCTTAAAGTTGAAGAACTCAAATGTCGAACAACAAAACTTGGTGACGAACAAATCACTCGTGATATTCCAAACCTTGGCGAAGAAGCACTTAAGAACCTTGACGAAAATGGTATTATTAGAATTGGTGCTGAAGTAAGACCAGGGGACATCTTGGTTGGTAAAGTTTCTCCTAAGGGCGAAACAGAACTTAGCCCAGAAGAAAGACTTCTTCGTGCTATCTTTGGTGAAAAAGCAAGAGAAGTTAGAGATACTTCACTTCGTGTTCAACACGGTAAAGGTGGTGTCGTTGTTGATGTTCAAGTATTCTCAAGAAAGAACAAAGACGAACTTGAACCAGGTGTTAACGAACTTGTTAAAGTTTTCATTGCTCAAAAGAGAAAACTCTCTGTCGGCGACAAAATGTCAGGTCGTTATGGTAACAAAGGTGTTGTTTCCATTGTTATGCCTGAAGCTGATATGCCATTCATGGCAAATGGTAAACCACTTGATATCATTTTAAACCCATTGGGCGTTCCTGCTCGTATGAACTTAGGACAAGTTCTCGAAGTTCACTTAGGTCTTGTTGCTGGTTCTCTTGGTTGGAAAGTGGCAACTCCAGCATTCGATGGTGCTGATGTTGGCAAAATCCAAGAACTTCTCAAAGAAAACAACTTCCCAGAAGATGGAAAAGTTCAACTTTATGACGGAAGAACAGGTGAACCATTTGAAAACAAGACAACTATTGGTATTAAGTATATGCTTAAACTTAACCACATGGTTGACAGCAAAATTCACGCTCGTTCAATTGGGCCTTACTCACTTATCACTCAACAACCACTTGGTGGTAAAGCACTCTTCGGTGGTCAAAGATTTGGTGAAATGGAAGTTTGGGCTCTTGAAGCTTATGGTGCTTCTCATGTTCTTCAAGAAATGCTCACTGTTAAATCTGATGATGTTGTTGGACGTGTTAAGACATTTGAAGCAATTGTTAAGGGCGAACCTATTTCTGAACCTGGAATCCCAGAGTCATTCAAGGTTCTTGTGAAAGAACTTCAAGCTCTTGCTCTTGATGTTAAGATTTTGACTGAAAATGACGAAGAAATTGACTTGCCAGAACTTTCACAAGACGAACACGATAAACCAAGTCTTGAAAATGAAGTGGAAAATGACCTTAAGAATGTCACTCTTGACCTTGACGAAATTGTCAACTCAAATGGTGATGAAGAAGAAAAGAAGAGTGATATTGAAGAAGCAATCGAAGAACAAACTTCAACAGCAGGACTTGACGATATTGACTTGTTTGACGACTTTGGAGATTTTGACGAATAATTCTGGGGTGGCACCAATAGTTTTTAACGCGGACACGGCTTTGCCTAACCGCTAAACTCTCGGTTCCCCGTCCCACCTACCCCTCCATTAGAGGGGCGAAAATGAAAATAAGATTTCCATTTTCGCAATTAAGACAATTAAATTAAATAGAAAATGGTGCTTTATACAAATACTAAAAATGAAAGAGAATTATAAACTTACAAAAGAGAATATATAGAAATTAATTTTAGGGGATTGTTATGTTTGAACTTAATAACTTTGAAAAAATTAAAATTGGTATCGCTTCACCTGAAAAAATTAGGGAATGGTCTCATGGTGAAGTGACTAAACCAGAAACTATCAACTATAGAACACAAAAACCAGAAAAAGACGGTCTTTTCTGCGAAAGAATTTTCGGACCTAAAAAGGACTGGGAATGTCACTGCGGAAAATATAAGAAAATCCGTTATCGTGGTGTTATCTGCGATAAGTGCGGTGTTGAAGTCACAAGAAGCAAGGTGCGTCGTGAAAGAATGGGGCACATCGAACTTGCTTGTCCTGTCACACACCTTTGGTATTTCAGAACCGTTCCTTCTCGTATTGGTATGCTTTTAGACCTTACTCCAAAAACTTTGGAGCAAGTGGTTTATTATATCAATTACATCGTAACAGACCCTAAAAACACAGATTTAGAATATAAACAAATTTTAACTGATAAAGAATATCGTGATGCTATTGAAAAATTTGGTTATGGCAGTTTTGATGCTGGCATGGGCGCAGAAGCAATTAAAAAACTTCTCGGCGATGTTGACCTTGAAAAAGAAGCAAAAGATTTGAAAGAAGAACTTAAAACTTCTAAAGGTCAAAGAAAAATTAAGGCAGCAAAGAAACTTGACATCGTGGAATCATTTAGAAAGAGTGGAAACAACCCAACTTGGATGGTTCTTGATGTTATTCCAGTTCTTCCACCAGATCTTCGTCCTATGGTTCCATTGGACGGTGGTAGATATGCAACAAGTGACTTAAACGATTTGTATCGTCGTGTTATCAACAGAAACAATCGTTTGAAGAAACTTATGGAACTTGGTGCTCCTGATGTTATTATTAGAAATGAAAAGAGAATGCTCCAAGAAGCAGTTGACAACCTTATTGATAATGGTAAACGAGGAAAGGCTGTTCAAGGTTCTAAACAAAGAGATTTAAAATCACTTTCTGCAATGCTTGGTGGTAAACAAGGACGTTTCAGACAAAACCTTCTTGGAAAGCGTGTTGACTATTCTGGTCGTTCGGTTATCGTTGTTGGCCCAGAACTTAAGATTTATCAATGTGGTCTTCCAAAAGAAATGGCTCTTGAACTTTTCAAACCATTCATTATGAACAGACTTGTTGAAATGAATTTGACAAACAACATAAAAACTGCAAAACGTATGATTGAAAGAGAAAAACCTGTTGTTTGGGATATTTTGGCTGATGTCATTAAAGACCACCCAGTTCTTTTGAACCGTGCTCCAACTCTTCACAGACTTTCTGTTCAAGCATTTGAGCCTGTTCTTGTTGAAGGAAAGGCAATCAAACTTCACCCATCTGCCTGCGCTGCTTTCAACGCTGACTTCGATGGTGACCAAATGCCTGTTCACATTCCACTTTCAATTGATGCTAGAACTGAAGCAAGAACTTTAATGCTCGCTTCAAACAACATTTTGAAACTTTCTGACGGCGAACCAATTGTTACTCCATCTCAAGACGTTGTTCTTGGTTGCTACTACTTAACTCTTGTTAGACCTGGTGCTAAGGGAGAAGGTAGCATTTTCGCTTCAAGAAATGAAATGATTTATGCTTATCAAACAAAAAATCTTGACCTTCAAGCAGAATGTCAAGTTAGACTTACAAAAGAATATAACGGAAAAACTTATACAAAGCGTGTAACAACAACTGTTGGTCGTGTGTTATTTAACAACATTATTCCACAAGATTTAGGGTATGTAGATAGAACAATTGAAGATAATATCTGCGAACTTGAAATCAATAAACCTGTTAAGAAAGGAGAACTTAAAAATCTTGTTGGTGATGTTTATAATAAGTATGGCACAACTGAAACTGCTACACTTGTAGATAAACTTAAGGAAATTGGTTATAAATATTCCACTCTTGCTTCAATTTCTGTCAACATCTATGATATTGACGAACCAAAGGAAAAGGCAGAAATTTTGAAGGAAGCAGAAGACCAAGTTTTAGAAAACGAAAAACTTCTTCGTCGTGGTCTTATCACTTTAAATGAAAAACTTGATGCCAACATTGAAATTTGGAACCACGCAGTAAACAAGGTGCAAGATGCTGTTGTTAAGTCAATTGACGACTTCAACCCATTCAGCCTTATGGTTCTTTCTGGTGCTCGTGGTAATAAAGTGCAATTGAACAGTGACTGTGGTATGATTGGTATTAAAGCTACTGCATCTGCAACAAAGAATGATACTGCAATTAAATCTTCCTTTAGACAAGGTTTAACTCCAATTGAATACTTCATTAACTCTCGTGGTTCAAGAAAAGGTCTTTCCGATACCGCTCTTAAAACCGCTGACTCTGGTTACCTTACTCGTCGTCTTGTTGATGTATCTCAAGATGTTGTCATTACAACTGAAGACTGCTTTGCTGATAATGGCGAAAAAGTTAAAGGAGTTACTGTTTCCGAACTCGTTTCTGACGGATTTGTTCAAGAAACTCTTGACGAAAGAATTTATGGTCGTGTTGCTGTTGAAGATATTGTCAATCCAAAGACTGGCGAAATCATTGTTAAAGCAAACGAAATGATAACAAAAGAACAATCAAAAGCAGTTGTTGATGCTGGAATTAAGGAAGTTCAAATTCGTTCTCTTATCACTTGCCGTTGCAAACATGGTGTTTGTGCTAAGTGTTATGGAAGAAATATGGCTGGCAAAGATATGGTTACTCTTGGCGAAGCAGTTGGAATTATTGCTGCTCAATCAATCGGTGAACCTGGTACACAGCTTACTATGAGAACCTTCCACACTGGTGGTTCTGCAGTTGCTGCCGATATCACTCAAGGTCTTCCTAGAGTTGAAGAAATCTTTGAAGCAAGAAAACCAAAAGGTGAATGCTTGCTTTCTGAAGTTGCTGGACGCGTTAAGATTAAGGAAGATGCTAAGAACTATGTTATCACAATCATTACTGGCGAAGGCGATGTTGACTATGAAGTTAGAAAACCTGCTGTTCTTCGTGTTAAAGATGGCGAAAAGGTAGAACCAGGAACACAACTTACCGCTGGGGCAATCAACCCATCTGACCTTCTTAGAACTAAAGGTCTTAAAGGACTTGAACAATATCTTCTTTCTGAAGTTATCAAAGTTTATCGTGGACAAGATGTTAAGGTTAATGATAAACACGTTGAAATCATCATTCGTCAAATGCTTAAGAAAGTTAAGATTGAAGATGCTGGAGACACAAATCTTCTTACTGGCGAAATTGTTGATATTTCAAGATGTGATGAAGAAAATGAAAAGACACTTCGTGAAGGTGGCAGACCTGCAATTGCAAGAAGAATGCTTCTTGGAATTACAAGAGCTGCTCTTATGACAGAATCATTCTTATCATCTTCATCATTCCAAGAGACATCAAGAGTTCTTACTGATGCTGCTTTAAAAGGCAAAGTTGATAATCTTGTTGGTATTAAGGAAAATGTCATCATTGGAAAACTTATTCCTGCTGGAACTGGACTTAAGAAATATCGTTCAGTTGTTCCTGTTAAAGTGGAAAAAGAGGAAGAAGCAATTTAATAAATTAAAAATAACTCTTGAAAAAGAGTTATTTTTTTGTTTATATTTCTTATGAAAAATTGGGGATATGTGCAATAAAACATTGTATTTTTAATCTTGACATCAGAGTATTTTAATGTTAAAATAATATAAAGGAGAAAAAATGGATATATTTCTTAATAATAGTCAAGAAAATTTATTAGAATTTTTGGTTAAATATTATGATTTAATTAAAGATAAAAATATTTTTATTTCTGGTGGTGTGGCATCTAATTTTTCTGCTATGTATAGAAGAATGTTTATGAATAGAGAACCAAAAATTGAACAAAAGAACAATGGTTTATATTATTCTTATGACTTAACTGAAGTTTTTGATGAAAATTTAAAAAATGAAGGTTCGATAAAAATTTTTGATGATTTGACGCATAGAGGTCGTTTTAAAATTATGGCATTTAATTATAAAGATGTGAAGTATAGAACGAGTATTTATAATACAGAAACAATTTGCTTTTATGAGAATATAAACGAAAAAAATTGGATTAAAGGAAAAAGCAAGGATTAATTATGGAAAATAATAATATAAATGCTACTTTTGATGATGATTTTGCAAAAAGATTAGATAAAAGACTTTTTGAGATAAAGGCTTACGATTTTTATTATAGTATAAAAAATTATTTACCACTTCTTTCTCAAAGCATTAGGGGATATAAATCGCAGGATATATATATTTCAAAATGCGATACAAGCACTGAAGAAATGATTATGACAGCACTATTATTTTACAAAGATTTTGACAAAGAATTATATAATAAATTAAACAAGACTTTGACGGAAAAAGTTTATTTTATAGAATCTCCAACTCCTTTCATTTCCAAATTTTCTTTGGAATTTTATGATGAGCATATAAAAGAATTAGAAAATAAAGAAACAATATTACAAATTTCTGAGCCAACAAATAAAAAAGGTTTAGTAAATGCTGTAGGCAACAATCTTATTAAAAAATATAACCGCGTGTTTAGAGAGATTAATTTAAATCCTAGTGATGATATTTTAGGTTTTGTTACTATTGCTCACGAATTTGCACATATTTTAACACAAAGCGTGCAAGAAATGAAAAAAGAAAAAGACAAAAATGCAGGTGAGATTGAAAGCCTTTTCATTGAAAAAGTTTTTATTGACTGGGCTTGCAAAAATGGAATTTTTTCAGAAAAAGAGCATCAAAGTTGTGAGAATCTTAATAGAGAACAATATTTGGGAAATGTTATTTTGTTGCTGGAAGAACAAGATATTTTATCTCGTTTAAAACCACCAATCACAAAAGAAAAATTGAATGATTTTGAAGAAAATTTGCGTGGTGATAGAAATTATAAACCACTTATGCGAAGACTTAGAATTATGGCTGACGGCGATAGAAATGGACAAAGAATTTTTAGATATGTTGTAGGTAAGATTATTGCAAGCGAACTTTTTAAAGATTATCAAGAAAATAGAGAAGTGACAACACAAAAGTTAAAAAACTTCTTAAATCATAACACAGAGATTACACTTGAAAAATCAGCACAATTATTATTGGGAGATAACTACAAAGACAGAATTAAAAATGCTTGTTACAGAGGAATTTCAAAATAAAATGCATACAAAATCTGTATGCATTTTTTAAAAAATTAGATATTTTTAATGTTTTTTAGATTTTTTGTGCAAAAAAATCAATTTTTTCATTTTTTATAACTTTTTTGCTAAATTTATCATATTTAAAAGAGTAAAATATTAAATTAAAGAAGAATGTTTTGAGTGGCTTGAAAGTGGAGAAATTGAAAAATTAGCAGATTTAGAAGAAGTTATAAGATCAATCTTAGATGCAAAAATTGTTTCTTATAAGGATTTTGAAACTATTAGAAAAGGAAAACAGAAAAAGCGTGGCGTGTTTAAAAAGAAAATTTTTCTTTATGTTGTTGAGTAATTAATTTAGTTTCAAAATATTTAGATAAATTAGTTTTTTTGAAAAAAGTATTGCAAGATTAATTATAATATGATATAATATTACCATGAAAAGTGAAAAACAATTATATAAGTAAATTATCTGTTTTCACTTCTTATAACTTTATTGGTTTGCGCCTATAAAGTAAAAAATAAAAAGAAAAGGAGAAGAAAAAATGGCTACAAAAACATTAAAATTATCATCATTAAATCCAGCTGAATATCCAGACGTTGAAGTTGAATGCGAAGTAATTGGTGATATGAAGGCTTATGCCGAAGCACTTATTGAATATCAAAAATCACAAGGTGTTAAAGTTGAAAGTGCTAAAAAAACTGCAAGAGTTTCTGCTAGACTTGGAAAAATTGGTGAAGAAGTTGACACTAGACCAAGAGTTAGAAGAGATGGTAAGGTTTATGTTATTGGTGAGACAAAAGGTAAAGTTAAAGTTGAAGGAAGTATGATAGTTCAAAATCCAGATGGTGAAGAATATATTGTAAAACCTGATAAATTTGATGCTAAATATAAAGCAACTGAAACTCCTGGTGTTTATGAACCAAAGGACCAACCAATTAAATATATCCCAATAACAAAAGATATAACTTTCTTAGCTCCTTGGGGAGAAGAAATGTTTGGTGTTAAAGGTGCAGTTTTAAATGTTTCAAATTTAGATGATATCTATGCAATTCAAAATGAAGCATTTGAAAAAACTTATACACCTGTAAAACAAGAAAAAACTAAGTGATAATACAAATAAAAACACATACTTACTGTATGTGTTTTTTGTTAATAGTTGTGTTTATAAAATTTGTCTATTTTAGCATTTAAAAAGATATGTTAAAAGATAAAGAATGCCCACAATTTAGACATCCCTTATCTTAATTTTATTTATGTATTGGTGCAGGTGGAGGGGGTCGAACCCTCATGAAGTCGCCTTCGCGGGATTTTGAGTCCCGTGCGTCTGCCATTCCGCCACACCTGCTTACGTCGCAAACTGCACTTCATTTCGACTTTTGCCTAATGCCAAAAGTCTTACCATTCGCTTGTTTGCTCCTTTTTCCCAAAAATGACAAGCATTTTCGGGAACCCTATTGTGAGTGCACTTCATTTCGACTTTTGCCTAATGCCAAAAGTCTTACCATTCGTTTGTTTGCTCCTTTTTCCCAAAAATGACAAGCATTTTCGGGAGCCCTGATAGTTCTGCACTTCATTTCGACTTTTGCCTAGGATTTTATCAAGTTAAATAAAACTTATAAAATCTTAAAAACAGTCGTTGACTGTCCCAAAAATGACAAACATTTTTGGGAACCCTGATAGTTCTGCACTTCATTTCGACTTTTGCCTAGGATTTTATCAAGTTAAATAAAACTTATAAAATCTTAAAAATAGTCGTTGACTGTCCCAAAAATGACAAACATTTTCGGGAATCCTGTTGTGAGTGCGCTTCATTTCAACTTTTGCCTAGGATTTTATAAAGTTAAACTAAACTTAAAAATCTTAAATGCAGTCTAGACTAGCAAATGTTTAATCATAACGAAACGGGGTGTTTCGTTAACGCTTTTAATATTACCACATTTTATTAAGATTTGCAAGTAATTTTCTTTATTTTTTATTTTTACTTCAATTTTTCTTGCAAATTTTTCTTTTTCTAGATATAATATATATGAAAGTATTTTTTAAGGTAAAACGACAATGATTTTTAAGAAATTTTTTAACCAAAACTCCGCACTCGTAAAGGAGTATGCGGAAAAATTCCAAGTTTTACCATCAACAATGTATCTTATTTTATCTCGTGGATTTAAGACTGAAGAGGAAATTGCTGATTTTCTTTCAATACCAAAACTTTTGGACCCTTTCCTTATTAAAGGTATGAAAGAACTTTGTGAAAGAATTGATTTAGCGAAAAAATTAGGCGACAGAGTTTTAATTTTTGGTGACTATGATGTTGACGGCATAAGTGCCACGGCGATAATGCTAAAAACCTTGAAAAAACTTGGAATTCAAGCAGATTTTTATTTACCAAACCGCTATGTTGACGGTTATGGTTTATCATGCGATGTGATTGACAAAATTGAAAAGAAGTTTTGTTCTGACCTTATCATCACAGTTGACTGTGGTATTTCTTGCTATGAAGAAGTGGAATATGCCAAGAAAAAAGGGATTGACATCATTATAACTGACCACCACGAAATTCCAGAAAAAATTCCTGACACTTTGGTTTTAAATGCAAAAATAAAGGGACAAGATTATCCGTTTACGGAAATTTGCGGAACTGGTATGGCATACAAAATTTCTGAAGCACTTTTAGGGCAAAAAAAGGCGGAAGAATTTTTACCTATTGCGACCATTGCAACCATTGCTGACATTGTTTCTCTCACTGGAGAAAACCGAAACATTGTTAAACGCGGATTTCAGTGTTTTGACAAGTTGCCAACCGGGCTTAAACAACTTTTCAAAGATAACAAAGTTTCACTTTCAAATCCAAGTGCCACTGACATTGCTTTTAAGATTTCGCCAAAAATCAACTCATCTGGAAGAATGGGACATGCGGAAGACAGTTTGATGTTATATTTAAGCGAAGACCCTGTTGAAATTAGGAAATATCTTAATAAGATTTCTGAACATAACTCAAAACGCCAAGAACTTTCTGCAAAGATTATGGAAGATTGCGAAAAAGCAATTAAGAAAATGGATTTATCTAAAATTCGTGTGATTACACTTGCATCTAAAAAGTGGGACCAAGGAGTTTTGGGGATTGCTTGTGCAAGGCTTGTGGAAGAATATAACAGACCAGTCTTCTTATTCTCTCAAGTAGGCGACACCTTACACGGCTCTGGGCGAAGTATTGACGACATCAATATACATGAGTTATTGTCATCAATGAGTGACATTTTGGAAACTTTTGGCGGGCACACAATGGCAGCGGGACTAACACTCAAAAGAGCAAAATATGAAGAATTTTCGAATCGTGTTAATGCTTTTGTTTTTGAGCATATAAATGATAAAGTGTTCATACCTATAAAATATTACGACCTTGACATCAAGTTAGAAGAAATTGACGAAAGATTTTTGAAAGAATTAAAACTTTTAGAACCTTTTGGTTGTGACAAT
This sequence comes from uncultured Clostridia bacterium, assembly GCA_930990515.1. Taxonomy (GTDB): domain Bacteria; phylum Bacillota; class Clostridia; order Christensenellales; family UBA1242; genus Caccovivens. The sequence goes on from CAKNPS010000003.1 coordinate 140,569, forward strand.
CCAAAACCAAAATTCAAAATCACGGCAGAAAATGTCGACATTCAACCTATGCGATTTAATGGGCTTCACGCAAACATCAAGATTGGAGATTTAGAACTTGCATATTTTAATTTTTACAAAAACTTTAATCCACTTTTCTTTTCAAGATATAAATCATTTATTTTCGAATTTCAAGAAAATGGAAAGAAGGGTATGGTTTCCGATTTCGATGCGGGAAGTTTCATAATCGACAATGCACATACTTACACATATCCAATTCAACTTGAGCATTACTTGTATGACGAAGGGGAAGCAAATTTTGCATACTATCCAGAGAGTGAACTTTTAAACTTTGTGGCAAGCACGCAAAGTGGAGTTTATGGCACTTGTTTTGTGACTTATTCTGCTTATGATTTTGTCAATTTTCTCAAAAATTACACCAAAGATAATTTATACCATATTGGCATTTATGACGAAAACTGCATAGGTTATAACAGTCTTCTTCTTGCGCCTCGTGGAACTGCTTGGGCACAAAATTTCAGTAAAATCATCTTTTTGTCACCGGTTTTGGACAGTGGGTTTATTAGTGAAATTCAAAAGATTTCTAATGCTGAAATATATTTGCCAATGGGTGCTAAAGAAGACAAAAATAGATATAATAATATCAACTTGTCAAGGGAAAGTTTTGGCAGAGTGTTTAAGGCTCTTACATCTAAAACTGGGAATTTTTACTCGCCAGCAGATTTTTATGAGCATAGGCTTAAATGTAAAGTTTCTTTCGACACATTTTATGTTGCCTTTCTCACTTTTAAGGAACTTGGGCTTATCAAAAAGGCAGACGACAATTATTTTAACTATTTTGAAGTAAAAAATGTTAAAAAACCTTTGACAGATTCGAAATTTTATAATAAATTATTATTGATTAAAAATTCTTGGGGTAAAAAATGAGAGAAGTAACCATTGAAAAAATAAATAAAAATTTCCACTTAAGTCCGCACGAACATAAGTTGATGGAAAAAATTGTGGTTGAAGAAGAAAATCTTGACCGACTAAATTATGTCATTGACATTATGGCGGAATATTATATGGAAAATGAAGTCCTAATGGGATATCTTCTTTTTCAATATTCCAAAGTTTTTGAAGAAGATGCTAAAAACTATGAAAAGGAACTCTCTAACAACCAACATAAACTTTATGAAACCTTTAAACTTCTTCGCAATGTGAACACAATTTCAAAAAGTGGGGAAGCGGAAGATATCAAGCGTATGTTTGTGGCAATTTGCCAAGATATGCGTGTGGTTATCATTAAGTTTGCTACCATTGATTATGATTTAAAACGCGTTACACTTCCAATGGAAGAAGAAACTCGAAAGTTTGTTAAAATGGTTGCTGATATTTTTGCTCCACTTGCTGAAAGTTTAGGCCTAAGTAAATTTAAAAATTCGTTTGAAGAAAACACATTTAGATTATTAGAATCAAAAGCTTACAATGAACTTAAAAACAATGTTCTTCTTAAAACAGAAGACAATATGAAACAAATGGAGATTGTGGAGCGAAAACTCTACAAAATTTTGCGTGAATTAAACATTGATGGGGAAATACAAAAAAGGCAAAAACACCTTTATAGCGTCTATAAAAAGTTGAAAATGAAGAACATCACACTTGGAAAAGTCTATGACCTTCTTGCTATGCGTGTTATAGTGCCAACTGTTGAAGACTGTTATGCAGTTTTTGGAAAAATTCATTCTTTATATAAACCTATGGCGGGGCGTGTTAAAGACTATATTGCCAATCCTAAACCAAACGGATATCAAAGTTTGCATACCACAATCATTGCTGATAACAACAGACCACTTGAAATTCAAATTCGAACTTTTGATATGCATAAGCACGCCGAATATGGTATTGCTGCTCACTGGATATATAAAGAAAGACGAACATCTAATAAGTTTGACAACAAATTTGCTAGAATCAAGCAAATTCTTGATAATTCTGACGAACTTTCTCCACAAGAATTTTTGGAAACATTGAAAAGCGATTTGTATGGCGAAAGTATTTTTGTGCAAACTCCAAAAGGAAAGGTTTTGGAACTTCCACTTCATTCCACAGTGATTGACTTTGCTTATGCCATTCACAGCGAAATAGGAAATAAGTGTGTGGGTGGCAAAATCAATGGCAAACTTTTTCCTATTACTACTGAATTAAATAATGGCGACACTGTGGAGATTATTACCAATCAAAACAGTAAAGGACCATCGCGAGACTGGCTCAAACACGTCAAGACTTCTTCTGCAAGAAGCAAAATCCGTTCTTTCTTTAAAAGTGAGTTTAAAGAAGAAAACACTCGTATGGGGAAGAGCATTTTTGAGCAAGCCTTAAAGAACAAAAACCTAAATCTAACAAAAGCGGATAAGGATAAATATTTGAATGAAATTGCTTTGTCGCTTATGATGGAAACTCCAGACATGCTTTTTGCGGAACTTGGTGGCGGAACTTTGTCCATAAATTCTGTTATGGGCAGACTTTTAAATCTTTACTACAAAGAAAATGCACAAGAAATTAAAACTCAAGTGATTGAAGTTAAAAAGAGCAAGGACGGCGTGTTGATTGATGGCGACAGCGGTCTTCTTATTCGATATGCTGGGTGTTGTTCGCCAGTCATTGGGGACGATATTATTGGTTATATCTCTCGTGGGAAAGGTGTGACCATACATAGAAAAGAATGTCCAAATTTAAAATATCTTGAAAAAGAGCGTCTTGTTGATGCAAAGTGGGAAGACGATATTACAGCAAAATTTGTGACAACAATTAAGGTTGTGGCTGATGATGACAACACTTCTGCTGAATATATCAATAATGTTGCCAAGAATTTGAAAATTGGACTTCGTGGTTTCTCATACAAAAAGGCGAAAAATGACATTATTTTTGATATTAAATTTGAAGTTAAAGGCAAAGACGAGTTAGACAGTGTGATTAAAACTTTTGAAGGTGTGAAAGGAGTGCAAAAAGTTTATAGGAGTGAATGATGAAAATTGTCTGTGAAAATATAGATTACGAAAAAGATATGCAAGACCTTGTCAATCTCTTTTATCGTGAGACTGATAATCCTTTTTCTATTCATCACAGCGATGTCACAATTGGCGGGACAACCACAAGTAAAATTGAAATAATAAATGGCGAAGAAAAAAAAGAATATGTTAAATTTTTCTCGCTTCCACCAAATCTCACTCCACTTCGCGAAAAAAGTTTAAGAAAAAGCAATTTTAAAAATCACCTATATCAAGTGCTGTCTTCAATAACAAAAAAATCTTTGCCTTGGGGCTCACTCACAGGGGTTAGACCTTGCAAGTTTGTGAGAGAAATGGTGGAAAGGGGAGAAGTTAAAGAACATCTTATTCCTGAAATGCTTATGAAAGAATATTATGTCGAAGAAGATAAGGCAAGACTTGTTTTGGACATACTCCGAAATCAAAAATGCATCATTAAAAATGATAAACTTGTTGACCTTTTCATTAACATTCCAATTTGCCCAACAAGGTGCAACTATTGCTCCTTTATCTCTAATGAACTATGCAAAGTTGCTGACAAAGTGGATACATATCTTGATTGTCTTTTAAAAGAACTTAGAGCAGTTAAAAAACTCATTGCGGACAAGTCATATGTTATTCGAACGATATACATTGGTGGTGGAACTCCAACGGTTTTAACAAATTTACAACTTGAAAGACTTTTGAGTGAAATAAATTATCCAGTTACAGAATTTACTGTGGAATGTGGCAGGGCAGACACAATAACAAGAGAAAAACTTGAGATTTTGAAAAGATATAACGTCAGTCGAATTTCCATAAATCCACAAACCTTTTGCGAAAGCACTTTAAAGCGAATTGGAAGAAAACAAACCAACAAGCAAATTCTAGAAGCATATATGATGGCTATGGAATATGATTTTGTGGTAAATATGGACATAATTGCAGGACTTCCAGGAGAAAAGTTTGGAATTTTCAAAAGGACAATAAACACTCTTTTGGAACTTTCACCACATAATATCACAGTTCACACTTTGACCTATAAAAATGGAACTGATTTAAAAGACGACAATTCTCAAGTGTTTGAAAAAGAAGTTCCAAGAATGGTGGACTATGCAGAAAAAACACTTATTGAAAATGACTATAAACCATATTACATTTATCGTCAAAAAAATCAAATTGGTGGATTAGAGAATGTCGGCTACTACCGAGATGGGAATGTGTGCATATTCAACATTGACAGTATGGAAGATGTATCGTCGGTCATCGGTATTGGTGCTGGAGCAATTTCAAAACGAGTTTTCAACCTTGAAAATCGAATTGAAAGAGAACCAAATTGCAAATTTATTACCGACTATATTGACCGCATAGATGAAATGATAGCAAAAAAAGTGAAATTTTTTAGTTAAATTTTTATATTTATTCTATTTCGAGATTTTCAAAATTAAAAAATGGACTATCTAAAAATTCAATTAGAGATATATTAAAACCTTGTGCAATTAACATTACTGTTGATAATGTTACTGTTTTATTTTTTTCTTTTAGGATACATCCAAGACGACTGTGAGACAAACCACTATTTTGTTCAAGTCTATATTGCGTCATATGTTTTTCATTTAGCAATTCACAAGTTCGCATTGCAACGGCTTTATTTACAGTCATCATAATTAATATTATTCTCCTTTTTAATAATATTAACAATTTATGTAAATATATTTAGGCAAGTATACTTGCATATTTAAAGATAATATGTTATAATTAACAATAGGAGAGTGATTTATGTTATCTTTAAAAATTAGTATTCATAGAAGATTGAAACTAGTGGCTTATAGTGGTGTATTAAATTTGGACAATGATTATATTACTATTTCAACTAGTTCTTTATTATCTGGGGAAACTGAATTAGCTATTATTCCTTATGATGAAATAAAAGATGTGGAAATAAATTCATATTCAATTATTTTCAATTTAAAAAATGGTAATAAGATCCCACAAGATAATTATTGGGTTTGGTTTACAATAAATTCAAAATATGTTCATTTTTTAAAAGATTATATTAAAGCCAAAATTGAAAATAATCAAGAAGAAATTAAGATATTAGAAAATGTATATATTAATAATCAATTTGAAACTTATTTCATGAATGATGAGAAAAAAGAAAAATGGAAACAAAGGAAGAAAACAAGTAAAATAATCTCAATTGTTCTCTTATGTGTTTTGATAATGTTAATTGTAGGGACAATAATATTGGTATTAATTAAAAATAATGATACATCTAGTATGCCTAATTATTATGAAAGTAATGAATATAAAAATTTAAGTCCTAAAAATAAAGCAATTTCCATTTTAGAAAGAGAAGGGGAATATGATTTAGAAGAAAACTTATACACTTTATATAGAGAGGATTATTATTCTTCTTCTATTTTTGAAGTTGGTTCTACTTATTATATTAATGAAGATGAGTTAATTATTTATTTTATTCAAATAGATGTAGATAATGATAATACAAAAATAGTTACTCAAATATGGTTAGATGATTATTCAAATGAGTTTTTATTTGGAATTAAAATATTAGACCATACTGATAGTGTGGTGTTTGCAGAAATGGGAACAATAAATTCAACAACTTTCAGTCCATATAGTTATATTCCAGTGGATGACATAACTTATCCTGAAAGTTTAAAAACAGAGCTTGAAGTTTTTTGCTCAAGCTATATTACAACACTATTAGAAATCTCTAACAATAACTTTAAAAATTATAATTTAGCATTGAATGATTTTGGTTTTATTTATTTTTAATATGCCATTTAATGAAATTTTATCAAAATAATTTGTTAAAATTCTTTACATTTGAAGATTTTTGTGTTAAAATAAAAAAGTCGATAATACTTTTGCACAGTTTGGTGGAGACCTTCAACCCCTTGCTTTGTGAATGTAGTTAAATTTTAAAGAAGGAGATTTATATGGAAAACAAAAGTGAAATCATTGCAAAGTTTAAACAATCTGAGAATGATACAGGTTCTGTTCAAGTGCAAGTTGCTCTTCTCACTGAAAGAATCAACCACTTAACTGAACACTTAAAGAAAAATCCAAAAGATAACCATTCAAGACGTGGACTTTTGCAAATGGTTGGTAAAAGAAAAGGTTTCTTGCAATATCTTAAAGATAAAGATATCGAAGCATACAGAAAACTTATCAAAGAATTGAACATTAGAGAAGTTAAATAAGAAAAGGGGGAGCGTGTTTTTTTGCTCTCTTTTTTTCAATAATAGGAGTATTTATGAAAACTGAATTATCTAAGAAATTTGAAATTGAAATCGCTGGCAAAAAAGTTATTTTTGAAACAGGAGCATTATGTGGGCAATCTAACGGCTCTTGTCTTGTTACTTGTGGTGAAACTGTTATTATGGTCAATGTCACAATGAGTGAAGAACCAAAACCGGGGATTGATTTCTTCCCATTATCTGTCGAATATCAAGAAAAAATGTATTCTGTTGGAAAAATTCCAGGTGGATTTAAGAAAAGAGAAGGTCGTCCTTCTGATAAGGCAATTCTCGTTTCTCGTCTTATTGATAGACCACTTCGTCCACTTTTCCCAAAAGGATTCTATAATGATGTTGTTGTTGTGGCAACAGCACTTTCCATTGACCCAGATGTAAGCCCAGAGCCACTTGCAATGCTTGGTTCTTCTTTTGCTCTTTCCATTTCTGACATTCCTTTCCTTGGACCTACAGGTTCAGTTTTGGTTGGACTTGTTGATGGTAAATTTATTATCAATCCTAACCAAGAAGAAAGAGAAAAAAGCGACCTTCATCTTACTGTTTCTGGAACAGAAGAAGCTGTTTTAATGGTGGAAGCAGGTGCAAATGAAGTGCCAGAAGAACAAATTCTTGATGCTATTATGTTTGCACACGAAGAAATTAAGAAAATTGTTAACTTCATTAAGGGTGTTAAGGCGGAAATTGGCAAGCCTGTAAATCCTAACATTCCATACTACACAATTCCTGAAGAAATTGACAGTGAAGTAAGAAAGTTTGCTAGTGAAAAACTTGACTATGCATTAGATACTTTTGTTCGTCACGAACGCCAAGAAAGACAAGATGCTGTTGACAAGGAAACAAAAGAACATTTTGCGGAAATTTTCCCAGACAAAGAAAGAGAAATTGGCGATGTTCTCTATAAAATGACAAAGGAAAAGGTTAGAGCAAAAATTTTAGAGAAAGGTATTCGTCCAGACGGAAGAACCTTAGAGCAAATTCGTCCTATTTGGTGTGAAGTTGGAGTTCTTCCAAGAGTTCACGGAAGTGCTGTGTTTACTCGTGGCGAAACACAAGTTTTGTCTTGCTTGACACTTGGAACAGTCAGTGATGTTCAACAACTTGACGGACTTGACGATGAAGAAGTAAATCGTTATGTTCATCATTATAATATGCCACCTTATGCAACAGGTGAAGCAAAAATGATTAAATCAACAGGCCGTCGTGAAATCGGTCACGGGGCACTTGCAGAAAGGGCATTGGAACCAGTTGTTCCAAAAGAAGACGTTTTCCCTTATGCTCTAAGAATTGTGAGCGAAGTTTTATCTTCAAATGGTTCTTCTTCAATGGCAAGCGTTTGTGGTTCAACTCTTGCACTTATGGACGGCGGTGTGCCAATTTCTGCTCCTGTTGCAGGAATTGCTATGGGACTTATCAAAGACGAAAATTCTAAGAAAGTGGCAGTTTTATCTGATATTCAAGGTCTTGAAGATTTCCTTGGCGATATGGATTTTAAAGTTACAGGAACTGCAAAAGGTGTGACTGCCATTCAAATGGATATTAAGATTAAAGGAATTGACAAAGCTATTCTTTCTGAAGCATTAGGGAGAGCAAAAATTGGAAGAATGTACATTATGGACAAACTTCTTGCTTGCATTAAAGAACCTAGAAAAGAAATTTCAAAATATGCTCCTAAAATTATTACTTTCGAAATTGACCCAGAGAAAATTAAAGATGTTATTGGTTCTGGTGGAAAAACAATCAACAAAATCATTGCAGAAACTGGTGTTAAGATTGACATTGAAGATGACGGAACCGTTTTCATTGCGTCTGTTGATAGCGAAATGAACGAAAAAGCAAAGAAAATCATTCTTTCAATTGTGGAAGAAATTGAAGTTGGCGATGTTTATGACGGAAAAGTTACAAGAACAACCGCTTTTGGTGCTTTTGTGGAACTTGGGATGGGAAAAGAAGGTATGATTCACATCTCTAAACTTTCTTCAAAACGAGTAAACAAAGTGGAAGATGTTGTCAAAGTTGGCGATACTGTCGAAGTTGAAGTTATCAAAATTGACGACAAAGGAAGAATTGACCTAAAACGCCTTGAAAAGAAAGAAGAAAAATAATTTTGTAGGAATTTTATGAAAAGACATTGTGTGAAATTCTCGGAACTTTCAAAAACGAGCAAGATTTACCGTATTGTTAATTTATGCTTGACCGGAGCAATCTTTTTGCTGATGGTTGGGCTCGGAATTTATAATGCTGTGATTGGCGACCCTAACAATCGTGTCGCATCTGCATTTATGCTTGCGGTTGTGACAATTCTTCCACTTCTTGTGGAACTAATTTTTCGCTGGCGTTTTTCTAACACGATGTATTTATTATATTTAATATATTTACTTCTTGCAGGTCTTGGTTCAGTTTTGAGTATTTATAAGAATATTCCTTATTATGATAAAATTATTCACGTGCTTGCAGGCTATACTTTTGCACTTCTAGGAATTTACATTTTTTCATTACTTGAAGATTACTACAAATTCAAACCTATCACAATTGCCTTTATGGCTCTATGCTTTACACTCGGAGTTGCACTTGTTTGGGAGTTAATGGAGTGGTTTAGTGATGTGTTTATGGGTATGGATGCTCAAGGTATTCCACCAGAAGGGTTTGATGTTCCACTTGTTACAGATACAGATGGAGATATGCTTTGCAATTTATGTGGTGGACTTGTCTTTTTTGCACATTACTTAATTGGTAAATATTCTAAATGTTCACTTGGAATTAAGTATTACGAAAAAGAGTTTATTTTTCTAAAAAAGAATTCAGTTAAGTTTCAAGAAAATAAATTTGAGCATATTGAAAATGCTAAATTAGAAGAAAATGTTGAAAATTTTGATAAAAATGATGAAAAAAATCAAAATTTAAGCGAAAATTTAGAAAATAAGCAAAAAAAAATGAGAATAAAAAGAGTGAATAATGCTTGCAACCTATGAAAATAAAAGTTAGCGACAAATTGATGTTTGCTATCTTTTTTTATTATTTTATTTGTTTTAAACTATCTTAGAAATATCTTTTTTAAATCAAATTTTTAATAATTTATTTAAAAAAGTGTTTAATTTTAAATGACAAATTTTTTTTAATATTTTATAATAATAGTGAAAAAGAAATATGAAATGGCATTTTGATATTTCTTGACAAACTCATATTTTTACATAATCTCGCTTGAACAAGAAATTTGCTGTTTCTTTTCTTTAAGATAAAAGGGGGATATTTATGAAAGCATTAACTGGCTATAGCATAAATAAAAAAGCTTATGAAGCAGGACTTGAAGCCGCAAAGAAAGCGGGTAAGTCAAAAGATGCAAAAATTGTTTTTGCTTATATGAGTTGTGATTATAAAATCAAAGATGTCATTAAAGGTATTAAGGAAATTTATGACTGTCCAGTGATTGGAAACACAAGTTTCACTGGCGTTGTTATGCCAGAAGGTTACATAGGTGGGGACAAACCATTTGTTGGAATTATGGTTTTATGTGACCCTAATATGATTGTTGGTGTTGGTTTTGCTGATAGAAAAGCATATCAATCTGCTCGTGATGCTGGTGAAGCAGCAACAAAAGCAGCAAGAACAATGACTAAAATGCCATATAATGATGAACCTGATTTGATGTATATGGCTGCAAGTCCAACAGAGGAAGAATTTTTCTTGAAAGGTGCAAATCGTGTTGTTGGTCGTGTTCCACTTTTTGGCGGTTCGGCTGCTGATAACACAATCGAAGGGAATTGGAGTTTATATCTTGACAATAAAGTGACAGGAGAAGGCGTTGCTGTTGCTTTATTCTATCTTAAAGGTGGATTTGTTAATGAATTCACTGGGGCATATCGCGAAACAAGTGATATGGGCATTATCACAAAAGTTGAAGGAACAAGACAACTTGTCACTATTGATAATGTCCCTGCAGTTAAGAAATATGCAAAATGGCGTGGAATTAAAACTTCTGAACTTATGGGAAATAAACTTTTGTCAGCAACAATCACAAGCCCACTTGGTGTTAAAGATAGGCTTGGTGATTTGATTGCTATTCGCCACCCTATGTTTGCAAATGATGACTATTCAATGAATATCGGTGCAAATCTTTCAGAAGGAACAACCGTAATCCGTATGGAAGCGTCAGTTGACGAACTTATTAAATCAGTTGGTGACACTCTTATGGCATTGAAATCTAAACTTAAAAAACCTGCAGTTTGCTATCATCTTGTTCATTGTGGCGGAAGAAGGGCTGGAATTGATGCTAGAGTTAATGAAATTTATGACCAAATCAAAAAGGTTATTGGTGATACTCCTTTCATTATGGAATTCACATTTGGTGAATATGGTTATGTTGATGACGGCAGAAACACAACAGGTGGTTTGATGCTTTCTTTTACAGCCTTCACCAAGTGACATTGTCACTTTCTAGATTTTAACAAAGCTTAATTTAAAATAAAGCAAATTTAGAGAAGAAACTGAAGTAAAAAAACAATTACGAATTGGTGATGTTGTTACTTTCTGGATTTTAGCAAGGTTATAATTAGGTTAATTAATACATGAAGAATTAGTCATAAACTAAAAGGAGAAAAATATGCAAGCAATTATAAATGGTAAGTTTGTTGATGCAAGTGATAAATCAACACTTGATATAATCAATCCTTACACACAAAAAGTGGTTAGCAAAGTGCCAAACTGCACACCAAAAGATGTCAATAAGGCGGTTGAATATGCTGTTAAGACCCAGAAAAAATGGGCAAAAGTTCCTGTTTATCAAAAAGTGGAAATTCTTAACAAATTTCTTGATTTAGTTGATGAAAATAGACAAGATATTGCTAAAACTCTAACTCTTGAAATGGGGAGACCAATAACACAATCTCTTGCTGAAGTTGACAATATTCGAATTGCCTTTTCTGCATTTTCTGAAAAAGCAAAGCATTTGTATGGTAATGTTATTCCTGCGGGGACAGAAGCAGGACAAGACAACACCATTCAACTCACAGTCAGAGAACCTTTGGGAGTGATGGTGGCAATCATACCATTCAATTTTCCACTTGATTTATTTGACCAAAAAGTTGCACCGGCAATTCTTGCTGGTAATACTGTCATTGTTAAGCCACCACATCAAAATCCAACTGCAATCATCAAACTTGTTAAACTTATGCATGATGCTGGACTTCCAAATGGTGTTGTTCAAGTTTTGACAGGAGATGGTGCAAAAACCGGTGATGCTCTTGCAAAGCATCCACAAGTCCATGGAATTTCATTCACAGGTTCTGTTCCAGTTGGGAAAAGTGTTTATATGAACGGTGCAACACATCTTGCTCACACAACTTTGGAACTTGGTGCAAATGATGCTTTCATTGTGCTTGATGATGCTGACCTTGACCTTGCAGCAGAAGAAATTGTTTGGGGAAGAATGTATAATGCTGGTCAAGTTTGTGTTGCAAGCAAGCGTTTTATTGTCGATAAAAAAGTTTTGAAAGAGTTTGAAGAAAAAGTTGTGGCAAGATTGCAAAAAGTTGTTGTTGGAAATCCACTTGATAAGAAAACTTATGTTGGAACACTTGTAACAAAATTTGCTTGTGATAAAGTTGAAAAACAGGTTGCTAAAATTATTGAACAAGGTGGAAAACTTATTTATGGTGGCAAGAGAGACGGAGCAATTTATTATCCAACAGTAATTACAAACATTCCGAAAACTGCGGATGTTGCTATTGACGAAGAAGTTTTTGGACCTGTTGTTTCCATCATTCCTTGTGATGGGGTGGAAGAAGCAGTCGAAATTGCAAATCAAACAAGTTATGGACTCGGAAGTTGCGTTTTCACAAGAGATATGAATACTGCATTTAAAGTTGCAAGTGCTCTTGAAGCGGGTGGTTGTGTTATTAATGGTGCAAGTTTCCATAGAAGTTTTGAAATGCCTTTTGGTGGATACAAAATTTCAGGGATTGGCACTGAAGGTGTTATGAGCACATTTGACCAAGTGACCAAAACAAAAACAATAACATTGAAAAATATTTTAAAATAATTGAAAATTAATATTTACTTTAAATTTTGTGATTTGTTATTAATTTAAAAGAGAATTGCACAAAACAAGAAATATAATCATATAAAAGTTTAGGAGTGTAAAAAAATGAATAATATGTGGAAAAAGATTTTTATCTTACTTAGTGGATATGTGAATTTTATAGCCTTTGCTGTTGTTGGAGGAATTGTATGCTATAAAACTGAAGACGAAGAATTGAAAAAAACTGTGAAACTAACATTAATTGTTTCTCTTATATTCCTTGGGCTTTTAGCAATTTTGGCAATATATAACTATATTGGTGGAATGTTCAATGGCTATATTTCTTCTGCTGCGTATGATGCATATTCTATTATGAAAAGTATAATTCTTATTGCAGAAATTGTTGTTTATGCAGTTTTGATTATTATGGAACTTGTTAAAGGTTTATCTAAAAAAGAAGAAAATAATTAATTATAAAGTTTTATATTGAATAATAATTAAAATAATAAAAAAATCTGCTAAAAAATGCAGATTTTTTTAATTTTTAATGAATTTTTTGTGCGATTTTATAATATTTTTAATTTTTTATGTGTTTTTTATTAATTTTTAATTAATTTAAATTTTGTAATTTTCAATAATTTTTGGTTTTCTTGTTGTATCAAGTTCGTAAAATTCATCACTTAATTCCATTAATTTATAGCGATTATGATTTGACCTTTCAAATTGTTCATGGAGTTCCTCGTTAGAAAATTTATAACCACCTTCTTTAACTCTTCGTTCCACTCTTTCAACATTTATTTGATTAAAAGTTGGAGATAAAAAGAAAGAAACAATTTTATAACCTCTTTGTTTAAACATTTCAACAAGTTCAAGTTTTGTTGTTTTTGCGATTGATGTTTCAAGCACAAGAGCATCATTTTTATTCATTATATCTTTTGAAAGTTTAAAGATAAATTGATTTGATTCTTCCAGTCTTTTTTCTCTTGGTTTAATCTCTTGAAAATACATTCTTGCAAAGACTTCCGCTCCAACATAGCGAATACCATTTAATTTTCCTTGTTTGTATAAACTTGCGATTAATGTTGATTTTCCGCTTCCGTTTGGACCAGCAAAAACATATAAAATTCCTTTTTTACCTTTGATATTGACATTTTCGCTTAAAATTTTGTAAGTTTCAGAATATGGCAAAACTTCAAATCCTTTTAACCCTTCTCTTATTTCTTCCATTTTATACCTCTTTTTTAGTATAACATAGGAAAATGTTGGTGTCAATATAAATTTTGTTTACTTTCATATTATTTTGCTTAAATTAGTTGATTAATTATCAATTTTTTGCTATTCTTTAAAAGAGGTTAAAATGTTAAAAATAAACTTAGAAAAGTATTATCGTGTTATGCCATTTTCAATTGGAACGCATTGTACGAAAACTAAAGATATAGCAGAAAAAATTTTGAAAGAAGGCTTGAAAGAATATTGTAGCAGGGCATTGGAAGGCACATTATTTATGCATGGTGATTTTGTAAATGCTAAAGAAAATGATTTAACCGCTTCTTTTTTAAATAATAATTTTATTATTGTTGTTGCTGTTCCTATGCAAATTGGTTTTGAAGCAAAACCAGATGGTGTTGTTGGCGGTGATACTATTACAAATGAGTTTTCGGCTTTATTTACAATCTCAAAATGGGTACCTAAAGTTTTTCCAGAATTTATTGCAAAAGATTGTGTTAGAGTTTTGCCCTCAAAATTTATTTTAGGATATTATGATAAAAATAATAATGAGTTTTTTGAAAATCCAAATTCTATGTATAAAAATTTGAATAAACAAGAAATTGAAACAGAAATTAGACCGTATATTCAGTTTTTGAATGAAAATATGAGAAGTAAAAATGGAAAATATTCAGTTTTTATGCAATTAAACAAAGAATTAAATGGCAATAAATATATAAAATGGAAAACTTCAAATACACCTGAGTTAGGGAAATAAAAGGAGATTTTATATGTTCAAAGATAAAAAAGTTGTTTTGATAAATTTGGCTTTATTTTTTGTTACTTTAGCATTTGATATTTGTTTGTTAATGCTTGGCGAGCCATATATTTATAAGACAATTGCAAGTGTTTTGTTTGTTATTACTGGCATTATAAATATGATTTTTGTTTGGAAAATGGAACAACGAAACAGAATTTTCAAATTTATTATGCTTACAGGTCTTGTTTTTGCTTGTCTAGGCGACATTGTTTTGATTGACTATTTTATTTATGGGGCAATATTGTTTGCAATTGGACATATTTTCTTTTTTGCATCTTATTGTCTTTTAGAAAAAATTTGTTGGAGAGATTTATTTATTTCTATCGTAATTTTTGGAATTTCTCTTATTGTAATTTTAGTTCCACAAATTTTTGATTTTGGTTCAATGTTGCCAATTGTCATTGTTTACGCACTAATTATTTCTTTTATGCTTGGAAAATCAATCTCTAATGTGTTTAAAAAGGAAAATCAGGGTGGAAATTTCCTTATTATGCTGGGAAGTTTATTCTTCTTCCTATCCGATTTAATGCTTCTTTTCAATGTTTTTGCCGATGTTTCTCGTGCATTTGATATTGCTTGTCTTTTACTTTACTATCCCGCTGAAATTATTCTTGCAACTTCAATTTATTATGCTAATCTTAAAATTGAAGAAAAAATGCCTTTCTTTAAGAGAGTTTATTGCCGAGTTTTCCAAGTTTGCTTTAGACTTATGATTCCATTTATGCCATATCGTCAACCAAAAATTTTGGAAGGAATGGATGAAATTGTTAAAGTTTTGAAAGAAAAAAATATCAAAAGTTTATTCCTTGCAACAGACAAACAAATTCGCGGACTCGGACTTACAAAGGAACTTGAAGACAAAGTGCAAGATGCTGGGATTAAACTTACTGTGTTTGATGAAGTTTTACCTAATCCTACAATAAGCATGGTAGAAAAGGCCCTTGTGGTTTATAATGAAAATGAATGTGAAGCATTGGTCGCTTTTGGCGGTGGTTCTGTTATGGATTTAGGAAAAGTTGTTCTTGCAAGAAAAGTTAAGCCTAAAAAGAGTGTTTCAAAAATGAAAGAACTTTTAAAGATTTGTCACAAGTTGCCACCACTTTTTGCTGTTCCAACAACTGCTGGGACAGGAAGTGAAACAACTCTTGCTGCAGTTATTACTGACGATAAAACTCACTATAAATATGCCATAAACGACTTTTCGCTTATTCCACATTATGCAGTATTAGATTATAAGGTAACACTCAATCTTCCACCTTTTGTTACAGCAACAACTGGAATGGATGCTCTTACTCATGCAGTTGAAGCATACATTGGAAGAAGCACAACAAAACTAACTCGCAAAATGGCGGAAGATGCTGTGAAACTTATTGTTTCAAATCTTAAAATTGCTTATGACGAGCCACATAATGCTGAAGCACGACAAAATATGCTTAAGGCTTCCTATTATGCGGGAGTGGCATTCACAATCTCTTATGTTGGATATGTTCATGCCATCGCTCATTCGCTAGGTGGACAGTATGGTGTGGCTCATGGTTTTGCTAATGCTGTTATTTTGCCACATATGTTAAAAGTGTATGGGGAAAGTGTGTATAAAAAATTATCAAAACTTGCAAAACTTTCTGGTGTGGCAAATAAAAATGATAGTGAGAAAGTTGCAAATGAAAAGTTTATTAAATTTATTGAAGATTTAAATAAGCATTTTGAAATTCCAAAATATATTAAAGAACTTAAGGAAGAAGATTTTGAAATTCTTGCAACACACGCTGAAAATGAAGGAAATCCACTTTATCCAGTGCCAGTTTTAATGGATAAAGAAGCACTAATAGATTGTTATAAATTATTGGAAAAGAAATAACAGGCATTGCCTGTTTTTTATATTTGCAAGATCATTACAAAAAATGTGTGTTTTTATTTTATTAATAAAATAAATTTTGTTTTTTATAGAGAATTTGCTTGTAAAAAAATTAAAAAATATATATAATAAAAATATGAAAAAGTTTATTATCACATTTTTTTCAATATTATTAATTGCACTGACATCGGTCGGCGGAGGTTTATTATTGTCGGCTTGTGATAACTCTTCTTACTCAGAAAATATTGATAGTGGCTCTAGTGACTCCACAAATGAAGATGTGAACACTCCGAGTGATGAAACTCCTACTGATGATCCTAATGGCGAGAATGAAAACTTAGGGAGTGAAGAAAATAATGATGAAAACCAAGACGACATTGAAGCACAAAGCGTAAATTTTTCAGTTAGAGTTCAAGCGTATTTGACTACTGGAGAAATTTTATCATACTCAACTCTTAATAGTAGGGGGATTTATGCTGGTCGCTTTTCTATATATTGGTATGAAGGTGATGGAAAATCTGGACATGGGGATGCAAAAACTTGGGGAAACACTCCAACAAAAACAGCGGCTTATGGATATTCCATAGGTGCTGGAAATTCAAATTCAACTTATGCAAATGGGCTCGCATATTTTTCATATTCTTATGGAATGGGTGTGCAACGATATGCAAGGCTCTATAGTTATACTAGTTCACGTTTTACTCGTTGGAGTGTGAGTACAAGTTCTTCATTTGAAAGTTCAAGGCAATCAACGGGAACGACTTCAACAACTTATCTTTATGGAAGGGGAATAACTTCAACCTCAAAACCAACTTCGTCAGTTGGAACAACTATGTCTGGGACATGGTATGTTAAGTATAGACAAAATATAACGATAAGTTATAATGCTAATGGCGGAAGTGGTGCTCCAAGTTCGACAACTGCCTATGCTGGAGTTGATGCTACATTGTCAAGTTCAACACCAACTCGTTCAGGATATATATTTAATGGGTGGCTTTTAAATGGATTACTATATGGCCCAGGAGATGAAATTCCTTATGAAACTTTAGAAGGGAGTACATCTTATACTGCTTATGCTCAATGGATTCCAAATGAATCATGGACAGATTCTGGAAATTATGCAACTTCGTTTGCTGATGGAAGTGGATCACAAGAAGACCCATATCGAATTTCAAATGAAAGAGAACTTGCAAGAGTCGCATATCTTGTCAACAGTTCATCATATAATTCTTCTTACGCTTCAGATTATTATCTTCAAACCACAAATCTTGATATGTCTGATTTTTATTGGGTTCCAATAGGAACATCTTCTTATTCATTTAAAGGTCACTATGATGGTGCAGGTTATACTGTTTCTGGATTATATACCAAATATAATGAAGATTATCAAGGACTTTTTGGATACATTGAAGGGACTTCGAGTAATCGAGTCGAGATAAAAAATATCGGGATAACTAGTTCTCAAGTATTTGGATCTAACTATGTCGGCGGTGTTGTTGGATATGGAAAATATGTAGATATTGAGAATTGTTTTAATTCTGGAAATGTTTTAAATACAAATTATAATGTAGGTGGTATTATTGGAGAAGCAAGTTATTATTCTGCTACCACAAATTGTTATAACATGGGACTAATAAGTGGAGATTTTAATGTAGGTGGTATTATAGGTTATAAAACTAAGTATTCAAATATGTATTATTGTTATAATGTAGGAAACATAATTGGTCGTTCAAATATAGGTGGAATATGTGGTGGCGTATATGGTAGCCATGGTGATGCCATAAAAAATTGCTTTAATGTTGGTAATGTTTTTGGTTATTCAGATGATTATATAGGTGGAGTTTTAGGTTACGATGGTGGCGGTGGCATTAGTGGTGAAGTAGTAAAATGTTATTATGGTGGTGATTGTACTTTAAGTTATGGTATTGGAGGAATTAATGGTTCTGGTTCAAATACAGGAACAACAAGAATTTCAAGATTAAATTCAACAAGTTATGCAAAAAATAATAGTTGGTACACAAATTCTTCCAACTGGACAGGTGGAGCATGGGATTTTACTTATACATGGACAAGAAGTAGTTCAGTGAATGATGGTTATCCAACATTTAGGAAAATCACTGTAACATACTATTCAAATTTTGGAAACAACACCACTTATAGTCAACAATATGTCGCAAGTTCAGTTAGTATTCTTTCATATATGCTTTCTTCAAGAACTGGATATACATTTTCACATTGGAACTCAAATTCAAGTGGAACTGGGACAACATATACAGTTGGGACAACATATAACCGTTCATCTAATTTGAGTTTGTATGCAATTTGGGATCCAAATGAATATACAAACAGATATCGCTATCGAATCACAAGTGGAACAGTTACAACATACTCTGACCAGACACGAACTTATGGGCAAAGTTTTACAACACTTTCAACATCGAACATACCAGAATATGTTTCAAATGGTTGGAGTTTGTATGGTTGGGGAACAAGCTCATCAACAACGACAAGAAGTTATGGCGTAAGTACAAGTGTAACATCAACAACTTACACAAATAGCACATCAACTTTATATTGGTATGCGATTTCGTCAAGAACAATAACAATAAATTACAATGCAAATGGCGGATCAAATGCTCCGAGTGCAACAACAGGGACACAGCGGTGGAATCAATATGGGAATACATATAATATTTCTAGTCTATCAGTAACAAGCAGTGAGCCGACACGAACGGGATATACATTCTTAGGCTGGTCAACAAGTTCAACAGCGACAACTCCGACTTATGAAGCTGGAGATAGAATAAGTTTTACATATAGTTCTTCTAACAGCAGAACATTGTATGCAGTTTGGGAAGTAAATCAGTATCAATTTGATTCTTCTGTTTGGGTTGATGGGACAAAATATAGTTCTTCAAATAGTTATATAACTTTTGATGTGTTGGTAGATGGAACAAGAGTTTCAACAGGAATAAGTGATTTTTATAAAATGGTAAATTATGGAAGTATTGTTGAATTTACAAACTTTAAAGTTGCCACTGGTTACACTTATTCTTCATATTACACAACTCCTACATCAATAGAAACTAGTGATAGTACAAAAAATGATATAAAGATAAATATGCAGGCAAAAACGACATATTTAAATATTGTTCTTACTGCGAATGTTTACACAATAACTCTTAATAAACAAAGTGGAAGTGGTGGAACAAGCACAATATATTTGAAATATAATACGGGTTGGTATTCAAATTCAGGTGCGACAACGAGCATATCAACAGTGGTACTTCCAACTAGAGCAGGATTTACATTCCAAGGGTATTACACGGGAACTAATGGCTCAGGCACGCAAGTTATAAATTCAAGTGGGCAAATAATTTCAGGAAGAACAACAATAACAACAAGTAATATTTCTTTGCATGCTTATTGGACTGCAAAAAATCCAGCAAGGTATGATAGTGAAAAAGGCTATTGGTATGTTGAAATGGGATATTATCCACAAACTAGAGCAACTGAGACAGAGATAAATGGAATAACAAACACAAATGGAGCAGTATATACCATAAATGGCACTGATGTTACATCAAAAATAGGAGCAAATAACATTGAGTATTGCCAGTATAACGGAGTATGGTATAAGGTTGAGCCAGTGAGATATGTGTTATCTGGAAATTATTCGTCAGGCTATGGAACAGAAAGTGGAAATGTTGTGGCTGTGACGGAACAAATTGTGTTTGCAAGTGCGTGGAGTAGCACAAAACTAAGTTTAGGCGATGGCTATACATCATCAACACTAAGAACAAACATATCAGACTTTATAAGTGACACTCAAATGAATATAGATTATACTGGAGCAAGGTCATACACAATAAAGAACTTCAGAAATGTGAATGGAGCAAGTGCTGACACAACATTATCTGTAGATATAATTGCATCAAATGAAAGTGAAATTGAGAGTGTTTTTGGAGATTTAAGTGCCGAGTTTTCCGATTTAGTATCTGACATATTAGGAAATAATTTAATGTATTGGACACGAGATGTTGGTTCTAATTTAAACACTGCAGAATGTATCACAAGGTTAGGCTCGCCAGCACAACCAATAATGCAAAAATTATATGGCGTAAGACTTACTGCTAATGTTTCAATTTTTGGGTGTGTATAGATGATTATATTTTAGATAATAAAAAAATAAAAAAGAGATTTGCATCTCTTTTTTTTGTTGTATAGATAGGTTTTATAATTTTGATTTTGCTTTTTGTTTTCTATTAATTCTTATGCAACGCTTTCAAGCAAACCTTCGGCAAGAGAATTATCAACAACATCACTGAATACTGATTTTTCTGTGATTACGCCAGCATTAATCATAACATTCATAAGTGTGTCAAAACTTGCACTATCCATAACCATATCATTATCCCACGCATTGATAGCAATATATTGTTCTACTGCAATTTGAAGTTCCTGAGCCGTATTGCCGTTAAATGAAGGTAAAAGTGCTTGAGCAACTGCTAAAGAACTATTGCTAACAATATAGTTATAGCCCTTTTTAACAGCATTTAAAAATTTTTCAGCAACATCACTATGGTCGCTTAAATAATTTTCACGAGCAATAAAGCAGGTGTATGGAATTGAACCAGAAAGTTCTCCAACATTCGTCACAATTTCTGAGCCTGGAACCGCATTCACTATATTTGTTGCTGTAGGTTCAAAAAGGGTGCAATATTTTACGCTGGAATCATTTTCCCAAACACTTGCTGTTAAATCGAAAGCAACATCTGTTCTTAAATTTATTTGGTCAGCACCTTCGCCTATTTCATATTCGCCAAGGACTTCTATAATGTATTGAAGTGTCATTGCTGGAAGTCCGCCTGCACGACCACCAATAATTGTTTCGCCAACCATATCTTCAAGGCTAAAATCTTCCACACTTTCTTTTGAAACAATGAAAGAACCATCACACTGTGTGAGTTGACCGAAAACGACTGGAGCATTGCTAACTCCTTCTTGGTCGGTATAAACTGCTGTTTCTGGACCTGCCAAAATTATATCCGCAGAGCCTGTCAAAAGTGCACTCATTGAAGTGTCAGAGCCACCGCCATTTGTAAGATTAACTGTCAAGCCTTCATCTTCAAAATAACCATTATTTATCGCAACATAAAGTGGGGCATAGAAAATGCTGTGTGTAACTTCATTGAGTTCAATGACATTATAATCTTTTTTGTTACAACCAAAAAGTAGCCCTGTGGAAAGAGCGAGTGTCAAAGCAAGAGCACATACTGTCAGTTTTTTCCAAATTTTCATTTTTCCTCCTTACAAATTAATTGTATGTTTTATCCTAAAATTATGTTTTTGAAAATTGATTTAATTTTTCTTGCTTTTTTGAGCGTGCTATTATATAATTAATATGTTATTATTTATTTAAGTGAGGCTATAAAATGTTAGATAAAAAATATAATGCAACGGAAAAAGAAGAAAAATGGTTAAATTATTGGCGAGAAAAGGGTGTTTATAAATTTGTGCCAGATGAAAGAAAGGTTTACTCTATTGACACTCCACCTCCAACCGTAAGTGGCAAAATTCATATTGGACATATTTTTTCATATTCTCAAACAGAAATGATGGCAAGATATAAAAGACTTAGGGGATATAATGTTTTCTATCCTTTTGGTTTTGACGATAACGGGCTTCCAAGCGAAAGATTGGTTGAAAAGGAACAAGGAAAGAAAGCAAGTGAAATTGGTAGAGAAGAATTTTCAAAACTCTGCTACAATACAACTGATAAATATGAAGCAGAGTTTAAGGAACTTTTTAGCAAGATGGGTGTCAGCACTGATTGGAATATGGCATATAAGACTGTCAGTCCTTCAACAATTAAAATTAGCCAAACATCTTTTCTTGATTTAGTTAAAAAGGGTCACTGCTACCATAAAGAAGCACCAGCACTTTGGTGCAATGAATGTTTGACTTCAATTGCGCAAGCGGAACTTGAAACAAAGACAATTAAGACGACATTTAACTATGTCAACTTTGAAACAGTGGAAGATAAAGAAAAATTTACCATTGCAACAACTCGTCCAGAACTTCTTCCTGCCATTGTGTGTGTTTTTGTTAATCCAGAAGATGAAAAACATAAACATTTGATTGGGAAAACCGCACATATTCCTATTATTAATGTTAATGTTCCTATTATGGCTGATGAAAAGGTTGCTGTTGATAAAGGAACTGGTGTGGTTATGTGCTGTACTTTTGGTGACCAAACCGACATTGAATGGTGGAAAAAATATAATTTGCCACTTAAAAATATTTTTACAAGCGATGGTAGAATTGCAAGTAGTGTGCCAAACTATGGCGGTATGAAGATTAAAGAAGCAAGAAAACAAATTGTTGAAGATTTGCAAAATGGTGGCTATATCGTCAAAATTGAAGAACTTGAACACGAAGTTCAAACACACGAGCGTTGTGGCAAAGAAGTTGAATATGCTGTTATGAATCAATGGTTTATTGACATTATGAACCATAAAGAAGATTTCATTAAAATTGGTAATGAAATTAAATGGCACCCAGAACACATGCACTCTCGCTACAATGATTGGGTTAAAAATGTGCTTTGGGATTGGTGTATTTCTCGTCAAAGATATTTTGGTGTTCCATTTCCTGTTTGGTATTGCAAGGATTGCAACGAACCTATTTTTGCTGATGTTAATGATTTACCTGTTAATCCATTAACTGATAAACCAAAAATTTCAAAATGTCCAAAATGTGGGTGCACAGAATTTAGACCAGAAACTGATGTTATGGACACTTGGGCAACATCTTCTGTTACTCCACTTATCAATATGAAATATGGCGAAAAAGATAACTATGAAAACATCTTGAAGCCTATGAGTTTAAGAGCAAATGCATCTGAAATCATCAGAACTTGGGATTTCTATACTATTGTTAAAAGTTTTTACCACTTTGGAATGCGTCCTTGGGACAATGTTATGATTTCTGGTTTTGTTATGGCATCTAAAGGCGAAAAGATAAGTAAGAGTAAGGGGAATAGTAAGGTTGAACCTATTGATCTTATCAAACAATATTCTGCCGATGTAATTCGCTATTGGGCAGGTTCAGGCAGACTTGGAACGGACATTGTTTTTAGTGAAGAAACTTTGCAACGCGGAAGAAAACTTGTCAATAAAATTTGGAATGTGGCAAAATTCATTGAAATGCATTTACAAGACTTTGTAGATAGTGATTTCCAAAATTATGAATATATCGATAAGTGGATACTTGGAAAATATCAAGAAATGGAAGCGGGCTTTATTAAATATCTTGACGAATATGAAGTTGGGCTTGCTCTCAACCATCTTGAAAAATTCTTCTGGAATTTCTGCGATAATTATGTTGAAATTGTTAAACATAGACTTTATAGACCGGAAGAATTTGGTGCTGAACCAAGATATTCTGGGCAAAAAACTGTTTATATGATTTTATATAAACTTCTTCAAGATTTTTCAATTTTCTTCCCATTTATAACAGAAGAAATATATCAAGAACTTTATCATAAAGAAAAATCTATTCATTTGACCACAATCAAAGAATTTGATTTTGATTTTAAAGATGAAGCAAAACTTGGCGATTTGATGGTGGAAATTATAAGTGCTGCAAGGGGAGAAAAGACAATCAATAATGTTTCTCTTAAAACTCCAATCAAAAATTTAGATTTATGTGTGAGTGAAGAACTTAAAAAAGCAATTGAGAAAAGCATTAAAGATTTCAAGGCGACACTCTTCATTGAAAACCTTAATTTTGTTGGAACGGCTGAAAATTATGAAATTAAGAAAATTGAACTCAATTTGGAAGCAGGGGAGTAACTTAAAAATTTATATAAATTATAAAAAATAAAAAAAGTTCACGCAAAATGTGAACTTTTTTTGCTTTTTATAGGTCTTTTTCGCAATTTTTATGAGAAAGTTCTCTTTCAAGGACTAAAAATTTAAACGATGGATTGGCAGTTTTTTCATAAACTGTTTCAGCACGACTTAAATCTATTTTTGGAAAAAATGTATCGCCGTTTTTAATTTCAGTGTTGATTAAAGTTAGATAAAACTTTTTGGCATAAGGGAGAGCTTGTCTATATATGCTTTCGCCACCACAAACAAAAATTTCTTCTTTTGAGTTTTTATTTTCTTCTAAAAATTCTTGAAGATTTTGAATGGTGTGACAATTTTTTTCTTCAATTTTGAGAGAATTGCTAACCAAAATTGTTTTTCTATTTGGAAGAATTTTTCCAATTGAAAGAAAAGTGTTTTTGCCCATGACAATGGTGTGGTTTAATGTTCGTTCTTTAAACCATTTTAAGTCTTCTTTGATATGCCAAGGCAATTTTCCATCTTTACCTATGCAAAAATTTTTATCAAATGCCACAATAATTGAAATCATTTTTTTATCCTTTAATGTAAAAATGGTACCATACATAAAAATATTTGTCAATAAAAAATAGCGACTAATTATCGCTATTACTTTATTGTTGGTGCGAGCGGTGGGACTTGAACCCACACTCTTTCGAACATGCCCCTTAAACATGCGCGTCTGCCATTCCGCCACGCTCGCATTTATTCGACTTTTATATTATAGTTAAATCATTTAGGTTTGTCAACAATTTTTCTAATATTTTTTAAATTTTATGATTTTTTAACCTTTTACATCAAAAATTTGGTAAATTATGTTTTTTTCAACATATTGAAAAATGTGAAAATAAAATTGAAAAAATATCTTAATGATAAGAAATTTATTTGATTTTTTTTAATATATAGTGATATACTATTAAATATGAGAAATAATATATTAAATAAAAAATTATTTTTTGTTTGCATAATTTTGTTTGCATTTGTTTTTTGCCTTGTTTCTTTGTTTTCTTTTGACTTTTCATTAGCAAAAGCAGAAAATTCTGAAACAAACACTGTTGGCTCTTACGAAGATTTAGAAAGCGGACTATTTCGTTTATTTAACCAATTTGGCGTTACTCAAGATGGTGAAAAGATTGTTATTGATAAAGAAAGTGTTGAAGTTGAAAACGAGGAAGAATATGTTTCTTCTTCGGCTTTAAATTTAGATACCGGAATCTCTACTTTTTCTATGGAAAATAATACTCAAGAGTTGATTTCATTATCTTCACTTGAAGAAAAATATGATATTACAGAAGAAGATGATGCTTATGTTTTGTCTAAAAGCGATTATACAAACCGTATTATTGTTTCTTATGATGGCGAACTTGAGCCCTATAATACAGAATACTATGCTGAAGGGTTAGGTTATCATATTTATCAATATGAAACTCAAGAAGATACGAGAGAAGCATTTGAATATTATTCCAACATTTCTTATGTGGAAAGTGTAGAATATGATTATGTTGTCACAGTTGATACAATTTCAGATCACACCATTTTTTCATCATCAAGCTACTTATCTTGGGGTGCAGATGTTACGGGTGTTGCTGATTATATGGCTTATCTTGACTATTTATTTACTGACGAAGAATTGAACACGGTTTATGTTCCTGTTTTGGATAGTGGGGTGGACACTAATCATAACCTTTTAAAGGATAGAATAGATTTTGAACATTCGAAAGATTTTACTGGCACAGGCTCAAGTGAGAATGGGAAATACGCTTTTGAAGATGATAATGGACACGGCACTCATACTGCGGGCATTATTGCAGACCAAACAAAAGATAATGTTAAAATTATTTCTTTGAAAGTTTTAAAAGCGAATGGTAAGGGGTCAGTAGCGAACATTTTGCTTGCATTTGAATATATTCAAAATTTAAATGACTCAGAGTATATGCGAGAAGAATTTGAAGAAGATGCTCTAGGAATTCGTGTTATTAATATGAGTTTAGGACTTGAAGATGAAGATGGTAATATCGTTCATAGTCCTAATTTGGAAAATAAAGTCAGAGAAATTTATAGAGATAACACTTCAACTGGGCAAAATGGTATTTTATCTGTTGTTGCTGCGGGGAATAGTGGAAGAAGCACTATGACTTGTTCGCCTGCAAATGTTTCTGAAGCTATTGTTGTTTCTGCTCTATCTTCTCGTAATAATGATGAAGAAGAAAAAACTGAAGTTGAAGATTTATTTTTTGCTTCATATTCAAATTATGGCTCTACTGTTGACTTTTCCGCTCCTGGGACATGGGTAGTAAGTTCTTATGTAAGAGTTATTAATGGAATTGTGATTGATGATCCAAATTTTTGCTGTGAACAAAGCGGAACATCAATGGCTGCACCACATGTTACTGCTTGTATTGCACTTATTCTTTCTAGTCCAACTCTTGCTGAGATGTCTAATGCTGAGATAATTTCAAACCTTAAGGCAAATTCGATTGACCTTGGAGATGAAGGTTTTGACCAATATTATGGAAATGGCTTAATTAATATTTCAAACTTAGGAATTATAACCAAAGGTGTTGTTGATTTTAGCGTTTCAGAATTACATCACACTAAAGAATTTGAAGTGGAACTTTCTTATGATTTAACTCTTAATGGTGGAGAATCTTACACAATTTATTATACAACTGATGGAACAGAGCCTGGGATAAATTCTCAAGTTTATTCTGCTCCTATAACAATTTCAGAAACCACTCAAATTCGTGCGATTGCGTATGCAACTTCACAAATTGAGGAAAATAATCTAATAAAGAGTAAAATATCAACAATAACATATTACCTTAATAATATTGACCTAGACAGCAATTTTGAAATAAATGAATTAACGGGCACAATTGTTAAATATAACGGAAATCTTACAACTTTAAATATTCAAGATGTCATTTCTAATACAAGAATAACAAGAATTGGAGAAAGTGCTTTTTCAAATTCTAATGTGGAAAATGTCATTTTACCAAATTCTTGCTTATACATTGATAATTATGCCTTTTATAACGCTACAAATTTAGAAAGTATAACTTTGAACAATGTTTACTATATTAGAAACTATGCTTTTGCAAATTGTATAAATTTAAAAGAATTATATTTGCCTTATGCTATGTCAATCGGAACTGGGGCATTTAATAATGTGAAACTGGACAGTATGACTTTGGGTGGTCAGGTTTCTACTTTTGGAGAAATGAGCAATTTTAGTGTTGGAACTTTGGAATGTTATACTGGTATGGGCTTAGATGAAACTTATAATCTTTATGCAGATACAATTATTTCCATAAATTTACATGTTGTAAATGTCACTGGCACAACAAAATTGATTGGCAAAAGTGGAGACGAAATTGTTTTACAATATGATGTGTATGGAAAATTTTCAAGTTCATCTTATAGGTCAGATGACGAAAATGCTTCAATTTATGTTGATAATAGCGAATTTGAAACAAAAAATGTTCGACATATAACATTCACATTTTCTGGTCTTAGTGTAGATAGCGATCAGCCATATTCATATTATTTGAATTTCTATGATATTTTTGGCAACCAAATTCAAGACAATATTGAGATTACAATTTTACCTTCAGTAACTCAAGAATATGCTCTTAACATTGAAGGCGAAAATTTTGAGATTTATGTAAATGGTCAGTTAGTAAATAGCGGTTTTGTGCTTTATGCTGGTATAAGCGACTATGAAATCAAAATTGAAGCAGAAAAAGGTTATGGGCTTTCTTCAATTAATGTTAATGGAGAAACTCAAACAGAGACATATTTTACCCTTCCAACAATAAATGGCGATGTTACTATTAATTGTGTGTCTTATGAAATTCCAAATTTTTCTATTCAATTTAGTCATTCTGAAAATGTAGATATTTTAGTTAATGAAACACCTATTGAAGACACTATAACAGTTGACAGAAATGGGAACCTTACTTTCAAAGTTCAAGTGAAAGAAGGTTATAGAATAAGTCAAGTGTCTATTAATGGAGAAATTGTAACTCTAGATGAAAATAACTCTTTCACTCTTACAAATGTTTTAGAAAATTTTAATGTTGAAATTGTTGATAAACAAATAACTTTCAATTTATATATTTCCTATGGTAACGGTGGAGATGTTTCTGCAGCAAATATCGAACAAGTATTTTACGGAGCTAATAAAGTTTTAGACATTATTCCAAATGAAGGATATGAAGTTGATAGTGTGTTTGTGAATGGGGAAGAAGTTGAAGTTATAAATAACCAGCTTGACCTTCAAAATATTACAAGTGATATGGAAATTGTTGTATCATTTAGACCAATAAACACTGGTCTGACAGAAAGTGAACTTGCTTTAATTATTTTATTCTCAATACTTATTGGGGCGACATTTATTTGGGGTATTACTGAATTAATTTTAAAGATTAGAAGAGATAAGAAATATAATTATAAAAAAAATTATTCTAAACATTTTTAATTTTCATATTATTATGTTATAATGTTTTTAGGAAATTGTGTTCCAATTTAAAAAGGAGGTAAAAAATGAGTCCAGGATTAATTGCTGTGCTTGTTGTTGCAGGTATTATCGTTCTTCTTGCAATTATTCTCATAATTTGGATTTGGGCGACTTATAATGCTTTTGTAAGACTCAAAAATAATGTTGATGAAAGTTATTCAACAATGGATGTTTACATGAAAAAGCGTTATGACCTTATTCCAAACTTGGTGGAAACTGTGAAAGGTTATGCAAAGCACGAAGAAAAAACTTTGGAAGGTGTTATGCAGGCAAGATATTCTTGTATGTCAGCAAACAACATTGAAGAAAAAGCAAAATATGAGAATATGCTCACTGGCACACTTAAATCTTTGTTTGCAGTTTCTGAAAACTATCCAAACTTGAAGGCAGACCAAAACTTTATTGATCTTCAAAATTCTTTAAAAACTTTGGAAGAAGAAATTGCAACTTCAAGAAAATATTATAATGGCTGTGTTAAGACTTATAATATTAAAAGAGAAAGTTTCCCTTCAAATATGATTGCAAAATGGTTTAAGTTTGAAAAACGTGACCTTTTTGAAATCACTGAAGCGGAAGAAAGAGTTGCACCAAAAGTTGATTTCAGTAAATAAAAAAAAGCACATAAATTTGTGTGCTTTTTTTTTAAACTTCAGTTTTAACAAAATATCTTGCATCGTGTAAACATAATGGGCAAACAAAATCTTCTGGCAATGGGTCGCTTTCGTAGACATAACCACAAACAGAACAAATATAAACAACCTTTTTCTGTGGAATGGTGTTTTTTGGTTTTATGTTTGCTTGGTAGTAAGCATAAGTGATTGAAGGAATTTCGTTCAAAACCACTTCTTCGGTAACATCTGCTAAAAATTCAATATGTGTTCCTAAATCACGAACTTCCACAACTTCTGCAGAAATGTATGAGTTTGTTCCTTGTGTGATATATGGTATTTCATTTTCAGCGATTTCGTAATTTGAAAAATTCTCAAACTTATTCGTGTTCTTACCACTTGCAAAACCAAATCTTTTTATTAAATCAAAGTCTGCTTTTTCATTTAAAATGGAAATATTAAATTTCTTTGTTTTTAAAATTTGCTCGGTTGTAAAATTGTTTTTATTTACAGCAATCATAATTCTGTTTGGGGTTGAAGTGACTTGTGAAAGGGCATTAATAACACAGCCATTTATTTTTTCAGTCTTTGCTGTTAATATGTATAAGCCGTAAGAAATATTAAACATTGCATTCATAAGTTTCTCCTTTTAAAATATATTATCATAAATAAAGTTTTTGGTCAAATATTTTATGAATTAAAAAGATAAGGAAAATGGACTTATAATTAATAATTTAAGAGAAGGTGTTATATTTTAAATTATCTTGTTTTGAAATTTTCTAAAGATTATAATTATTTTAAGTTTTTAATTTTTATTATTAAAAAAGTATGCTAGAATCTAAAGACACACAACGTGTGTTGCATTTTTGGCTAAATTATGATATAATATATATTGAAGGTGCAGTATTCTAGTCATTTTCCATATTTTAGGAAGATGAAGTAATGGCATCGACGGGCATATCTGTGAAGTTTCTGGTGCTTGCCTTGGTTGCCCAAACTGGGGTAGGTGCTGGAAGTTAAGATTTTTGGGCGAGTTATAACGGCATATAACATCCGTCCCAATTTTCGTGGAGACCTAGCAGGGTGAGAAATCACTCTATAGGTATGAACCTGCATTGCGGTAAAAGTCGTGTGCAGCGTAGCCTAGCCTGAGTGGACATTTTGGGATTAAGTTTAAACGCGAATTCTTTCTTGGCCATGAGAGTTTACGCCTGCTTATGAAATTATGTTTGCAAAACGGAAGAATAATTTATGGAAAATGTTAAGGAAAACTTCTAGACTGTTGCGTTTGCAGGCAGAGTAAGGATTATAGTGTGTTCTAAGTGGCGATTCGGTGTTATGTTCTGCTTAAAAGGAAACTGCTCTAAAGCGGTGACGCGGAGTGCGGAAATGGGAAATCCGACCGAACCTATGACACAAGGTTTACTTACTTTGTCACCTTCATATAGAGCCTAAAAAGGCTCTATATTTTTTTGCCTAAAAATTTATTAAATTGTTTGTAAAATTTTATAAATTACTATCAAATATGCATGGATATATTTTATATATCCTACATTTTTGTTTTATTTATCGTTTTTATATAGTGTAATAAAAAACTAATTTAATCAATTTAGAACTCCATTTTGAATTATTTTGATATTGTGCTATAATAGTTGTTATTAAGGAGATTTAAATGGAAAAATCTAAAAAGAAAGGGAAGAAAAAACAATCTAAATTTGCACTATGGTTCAAGTGGCCACTTATTGTTTTGGTAGTGTCTTTCTCTCTTTCAATGGCTTTTGGAATTTTGAGTGAAATCGCTCTTACAAATGCCAATATCATTGTGGCGATTGTGGTTGTTCTAGTCTTTTTGGTTATTGCAATTATCACTGATATGATTGGAGTGGCGATTGCCGCTTGTGATACAACCCCTTTTAGGGCTATGGCAGCAAAGAAAATTCGCGGAGCAAAAGAAGCAATCATATTGGTCAAAAATGCCGACAGAGTTTCCAGCATTATCGCAGACATTTTAGGTGATGTATGCAGTATTTTGAGTGGTGCTGCTGGAACAACAATCGCGGTTGCACTTATTTCTGCAAGTATGTCATCAATTGTGCAAGTTATCATATCTTCTTTGGTTTCCGCTGTTATTGCTGCTCTCATCATTTCCGGCAAAGCATTTATGAAGAGATATTCTTTAATTCATTGTGAAAAGATTATTCTAATTTTAGGAAAATTTATTAGCATTTTTCATATTTCCAAAAAATCTAAAAAGAAAGTTGATAAACAATATGCTCAAATTAAAGATAAAGAAAAAAGTGATGCGGAAGTTGTAGAAAATAACAAAAACCCCGTTGAAAATCAAGAAGAACAAGAAAAAACCGTTGAAATTGTCGAAAATAATGATACTATTAAAGATAAACAAGAAGAAAACGATAATCAAAATGAAGAGAAATGATTTAAATTATAAAAGTCGGTTAAATTGATTGGTATTTATTTTATAATATGTTATAATTATGTTTATGAAAAGGAAGATAAAAGTTTTAATTACATTTATTGAAGCAGGTATGGGGCACATGGTTACGGCACAAGCCATACTTGATGCATTAAAATTAAGAAATGATGAAAATGTTGAAGTTATAAAATCACAAATTTTGCAAAGGACCCCACTTCTTCAAAAATATGAAAAATTTTTGGTGGAACAAACAAAAATGGCAAGCAGAGCAAAAGGGTATAGTGGAACCCAATTCTTTTTTATGAAAATTTTTGGGCCACAAACATCGTTAAGGTTTGTTCATAGCACTGTTTATCGAAAGCAAAGAAAGGAATATGTCAATGAATTAAGAAAGATAAACCCAGATATAATCATTGATACACATTATTTTGCTTCTCATTGTTCTTGCTATTTTCGTGACCATTTTAAGAAGAATTGCAAGGTTATAACTTACAATCCTGATAATAATGTTCATGGTTGGTGGGACACTCGTGTTGATTATTTTATTACTAATAATGAACTTGCGACAGAAGAAGCAATCAATGTTCGTAAATTTCCAAAAGAAAAAGTTAAGCAAGTTTTCTTTATTACAAGACAATCTTTAGTTGATGATGAAAACACGAAAGAGTTTTATCGAGAAAAATACAACATTCCAAAAGACCAATTTACTGTTAAAATTGCAGATGGGGTTTATGCCGAAGCAAAACTTGAAGAATTTGTGAAGGAACTTGTAAAATCTAAGAAGAATATGACTATCATTGCTATTGCAGGCAAAAATAAAAAACTATATGAAGAGTTGAAGGAATTGAAAGTTCCAAAGAATATTCAACTTTTGCCATTTGAATTTGTTAAAGATATTCATGAACTTTTCAAGGCAAGTGATTTGTTTATCACAAAAGCAGGGCCAAATGCTATTTTAGATAGTGTTTTCTTGAGAGTGCCAATCTTAGTCAATTATTCCGCTTCTACAATTGAAAAGCGAACAAAAGAACTTTTTGTTGACAGATTAAAATGCGGAGTAGATATTTCTGACAAGAAAAAAGCAAGAAAATTTGTTGAACAATGCATTGATAATCCACACATTTTAGATAAATACATTAAAAATGAAGAGAAATTAGACAAACATCGCAACGGAGCAACAGAAATTGCAGAATTTGTTTCTCAAATTGCAAACAAAATGTAAAAATAGGTGAAAATTTTACCTATTTTTTTATTTTTATGTTATAATCAAGCTATGAATTTTATAATTTCACAAGTGATGGGCGGAATTGCTCTAATTTTAGTTTTTATTTCCTATTTTTTAAATAATAAGATTCATTTTCTTATATTTTATATTATTGGAAATATTTTTTATGCACTTTCTTATATTTTTATCAATGCTTTAGTTGCGGGAATAAATAGTTGTTTCAGCATTATTAGATGTATTATTATATACATATATGATAGGCAAGAAAAGAAAATCCCGTGGTTTTATTTGCCGATTTTTTCATTTTTATATATAGCGGTAGGAATAGTATTTTTTGAAAATTATTATGACATTATTGTGATGATAACACCAATTTTATTTACTCTTGCAATGATGATGGAAAATATGGAACTTTTACGCTATTTTATGATAATACCTAATTTAATGCTGGTTTTTTATGGTATTTTGAATGGGGTTTATACTTCAGCAGTGTTAGACTTTATTGAAGTTATTGTAATTTCAATATCTATTGTTAGTTTTTATGTTGGAATTATGAGAAAAAAGCATTTTGATAAGGAATATGAAAAAAGTTATAAAATAATTAAAAATGTTTTATTTAAAGAAAGAATAAATTAACACCTTTTATGCTTTAAACACTTGCATTTTTATTGTCTGTTTGGTAAAATATTAAGGTAAATTTTTAGTGAGGTTTTTATGATTACTGACATAGAATTAAAAAATAAATGGTTTGAATTTTTTGAAAGTAAGGGATTTAAAAGGATTGCAGGTTATTCAATAATTCCTGAAAACGACCCTACTGTTCTTTTCACAACTGCTGGAATGCATCCGCTTGTTCCATATCTTCTTGGCGAGCCACACCCAGAAGGAAATAAAATTTGTGATATTCAAAGGTGTATTAGAACAACTGATATTGATGAAGTAGGAGATAATTCACACTTAACATCTTTTGAAATGCTTGGAAATTGGTTTTTGGGTGAATGTGACAAGGAAAAAATGATTGAATATTCTTATGAATTTTTGACAAGTCCAAAATATTTAAATCTGCCAAAAGAAAGACTTGCCACAACTGTTTTTGCAGGTGACGAAGTTGCTCCAAAAGATGAAGTTGCATATAACGCTTGGAAAAAATGTGGGATTAAAGATGTTTTCTATCTAGGAAAAGATAACAACTGGTGGGCTCTTGGTGGCGGAGTTGGACCATGTGGACCTGATACTGAAATGTTCTTTGATACTGGCAAACCAAAATGCTCAGAAAATTGTTCTCCTGCCTGTGATTGCGGAAAATATGTTGAAATTTGGAACGATGTTTTTATGCAATATGTTGTTGAAAAAGAAGGCGAAAAAGTTAAACCGCTTAAAAAACCAAACATCGACACTGGAATGGGCTTAGAGAGAACCGTCATGGTTCTTAATGGACTTAAATCAATTTATGAATGTGGAATTTTGAAAGATGTTATTGATTTTATTTCATCAAAAGCAGAAAAAAGATATGATGAAGATGAAAAATCCACTCGTTCATACCGCATTATTGCTGACCATTTACGTTCATCAATGTTTATTTTAGGAGATGAAAGGGGTGTTGTTCCTTCTAATGTTGGGCAAGGGTATATCTTAAGAAGATTTATTCGCCGTGCTGTTAATTGTGCAAGAAATATTGGTTTTGATACCAAGTATTTTGAAAATATAATTGACCTATTTGTTGATAGACATGGGGAAGATTATGCCGATATTAAGAGAAATCGCGAATTTATTAAAAGCGAACTTAATAAAGAAGTAGAGAAATTCTCAAAGGCTCTTGAAGAAGGGCATAAAGAGTTTGAAAAGGTAATTCTTGGAATTGAAAAACACAAACAATTTGCTGCTCTTAAGGGAGAGGTTGTTCCAAATATTATTTCTGGCAAGGCTTGTTTTAGACTTTATGACACATTTGGTTTTCCTTTTGAACTTACAAAAGAACTTGCTTTAGAACGCGGATATCAAGTTGATGAAGAGGGATACAAAAAAGCCTTTGAAGAACATCAAGAAAAAAGCAGAACGGCATCAGCAGGGACTTTCAAAGGTGGACTTGCTGACACTTCAATGGCAAGTGCACATCTTCACACTGCGACACATCTTCTTATGGCAGGACTCAGAAAAATGTTTGGAAATCAAGTTCAACAAAAAGGTTCAAACATCACTCCTGAAAGACTTAGACTTGATTTCAATGTTGACCATAAATTGACACAAGAAGAACTTAAGGAATTAGAAAATTTTGTTAACGATGCCATAAAGAAAGCAATTCCAGTTACTTATGAAGAAATGTCAATTAGTGATGCCAAGAAAAGTGGGGCTGTTGGCGTTTTTGAAAACAAATATGGCGAAGTTGTAAAAGTTTATACTATTGGTGATGTAAGTAAAGAAATTTGTGGTGGTCCACACGCTAAAAATACAGCTGATTTACATCACTTAAAGATTGTTAAAGAAGAAAGTTCTTCTGCAGGAATTAGAAGAATCAAGGCAATTTTGGACTAATATTTATTCTTCTTGACAAGATATTAATTAAATGTTATAATACTTTTAAAGTAAGCAAGATTACATTTATCAATAAATAGTTCTTGCAAAATAAAATTGAAAGGAGGAATTTATGCCTCAAGGAAAGATTAAAAAAGGGTTTTTCTTCTATTTTGGACTTTTTGTGCTTTTACTTATTGCAATATTTTTAATCATACTTGTAATTTTAATGTTTAATCCAGGAAAAACAATTTTATGGTTTAAATATTTCACATCAAGTCCAGAACCTTATGTGATTACACAAACGACAGAAGAAGATGAGAGTTTAAGAAAGGATATTGATTTGTCCAGTGGTTCTAGCATTGAAACAATCGAAATTGAAGCAACTTATGCAGATGTTTTAATTCAGAAAAATACTGGATATGCTGAAGACTGTATTATTATAGAAAATAATGCGAAAGGATTTGCAACCTCTGAGCAACCAACAGAATTTTCTTATGAAGTTCTTTTAGAAGGGACAACACTTTCTATTTCAGTTGTTGAACCAGAAGGATTTATTTATCTTTCAAAGAATATAACAATCACGATTAATATTGCATATCTTGTTGATTATGATGAATCAGATGGAAATTTCTCAAATTTCGCATTTAATATTTCAACAACAGATGGAACCATTGACGTTGGTGGCAAAACTTATGTTGGACAAACAATTGCTCCAAAAGCATTGACTGCAACAACGACATCTGGCGATGTAATTTTAAGAACAAGTGCTAATATTTTAAGAATGCAAGGGCTTAGTTTTACAACTCAAAGTGGTGAAATGTTAACTTCTGGCAATAATGTGACATATAATGGAGCACCTGCAAGTGGAATTGTTTTAAATGAAGGGACAATCAATTTGAGAACAACAAATGGAACAATTGATTTTGATGTTGTCAAAATTAATAATGGTGGCACTTTAAACATCTCTAATGATAGAGGTAACATTGTTATTGATAATCTTGAAGTAGATAGAATTAATGTAAATTGTTATGAAGGAAACTATTTAATCGAAAATGTAATTTGTGATGAATTTACCTTTACTCCATCAGAAGATAGAATTGCATCTCCTAACATTCAAATTCAAGAAATGACAGGTGATTTCGTAATATCTTCAAGCAACAACGCAAATCCAGATATTATTATTAATAAATTAAATGGTAGTGCCAATATTCAAGATATAAGTGGTTCCACTTCAATTAATGAACTTGATGGATATGTATATGCAATAGTTAGAAATGGTAGTTTAAATGTTACATTTGCTGACCAAACAACTAGCACAAACAGCAATTATTTGAGAGCAAATGGTGGGGCTTCTATTTCAGTTAAATTCTTAGGTGCTTATATAAATAACTTAAAAGTTATCACAGATAATGGAAAAATTAATTTTAATCTGACTGGAGAAGCAAGTTTTACAGCGAACCATTTTGTTAACGATGGTGTCAACTATGGGGATACGGGAACAACTCCAGAATCTCTTGCCCCTAATAGAATTTCAACAAACATTGGGGAAGTTACAGGAAGTCAATTAATTGTTAGAGGGAATTCTTCAGAATCTGCAACAATAAATGTTTACACAAATTCAAATGTGGCTTATACTGTAAGTTAATGAATTAAAATTAAGGTAAATTATTAAAGCATTAGTTAAATCTAATGCTTTTTTATTTTAATTAATGATTTTAATAATGCTTAAATTATTTTGTTTTTAATTATTTATTTGATATAATATTAAGTATGAAAATAATTCATTGTGCAGATTTGCACTTAGATTTAAAAATGTTAAGTGGGCTTGATGCCGAAAAGCGAAAGATAAAAAGAACTCAACTTTTGCAAAATTTTTTTAATCTTTTAGATTATGCTAATAAAAATGGCGTTGATGCTATGCTTCTTTGCGGAGATATATTTGATACGCAAGAACCAACAAAAAAAACGCTTAGTCTTTTTAAAAATGCCATTTTAAACCATAATAATATAAAATTTTTCTATATTTGGGGAAATCACGACAAGAAAGTTATGCCATTTTCTTCTGACGAAATGCCGGAAAATTTCTATGTTTTTAAGGAAGATTTTTCAGCTATAGATTTAGATGAAAATGTTACCATTGGTGGAGCAAGTCTTGATAGATTTGTTAAAGATAATTTTTACTCTACAATAAATTTTGATAAAAATAGAGTTAATATTTTAATGTTGCATCAGCCGATAAACACCTCTGACCAATATTTTAATGGTGTTTACACATATAATCTTGCTGGGAAATATATAGATTATTTGGCACTTGGTCATATTCATCAGTCACTTTCTGGGAAGATTGATGATAGGGGAGTTTGGCAATATAGTGGGGCTTTGGAAGGAAAATCTTTTAATGATGCTGTGCCTATTGGAAGTAAGAAAGGATTTTTCCTTTTAAACATTAAAAATGGAAAACTTGATTTTCAATTTGTGCCATTCAGTCTGTATGATTATCGAATTGTGGAAATTCCAGTTGACTTACAAGACGACCATTTTAAAGTGCTTGAAAAAATGGAAAATGTTTTGAAGTATCTTGGTAAAACCGATATTGTGAGAGTGATTTTGAAAGGAAAACATA
Organism: uncultured Clostridia bacterium; assembly: GCA_930990515.1. Lineage (GTDB taxonomy): Bacteria > Bacillota > Clostridia > Christensenellales > UBA1242 > Caccovivens. The sequence goes on from CAKNPS010000003.1 coordinate 178,564, forward strand.
AGGAAGAAAATGTTTTTCAACTTGATTTAATGTATCAAAAATTTAACAATAATTTTTTCAATTTTGAAATTGTAGATAACACAGAAACTGAGTTTGATTTTGAGAAGTATAGTCTTGAAACTTTTTCACTTAAAGGCGAGTTTTTAAGAACAGTAAGAGATAGCGAATTGTCACAAAGTGAAAAAGACAAAATTTCGCTCATTGGAATCGAAGCTCTTAAAGGGGAGGATATAACGTTATGAAAATTATATCTTGCCATATTGATGCTTTTGGAAAACTTAATAATGTTGATGTTAAATTTAATGAGAACTTAAACTCTGTTTGTCAAGAGAATGGCTTTGGAAAAACCACACTTGCAATGTTTATTAAGGCGATGTTTTTTGGTTTTGATAATTCTCGCAAAAAAATGAATGATAGAGTTCAATATCAACCACTATCTCAAGGGAACTATGGTGGAACTCTTACTTTTGAAACTGAGAAAGGTAAGTTTAAGATTATTAGAAGTTTTAAGAGCACTTTGACAAAAGATACTTTTGAAATTTTTAATGCGGAAACAAATTTACCTTCTAAAATTTATTCTGAAAATTTAGGTGAAGAAATTTTTGGTGTGGGGAAAGAAACTTTCGATGCCACAATTTTCTTTGCACAAAATGACCTTGCAAGCGAAGTTAATGATGGAATTAAAGCATCGCTTGTTGGGAATATTTCTTCAGATGATATGGGGGCTTATTCAGTTGCTATAAGAAAATTAAAAGAGAAAAAATTAGAACTTAATAGAGAATTAAAAACTATCAATTTAGAATATGACCAACGCCTCTTGAGAGAAAATAAGTTAAGAGAAGAAAACATAAAAGAGAAAATAAATTTTTCAAATGAAGATATAAAAGTTTGCGAAGAAAATATCGTAAAGATAAATGTAAATAAAGAAAATTTAAAAGAGTTGCAAAATAAGTTAGATAACTATCGAAGTGAGAAAAAGGCTTTAGAAATTTTAATAGATGATAAGAAAAATGAACTTGAAAAATTAAAAGAAAATATTGAAAAGCAAAAATTAATTGTTGAACAAAAAAATAACAATAAAAAACAAAAAATTCAAGAAAATAATGAAAAAATAAATAAAAATAAGAAAAAAAATAATTATTTTTTAATTATTTCAATTATTATGCTTATTTTATCAATTATTTCTATGAGTGTTTATTTTGCAGTAAATAATATTATTTTAATTGTTATTTTTGCAATTTTTCTTGTTTCATTTGGAATTTTGTTTACCTTATATTTTGTTAAAAGAAATAAAAATGGAATAAATGAATTTATAGAAAATGATAATTTTGTGGAAGAAGAACTATTAAAAAACTTAAAAAAAGATGAAGTCTTAAAACTTGGAGAAATAAAAGATAAAGAGCAAGACTTACAAAATCTAAACAGACAATTTCAAAATGAATTTGGTTTGACAGAAAGGGAATTTATTGAAAGATTAGAACATAATGACAACATATTAAAAAGATATGAAAGCCAAAAAGTTACTTCGGAGACCAATTTAAAACATTATCAAAATGAATTTGAGAAAGTTGAAACTTATGTTCAAGAACTTGAAGATAAACTCAATGAAGATACAGAAAATTATGATAAATTGAAGAAAAATTTGGACATAATTGAAAAAACAGAAGAATTTTTGCAAATTTCAAGTGAAAACTTGTCAAAAAGATATGTCGAGCCTGTGCAGAAAAAATTTGATGAATTTTATAAAAAATTCTTTGTCAACGATAAAATTGTTTTTAACACAAACTTAAATTCTTTAATAGAACAATCGCTTCAAGAAGACGGATATTTAAGTGCGGGGACTTTAGATTTGGTGAATATCTGCAAGCGTTTTGCCCTTATTGATTTGCTTTATAAAAAGGAAAAGCCTTTTATCATTTTAGATGACCCTTTCATAAATTTAGATGATAAGAATTTGAAAGTGGCAAAAGAAATTGTTATGGAAGAATCGAAAAAATATCAAATCATTTTCCTAACTTGTCACTCATCAAGGCAATTGTAAAGCATCGTCGAGCATCGTTGATGCGTTCTAAATTTATCGAATATCAGTTTTACTAAAAATTAAAAATTGGAAATATTTCACTAAAAATCTAAAAAAATAAATAAAAAGGTGTAAAAATTGGAAAAAATTAAAAAAATAGCGAAAAAACTCAATATTAAAGAGAGCAATTTAGAATGTTTTGGCGAGTATAAGGCTAAAATCAAAAACCTTAAATTCAAAGAAAAAGGGAGTTTGATTTTGGTCACTTCTATCAATCCTACTAAAAGTGGAGAAGGAAAAACAACTGTTTCAATTGGACTTGCTGATGCATTATCTTTATTAAAGAAAAAAGTTTGTTTAACACTTCGTGAGCCATCACTTGGTCCAGTGTTTGGACTGAAAGGTGGGGCAACTGGTGGTGGAAAAGCAGTAGTAGAGCCAAGTGAAGAAATCAATCTTCATTTCACAGGCGATTTCCACGCAATAACTTCTGCGAACAACCTTCTTTGTGCTATGATTGACAACCACATTTTTCAAGGGAATGAATTAGATTTTAATGAAGTGGTTTTTAATCGTTGTATTGATATGAATGATAGGGCGCTACGAGAAATCACTATTAATGAAGAAAAACTTAAAAATAATAAACCTAGAAAGGAACATTTTGTGATAACTCCAGCAAGTGAAATTATGGCAATCTTTTGTCTTGCTAAAAATGAGCAAGATTTAAAAGAAAGACTTGGTAAAATTATTGTTGGCTACAACAGCAAAGAAAAACCGATTTTTGCTAGTGACTTAAAAGCAGAAAATGCTATGTTTTTACTTTTAAAAGAAGCATTTTATCCAAATCTAGCACAGACAAGAGAAGGAACACCAGCAATTATTCACGGCGGACCATTTGCAAACATTGCCCATGGCTGTAATTCTGTTGTTGCCACAAAAACTGCCTTATCTTATGCCGACTTTGTTGTCACTGAAGCAGGGTTTGGAGCAGACCTTGGAGCAGAAAAGTTTTTTGATTTAAAATGTCGAGAAAATAATCTTAATCCAAAATGTGTTGTTATTGTGCTGACAGTTAAAGCATTAAAAGAGCATAGTGAAGATTTAAGTTTAGGGCTGGAAAATTTAGAAAAACACATTTCAAACATTAAAAATGTTTTTAATAAATCTTGCGTTGTTGCTTTAAATTTCTTTGAAAATGATAACCAAAAAGATATTGAAAAAGTTAGAAAATTTGTGGAAAATCTTGGAGTTAATTTTGAAGTTTGCAGTCCATATCTTGAAGGTGGGGAAGGGTGCAAAAAACTTGCAAAAAAAGTTTTAGAAAATTTTAACGACAATAAATTGACTTTTGCATACAGCCTTGAAGATAATATAAATAAGAAAATTGAGGGCATTGCAAAAAATGTTTATGGAGCAAAAAGTGTAAAATTTTCTGAAAAATCGCTTAAAAATATGAAAAAAATTGAAAAAATCGCTAAAAACTATCCTGTTATCATTGCAAAAACGCAATATTCACTTTCTTGTGATGATAACCTAAAGGGCACCCCTAAAGATTTTGTTTTAGATATCGAAGATATTGAATTAAAAAATGGAGCAGGTTTTGTTCTTGCAGTTTGTGGGGAAATTATGCTAATGCCAGGACTTCCAAAGCACCCAAATGCAGAAAATATTTAGAAGTCTTATAATTTTACATTTAAAAGTTAGTAATATGTTTACTATAATATTTTATTGACAAAATGTTTTTATAGGTGCTATAATTTTGCTATGTTAAGATTAGAAAATATTTGTTTTGCCCCTGTGGACAATAAAGATAAAGAAATTTTAAATGATGTTTCCTTAAAATTTGAAAAAGGGAAAATTTATGTTATCACTGGACCAAACGGCAGTGGTAAATCTACTCTTGTCAAAGTTATTATGGGTATTAATAATGCGACAAGTGGAAAGATATTTTTGGACGATAAAGAAATAACAAATTTGCCTATTAATGAAAGGGCAAATTTAGGGATTTCTTATGCTTTTCAACAGCCTGTTACTTTTAAAGGCTTGAAAGTGAGAGATTTACTTGATATTGCTTCTAATAAGAAAAACGACTTTAATGCTTTATGTGATTATCTATCAGAAGTGGGGTTATGTGCGAAAGAATATATAAATCGTCCACTTGATGACAAACTTTCTGGTGGGGAACTTAAGAGAATTGAACTTGCTTTAGTTCTTGCAAGGGGAAGGGAAATCAATATCTTTGACGAACCAGAGGCCGGTATTGACCTATGGAGTTTTGATAATTTGACAAACATATTTAAGAATATGAAAGATTCAACAAATATTATTGTCAGCCACCAAACAAAAATTTTGGAAATTGCAGACTATGTGATTTTGCTTAAAAATGGCAAAGTGGAGAAGATAGGAAGTTATAGCGAAGTTAAACCATATATTGAAAATACCACTTGTGGAAGATTGAGAGGTAAAGATGGACAAAATTGATAGAGAACTCTTGGAAAAAATTACAGACCTGCACAAGATTGAACTTGGGGCTTTTAATATTAGGAAAAATGGGCAAGCGGTAGACAGAAAAAATACTAAAGAAATTGAAATTGTTCCTAAAAAAGACAAAAGTGGAATTGATGTTTACATTAAACCAAATGTGAAGAACAAGGCTGTTCATATTCCAGTCATTATCACAATGGGTGGACTTAACGACCTTGTTTATAATGATTTCTATATTGGCGAAAACTCTTCAGTCACGATTGTGGCTGGCTGTGGCATTCATAATAACACAAGCGAAAATTCTGTTCACAATGGCATTCACTCTTTCCATTTAGCGAAAAATTCTTATGTAAAATATGTGGAAAGACATATAGGTATGGGAGACGGAACGGGCGGAAAAATTTTAAATCCTATTACAAAGATTTATCAAAAAGAGAATTCTCATCTTGACATTGAAACATTGCAAATTGGCGGGGTGACTTCTTCTGTTAGAAAAACTTTTGCTCGTTTAGGTGAAAATGCCAAACTTGAAATTCAAGAAAACATTTTAACCACAGACGAACAAACCGCAACCACACTTTTCAAAGTCAATTTGAAGGGCAAAAAATCAAGTGTGGAAGTTGTCAGTCACAGTGTGGCAAGGGGAAAATCTTATCAAGAATTTAAGTCCAATCTTATTGGCGAAAATGAATGTTTTGGTCACGTCGAGTGTGATGGAATATTGCTTGATAATGCTCGCATTGTTTCTGTTCCTATGATAGACGCCAAAGACAATAATTCATCTTTAGTTCATGAAGCAGCCATTGGCAAAATTGCAGGAGATGAGCTTATTAAACTTATGACGCTTGGACTTAGTCAAGAAGAAGCAGAAAACACCATTATCAAAGGTTTTTTAATGGGCTGACGAGTGATTTAGTTATGTTTTAATAATTATTTATGAATTAGGATATATCGAAATTGATATACCTTTTTTGTAACAATATATATAACTGTTTTTAAGATGAAAGACAGATAAGAGTTGTTATTTGTTTAGTCAAACTAATTTAAAATTTTTCTATATAATTTCATAAATTATTTTGTGGACATTTTCCTATTGTGTTAAAATGTTTATAGGAGATTTTATGGCTAAAAAAAGTAAAGTTGAAAAAGCGATTGATAAACAAAAGAAAAGTCATCCTGTGGCTTTTTTACTTGTTGTTATTTTTCTTGTTATTGGAGCGCTGGGTGGTTATTTCACTTTAAGATACATAACAAAAGATGATGTTTTTGAAGTTTTGGGAGAGCAGATCATCACTTTAAATGTCGGGGAAGAATTTGTTGATGAAGGTGTCAACATCGTAGCCTTTGGTAAGGATATTTCCGATAGTGTTAAAGTTGAGAATAACATTAATAACACGGTGGCTGGGCGTTATTATGTGAAATATACTGTTGACAACTTTAGATATAATGGTGTGGTGAAATATCGCTATGTTATTTTTGTTGATGAAGAAAGTGAAAATGGTGATACGGAAATATTAAATGTTTAGTGTTTGAAAGGGCGAGAAAGTGGCAAAGTGTCACTTTGCCGAAAACGAAGTTTTCGCAAATTTTTAACTTGTTAAAAATTTGACTTTCTCGCCGAACAAGCATACGATTTTATTCAAGAATAAACACTAATTTTTAAAACTAAATAGGAGAAAAAGAAAGTATGGCAAAAGCAAAAAGCACAAAAAGTGTGAAAATAACGACATCAATTTTATGTATAATTGCAATAATAATCGGTTTTTTAGCAGGTGGTTTTGTTTATCTATACCTAAATCAAGAAGAAAGTGATGTTTTTGTTAGTGGAGATTTTGAAGCACATTTTTTAGAATTAGGAAACAAATATGTTGGAGATAGCATCTATATTCGTAGTGGAGAAACTGACATTTTGATAGATGCAGGCTCCCGTAATGATTCTGCAGATGATATTATTTCATACGTTGACCAATATGTGACAGACGGAGTTTTAGAATTTGTTATTGCAACACACGCAGACCAAGACCATATTTCTGCTTTTTATTCCACATCAACTAGAGTTGGTATCTTTGAACATTATGAAGTTGAAACAATTATTGATTTTCCGTTGACTGATAAAGATACAGAAACATATCAAAATTATGTTTCAGCACGCGATGAAGAAGTTTTAAATGGAGCAAAACATTACACCGCGCTTGAATGTTATAACAATGAAAACGGAGCAAGCAGAACATATCAAATTTCAGAATCTGTAGAAATGGAAATACTTTATAATTATTACTATGAAAACTCATCTAGCGATGAAAATAATTATTCTGTATGTATTATGTTTAATCAAGGTGATAATCACTATCTTTTTACAGGAGATTTGGAAGAAGATGGTGAAAAACATCTTGTTGAATATTATGAAAGCATTGGTGAACCATTACCAGAGTGTGTTCTATTTAAAGCAGGGCATCATGGTTCAGGGACTTCTTCAAATGATTTTCTTCTTGAAGTTATTAAACCAAAATATATTATTATTTGCACTTGTGCAGGTTCAAGTCAATATACAGATAACAATGATAATCAATTTCCATATCAAGCATTGATAGATAGAATTGCTCAATATACAGACCAAGTGTATATCACATCAGTTGTTGATAATTATGTTGATCACAATGAATGGAACTCAAGTGGAACAATTAAATCAATGAATGGTAATATTGTTTTCAGTGTTTCTAACGGCGAAGTTAGTATTGAATGTAGTAATAATAATTTAATTTTAAAAAATACTGAATGGTTCAAGGATCACCGAATTTGTCCTGTTGAATGGGTGTAATATTATCAAGAGGGGAAATTTGTAATATTATTTGCTTAAAAATTTTGTAATATTATTTGCTTAAAAATAAAGAATTAGTTATAATATAACATATGAGGAAATATCGCAAATCATTTTTATTGTTTTATATTGTTACATTTGCAATTTTTAGTTGTGCTATTTTATTAGTAGGATGTATAAATTCTTCTTCATCTGAAAATGGGGGGGGGGAATTTTGAATTTAGTGAAGATCAACCTTTAGAAGATGATGAAATTTCAACCCAATCAATTGATTTTTCTGTTCAGGTTTCAATTTATACTAGTTCTGGAATAATCACTTATCAAGAGGTTGCGGAAAAAGAAGATTATTCAAGAAATTATTTTAATATATATTGGTGTGAAGGAGATAATGGAAGTCAACATGGTATTGCTAAATCATGGGGGAATATTCCTGCTTATACAAATTCGTATGGACATTCAAATGTTGTTAAAGAAAATAATACAAATGCCCATTATTTAACATATTTTAGTTATTCTTGGTGGTTTGGAGTTCAACGATTTGCAATGTTAGAGATCAATAATAGCAATGATGATTATCAACTTTGGACAGTTAACAATTCTTCATCATTTGAAGACACTACAGATAATTTAGGTACTTCTTCAGCAATATATATATATATATGGAAATGGAGAAACTTCTAATAATATTCCCGATTTTGCAGTTGGAACAAATATGTCTGGTGATTGGTATATTAAATATCGTGAAAATATGAATTTAGAATATGATTTAAATGGTGGGACTTCAGGACCTAATACAACGAATTTCTATGCCGGTTTTGATTGTTCTCTTTCATTAACGAAACCTTATCGTCCCGGTTATACTTTTACTGGTTGGAAATTAGGAAATAATATCTATAACCCTGGAGATATAATTGAATGGGAAAAACTTTCAGGTGATAGTAATACAATAACTATAGAAGCACAATGGACTCAAGATGAATATGAAAATATTTATCATTATCGTGATTCTAATGGTACAATTCAATCCTTTTCTCAAAAAAGATATTATGGACATAGTTTTGATATCCCAACAGAAACTGATTTGTCTATTTATAATGATCATTTCTGGGTTTTTGAAGGGTGGACAACAAGTACAAATGGTACAAATGTTGAAATGACATGGGATGATGATGGTGGATATTCATTATCCACCCATCAAACATTAAATTTTTATGCTGTTTCATCAAGAAATATAGTTGCTAGAATTCAAAATTCAGATTCTTCAAATTTTTACACGGCTGGGACACAGTTTTGGAATCAAATTTCCACTGATAAACCAACCATAAGCATATCAGCACCTATATCAAGTTATGCTACAACAATCGATAAATATACTTTTACTGGTTGGTCGTTATCTTCTGGAGCTTCAATAGCATCATATAGTCCCGGTATTACTTATGAATTCAGTATAAATTATGATAATGATCCTGCTATTGACTTCTACCCCGTTTATTCAATTGAAAGTTATAATAATATTTATATTTATAAAGATTACTTAGGAATTTGGCAAGAATATACAACATCACGAGTTTATGGGCAACCATTTTATACTCCTACTCAAAATCAACTGAATAGTATTTTCTTAAATTATGGTTGGCAAGGGATAATAGGATGGTTTTTAATTAGTCCATCGCAATATGGTATTTATAATATATATGTACCACATTTCAACCAGGACAACAAGTTACAATGTTTGCCGGATATCCATTTTCTGAATATTCATCAGTAATAGTATTTTCTGCTATTACAATGCGTCAAGTTTCTGTAACTTTGCACTCAAATGATGATTCAATGGCTTCTAATAATTATACCGCGACTCAATCTCTTCTTCATGCACAAGATTTAGCTTCTAATGTTGTTATTCCAACTTCTTTGAATCCAACAAGAGAAGGGTATAAATTTTTAGGCTGGTCAACTTCTTCTAATGCAACTTCACCAGATTATATTGCTTCAGGTTCATCATTTAATATACCTTTAGCTTTTAATGTAATGCCAACAATATCTCTTTATGCAGTTTGGGAAAAGAATATTATTACTGTTAATCTTGATCATAATAATGGAATAGGAACAGTAGACACACTTTATTTATGGCATGATATTGGTTGGTATCTAGATTACTCATTAACAACAACTATTTCTAAAATAGATATTCCTTCAAAAACAGGTTACATTTTTTATGGTTACTATGAAACTTCTACAGGTTCAGGAATGGTAATTGATAGTTCGGGAAATCTTGTAGCAGACTTGGACTATGTTAATTCAAATGATACAATATATGCTGTTTGGAAAGAAATTAAATATTATGTTCGTTTTAATATTAATACTTCTAATGTCAATTCAAGTGGAATTATGGAAAATCAAATCTTTACTTATGACCAAGCACAAAATTTAAATGTAAATAAGTTTATTAATCAAGGTTTTGAATTTAAAGGTTGGGCGTTAGGTTCTAATTTGTCAGTTACTTTTAAAGACCAAGAAAATGTAATTAATTTAACAGAAATAAATAATAGTTATATAGATTTATTTGCTGTTTGGGAAGCATTGAATCCTGCAAAATACGACTATGAAAAAGAATTATGGTATGTAGAAATGGGGAAATATCCTCAAACAAAAATTGTTGATTCTAATTTAATTCAGGAGATAAAAGAAAACTCTTCACAAGTTTTTAATAGGTCGATTAGGATAGGTAATGAAGAATTAGAAATTTATATGTATAATGAAGAAGAGTATGTTTTATATAATGGCAATTATTATTTAATGGAGCCAGTTAGGTTTTATTTAGCAGATGAATTTGTAGAAGATTTTGGCACAACAAAAGGAGAATATATTGCTGTAACTGATAAAGTAATTTTTGCAAGTGTTTGGAGTGACGAAATTTTAGGGCTAAATGGTGGTTATTATTCAGAGAATTTAACATTAAGAAATAATTTTGAAAATATTTTTCAATTTGATTTAGGTGCAGGTTGGGATGGTCAAACCTATACTTATGCAACTAAAAGCGAAATGACTTGGAAAGTATTTAGTGATGCTAGTGGAAAAATCTCTGCAATAAATCAAGAAGAATTATATTCTGCACCTAGTTCTTTAATGGATATTGAAAAAGTTTTTGGACAAGAAAATTATAATGCTGAATTCACTGATTTTATTTCTGATATATTAGGAAACGAACTAATGTATTGGACAAGAGATGTTGGAAGTAACTTAAATACAGCGGAATGTATAACAAGACTTGGGACGGTTACACAAGCAAAAATGCAAAAACTTCTTGGAGTTCGGATTACACTTAATATTTCAACATTGGGTTGTATTTTATGAAAAAAGCAAAAAAAAGTTGCAAAAAGATAAAAAATTTTTGAAAAAGTGTTGACAAATAAAAGTCGAATAGTGTAAAATATGAATGTCGCTCAGCAAAAGAGTGACGCGAACAATGACAATTAAATAGATGAACTTAAACAACCTTTACGAAAGTAAAGAAAAGTCAATGTAAGTTATCGAGCAAGGATTAAATAAAAAGCATTAGTGTAAATGCAGGTGCTAATAGCACTATAAATATAAATTACTTGGAACCATACAAACCCAATATATAATTAAGTGTGGGGAAGAGTAAAAACAAAAAATGTTTCATTTTTTGTTTTCAACATTAGAGTTTGATCCTAGCTCAGGACGAACGCTGGCGGCGTGCTTAAAACATGCAAGTCGAACGAATAAATTGTTAGCACAAAAGTAACTTGTCTTTAAATGCGTTTGAGAATTGTTTTCAATTCTCTTGCTAATATAGCAAAAACATTTAAAAGATAAGGAATTGAAAACAATTCTCTCAAGGCTCATTTTAGTGATTAAAACTAAGGAGAGTAAACAGAAGTTACTTTTGTGCTGACAATTTGTTAGTGGCGGACGGGTGAGTAACGCGTGAACAATCTGGCTATTACAGGGGGATAAC
>CAKNPS010000004.1 GCA_930990515.1 uncultured Clostridia bacterium
GCAGGCTGATCTTGAAAAGTATGGAGCGAAGCGGAATTAAACCGCAAGGTCGTAGGTTCGCCCGTTCCGGCGGAGTGTTGCTTGGAACAACACTCGTTCAAGCGGTAAACAATCACACAGGATTGTTTACGGTGTCGCTCTCACCCTACCTGAGGAGCCAAAATAAATCTTGCAGAAAAGTCTTGCAAGATTTTATTGTTTATATTATAATATATAAAAGTAATTGTTATGGTGTTATATGGATAAATATTTGGAGAAATATAAACTTTATGTAGAAGATCATAGAAAGAAGGTAAAATTAGCATTTAAGCTTCTTTATCCTTTCATATCTCATAATATGGATTTAAATAAAGAAGATTTGGAACAATTAAAAGTAAATATTGACAATCATGATAAAAGTAAATTTGACGAAGAAGAAAATACGGCAAATGCCTATGCTGAATTTTATTATTGTGAAAATGTCGATGATGAAATATTGGAAAACTTTGAAAATGCAGTTAGATTACATAAGATAAATAATCCACATCATATAAACTATTGGCATACAAGGAATCAAGAAATGCCTACTATCTATCTAATTGAGATGTTTTGTGATTGGTGGTCTTTTAGTTTTGCCAAAAATGACCCAATGGAAATTTTAGATTGGTATAATAAAAATAAGGAAAGTATTAATTTGCGTGATAAAGAAATTGAAACTATACAAAAATTATTAACGTTTGTAAAAACATTAGATAAACAAAAATAATTTTATAATTAATTTATACATAAAATATAGATTAAAATTAATAATAAAAAACTCTCAAGTGAGAGTTTTATTTTATGCAAAATCTTCTTGGTTGAACCAATCTGGTTCTGAAACTTGACTATTAGATTTATCTAAACTTATTGTTACATTATTTGGATATATTTCGTTTCCTGCACCGCCAAATACTTGCATACTAAAATCAAGACTATTAATATTGTCGTTGTTGTCAAAAGTTATTACGATTTCTCCAAATCCTTCATCTTTGAGTTTCTCTAGTGCTTCGCCAGTTCCAAATAAGCCGTCAGTTGAAGGTCCTACAGTTTCCATGACATAAGAAGCATATTCATACATGTTTATTTCAATTGTTAATGTGTAGCCATCATTAATTGAAGTTTTTAAAACATCACCTCTATATGCAACTTCAAAAGCTTTATCAAGAAACATGACATCAAAATTACACAAGATTAAACTTAAGTTGGCACTTTCTTCCGTTCCGTTTGAAAATTCTGTTTTTGTTTTTGAGCCATCAAAATTTATTTTATAAATAAAATTGCCGTCAAAATATTCTTGTGTTGAAAGATTGGTGCTATTATTGCTTACATTATAATTTAAGGCGTATTTAGACCAAGCATCACCTGTTTTTTCAATTGTTGCAGACATATTAACTGAATCAGTATATTCTGGAGTGACTAAATTACTTCTAATATAAGTGTCAGTTGTTCCAAATTTTAAGAATACATCTCTATTACCATTATTCGCCTGAGATGATATTTGCGAAGATGTTTCATTATCTAGTGAAAGAGCATTGACAATTAGTTCCTTTGTTTCGGCAAGGGTGATTGTTTCTGACTGGTCATTAGGTGAATCATTGCAGGCTGTTAATATAAAGCCAAAACATAAAATTAATGAAAGCAGAAGTAATATTCTAAAACTTAATGATTTTGTTTTCATAATCTTCTCCTTAATGTTATTATATCATATAAACTTTTAATTTCAAAATTTTTATATAGAATTATAAAGAAAACTTGTCGTATATTTGTTTATTTGATTAAACTATGATAAAATAAGTTTATCATAATTTTTTTAAGGAGTTTTTATAACACCGAAAATATTTGGTTGGGAGCACATCACTTTTCTTGTTGTCTTTTTTGTTTTAGCAATTCTTTCTTTAATTTTAATCAAAAAATATGTGAAGTCTGATAAAACCAAAGATATCATTGTGAGATGTGTGGCGGGAGTTTTGCTTATTACTCTTTTGTGGAACCGTATTTCACTTGCTGTCATTCAAGGGAATTGGGTGCGTATAATTCCAAACACTTTTTGTGGCATGGATAGTTTAGTTTTGGCACTTGCAGTATTGTTTGGACGAAAGAATAATAATGTTTTACACTTTGTTGTATACCTTGCTTTTGTTGGGGGATCACTCACAATTTTGTATCCAACTTTTATTGAAGATTATGACACATTTTTTCACACAGTAACGCTTTCAGGAATGCTTCATCACGCATTAAGTTTTTATCTTTCCATATTAGTCCAAGTGGTTTGTTGGTTTATTCCTACTTACAAGAAATGGGCAAATTTAATTATAGGCTTTATGGCATATATCACACTTGGAACATTTTTAATTTTTGTTTTAGATGTAAATACAGCATTCTATATTAGCCATCCAATTTTGTCTGGAACACCATTGACGGTATGGGTTCTTGCGCCAATATTTGCAGTAGGTTATGCACTTTATATGTTGGGACTAGAATTAATAAGACGAAATTGGAAAAGTCGAAAGAAAGAGTCTGACTCATTCAAAATTATAATGCAAACAATAAAAAAGAGTGCTTGAAGCACTTTTTTTAGTAATATTTGTTTTAATTTTTTCTATTAAGCATTGCAATCTTTAGGAATAGCAAAAAGAACAATTTCTGTAGGGTATAGATTTCCGCCATAATTACGAAGATAGAATTTATAGTTTTTGTTATAACTATAAATTAATTTTGGAAGTTTAAAGTAATGGTTGTTGTTGTGATATAGTGAAATCAAAAGTTTTGGGGTGTCATTTTGAATATGTTTTTTTGCTCCCATTAGTGCCAACTCTTCATCGCCTTCAATATCCATTTTGATTAACGAGATTTTTTCTTTAACATCTTCATCAAGTGATTTTGCTTCAATTTTGATTTTACCTTTATTTTTCGTTTTATTGGCAGAGTTACTTGTTGAGTTTTCGTCTAAATATAAAGTTTTTGATTTATTGCTGACGGCCAAACTTTTTATTTCTATATTTTTATAGTTTATTAAATTATTTTTTAAAGTTGGAATTATATCAGTTGTAATTTCATAGCAATAGATTTTTTTGTAAGAATTTTCTCCATAACATTTTATGAAATCTAAGACAGTGTCGCCAGTGTAACTTCCAATGTCAGCAAAAACTTCTTCTTTCATTTTTGGCAAAATATCAAAATCGAAATAATGATGGTATTTTTGATTTAAAGTTTTTTGAAGGGAAGTAAAATCGTAGTTAATAAAATTGTTTAAAATAGCGTGAAGCAAGAATTTGGAAGAGTCGTCTTCAAGTTTTCCATATAGCCAAACAAAATCATTGATATGATTTTTTATCGTTTTTGCTTTTTGTTCGATTTCGTCATAGTCTAAATTGTCTTCGTGAAGGCTTCCCCAAAACTTGTATTTGTCAAAATAGTTTTCTAAACTTGTTTTTATATTTTTGGGAAGAAAAGAATAATTAAACTTGATTTTAAAAAGTAGTTCTTCTTCGTTTAAATTTGAAATAGAGTCAACTAATTGGTAAAAATTTTTATCGTGAATATTGTTTATTTTTTGCATATAATTCTCCTATTAAAATTTCTATGAAATAATAAATAATTTTGTTATTATTAAAAATAATTGAAAAATCAATTAAAATATAATAAAAAAACAATATTTTTTGTAAATTTTTACTATTTTTTAATTTTAATTTTGTTTTATTGGAGAAATTTAAAATGGTATTGACAAAAAATATGATTTAATATATACTAAGGAAGTTTAGGGAGAGGATATGAAAATTTCATCTTATTTTAAAAAACATATTTTCGTTATAATTTTGTATATTTTATTGTATGCTATTATGACTGGGTTAAATGTGGCACTTACAATATTACTTGCAGATTCTGTAGAATATATAACTTTGGGAGAGTATGAAAATGCTGTTAAATATTTTTCTATTGGGATTCTTTGTCTTTTGATACGAATTATTCTCAACCTATTTCATTCTTTAATGTATAACAAGTATTCTGCACTTATTGTCAGAGATATGAGTCTTGATTGTGTTAAACAAGCATTTAAATTAAATTCTGCAACCTACACTGACCACAAAACTGGCGAGTTTACACAAAGAATTGTTGGAGATCCAAATAGAATCATTGGAAGTTTAGATACACTTATTCAATATGTGTCAGTTATTATTTCTGCTATAGTAGTTACAACTTATGTTTTTTTCTTAAATTGGGTTATTGCGTTAGTTATTGTCGGAGTAATAATAATTGCGGTAATAGTTGATATTATTAGAGTTAAACTTAGAAACAAAAATCAAAATAAATCTTTAAAACTTAACGATCAAGTTTATTCAATTGTTAATGAAGTTGTAAAAAGTGAACGGGATATTAAAACATCAGGACTAGAAAATAAACTTGAAATCACAACAAAAGAAAAATATGATAGATACATAGAGCAGAATATCAAAACGACAAAGATTAATACAACGCTGAATATGTTGAGAGTGTTTATTACAAATATAGGTATTTATGGAACTTTACTTTTGGGTATTTTCTTAATGGAAAAAGGACTTGTGACAATAAGTATATTTATGGTTATATATTCATATAATGGCACTCTTCGTTCTTTTCCAGCATATCTAAGCAGTCTATTGAATGTTTTTAGTGATATTAAAATTCATACAAGAAGAATTAAACAATTATTTGATGAAGAAGAATACGTGACGGAAAAATTCGGAAATGTAAAATTAGAAAATGTTAAAGGGGAAATCAAATTTGATAATGTTGGGTTTAAATATAAAGTTTATGACTATAAACGCGATGAAAAAACAGATAAACTTGAAAAAACTCTAAAAAGTGAAAATGAAGTCTTAAAAGATTTAAGTTTTGAAATTGAACCAAACACGACAGTTGCGTTTGTTGGAAGAAGTGGAAGCGGAAAATCAACAATTCTTTCGCTTATGGCAAAAATGTTAGAAACAGATAGTGGACAAGTTTTGATTGATGGTGTTGATATTAAAGACTTAGACAAAGAGACTCTTAGAAAATCAATTTCGCTGGTAAACCAATTTCCATATATTTTTGATATGAGTATAAAAGAAAATCTGCTTCTTGCAAAAGAAGACGCGAGCGATGAAGAAATTGAAAATGCCATTAAAGACTCATATCTTGATGAATTTGTAAAAACATTACCAGAAGGGCTAGATACGGTTGTGGGGGAGAGTGGAATTAAACTTTCAGGTGGTCAAAGACAACGCCTTGCGATTGCAAGAGCCCTGCTTAGAAAGTCAAGCATAATCATTTTTGATGAAAGCACCAGTTCTCTTGATAACTTTGCACAGGAACATATTAAAAAATGTATCGATGG
Organism: uncultured Clostridia bacterium; assembly: GCA_930990515.1. Classification (GTDB taxonomy): domain Bacteria; phylum Bacillota; class Clostridia; order Christensenellales; family UBA1242; genus Caccovivens. The sequence continues at coordinate 5,372 of CAKNPS010000004.1, forward strand.
ACTCAAAGGTAAAAGCACAATTGTGATTGTGGCACACAGACTTTCTACGATTAAAAATGTTGACAAGATTTACTTTTTGGAAGAAGGAAAGATTTCTGATACGGGAACATTTGACGAACTTTATAAAACAAATAAAGAATTTAAAGATATGTTTACACTTGAAAATTTGCAGGAAAATTTACAATCTGAAAATCCAGAAAATTAAAAAAAATGCAAAAAAATAGAAAAAAGTGAAAAAATATTAAAAAATTATTGTTTTTAATTTAATTTTTTGAAACTTTATCTAATTTGGTATTATAGTTAATTTTTTAAATCTTGACAAAAAAGACTATATATGGTAAAATAATTCTATTAAAGGAGATAAGATATGAACATACTTTTAAGTCAAGTAATTAATGCAAAAAACGGACGATATCGTGCGGTAAGTGGATTGTCTAAGGGTGATGTTGTGTTTATACCAAAAAATCAGCAATCAATAAAACCTTCTAATTTTAAAACTGATTATAAAGATGGTTGGCTTGTTAGGTTAAAGGGAAATCCTTTTGGAGAGACATTTGAAATTGATGATAGCAAACCTATTCTTGAATGTAAGGAAGTAAAACTCGACAGAGATTATTTTTATTATAAATGTGTTGTTCCTTATGGTTTTAAACAAAAAAATATGTATTCAATTGATGGAAAAATTTTGGTAAGAGAACAAATTACTGATGAAATTAAGTTCTTTGATGTTGATTTAAGAGAAATTAAAGATTTAACATTTTATCAACAAATGGTAAAAACTTTTAAAATTTATGAAAATCTTCCTAGAGAAAATCCGTTAGATGTAAGTTATTTCTTTCAATTTTTTAATCAATTTAAAAATGGATTAAATCCTTTTGCAAACAATACTCTTTTTAAAGATGCTGTGAAGCAGAACAAGACTTTGGAAGAATGTGATAATATAAAAGAAGTGATGCTTACTAAAGAACAAGCTGAAGAACTTCAGTCTTTTGGACTTGCAATGTGTAAATCGGCATTAACTGATGATTATGGCAAAGTTGATCCTGATTATTTTGGTGAGTATCAATTAATGCTTCGTCAAATCGTAGAAGCAGTTGATAAGGCAAATCCTTTGGAAAAATAAAAATATATAAAAAATCGCAAAAAAATTAAAAATTTTGCGATTTTTTGCATTTTTTAAGTAATTTTCTATCATTTTAATTAAATTCAAACATTTAGTGTTTTTATATATAATCAAAAATAATTCTTTGTCGCTTTAGTTAATAAACAAATTTTGACTTTTAGATTGTGCTATTTTGCTTTATATTTATATTAGATTTCGAAGATAGGATTTTGTCTATTTTAATATGCTTTTATTTCCGTTATTCGTTACTATTAATTATATATAAAATATATATTTTAAATTTTCATCTATATTAGGATTTACAAGTTTTAAATCCAATTTAATTTTGAAGTATAAGAATAAGAAAAAGTTTTGTATTAATTGGGAGGGTGGTATTGTCACAAATTTAAATAATTGCGATTGCGTTATCAAGGGCGACGACGTCGAAACAAAAAAAGTGGCAATGTCACAAATTATTTTTGAAAAACTGTTGACATTTAATTTTTAGTCTGCTATAATATGCTTGCTGTTATTTATGGGGCGAAGCACAAGGTTACTTACACTTAACAAGCAGTGGTAAGAAAATTTGTGTGGACCAAATCCTAGTCATAGATGCTAGGGTGACCGAAATGACATTTTTTTAAACTTAACAGCGCGACACACACGGGGTAGTGTTTGAGAGATGAAAAATGTGGGAAGAATTCTTGAGAATAACTATTTAAGTGTGAAATGCAACATTTCGGGGTGCTATTACAGGAGGTATTATTAAATGGCAACACAAAAAATGAGAATTAAACTTAAAGCCTATGAACACTCTTTAATTGACCAAGCTTGCAAGAGAATTATTGAAACTGCTGGCAAGAATGGTGCAAAGGTTTCTGGGCCTATTCCACTTCCAACAGATAAAGAAGTGGTTACTGTGATCCGTTCTCCTCACAAGTATAAAGATTCAAGAGAACAATTTGAAAGCAAAACCCACAAAAGACTTATCGATATTTATAATCCAACAAACAAGGCTATTGACGCACTTATGAAGTTAGAACTCCCTGCCGGTGTTGAGATTAAAATCAGTCTATAAGGAAGGAGGTAAAGAGAAGTGAGTAAAGCAATAATCGGAAAGAAAATTGGTATGACACAAGTCTTTGCCGAAGACGGAAAAGTTATTCCTGTGACTGTTGTTGAAGCTGGCCCTATGGTTGTGGTTAGAAAGAAGACAGTTGAGACTGATGGATACAACACTTATGTTGTAGCATTCGGCAAGAAAACAAAGAATGTCACAAAACCTATGAAAGGTGTTTATGACAAAGCAAAAGTTGAACCTATGAAGGTTTTAAAAGAATTTGACCTTGATGGTGAATACGAAATCGGAAACGAAATCAAAGCAAACATTTTCTCAGAAAATGACAAAGTTGATGTTTCTGGTATGACAAAAGGACACGGATTTTCAGGCGTTATCAAAAGATGGAATGCTCATCGACTTAAGATGACTCACGGTACTGGTCCTGTTCACAGAGAAGTAGGTTCCTTGAGTGCAAACTCATCTCCATCGCGTGTATTTAAAAATAAACACATGCCTGGACAATATGGAAACGAAAAAGTTACCATTCAAAACTTAGAAATTGTTAAAGTCGATGCAGACAGAAACTTACTTTTAATTAAAGGTAATGTTCCAGGAGCAAAGGGAGCAATCCTTACAATTAAAGAGTCTGTTAAAAAGGCTAAATAAGGAGCGAAGAAATGGCAAAAGTTAAAGTATATAACATGAATGCCGAAGAAGTTGGAACAAAAACTTTAAAAGATGACATCTTCGGAGTTGAGTATAACGAACCACTCATTCACGAAGTTATTGTTGCTTACAACGCTAACCAAAGACAAGGAACAAAAAGCACATTAACAAGAAGTGAAGTTAGAGGTCACGCAGCAAAACCTTGGCGTCAAAAGGGAACAGGTCGTGCTAGACAAGGTTCAACAAAAGGTCCACAATGGACAGGCGGTGGAGTTGTTTTTGCTCCAAAGCCAAGAGATTTCTCTAAGAAGGTTAATAAAGTGGCAAAAAGAGTTGCTCTTCTTAGTGCATTAAGTGAAAAACTTAGAGAAAAGAATGTTACAGTTCTTGACAAATTCGACATTACATCAGCAAAAACTAAAGATGCTCAAAAATTCTTAGATGCATTCAAGTTTGATGGAAGCGTGGTTGTTGTTAGTGCTGATAACACAGAAAAAGAAGTTAGAGCAGTTAAAAACATTCAAAATCTTCAAACAGTTGATGTATCACTTTTGAACGTTTACGATGTTGTTGCAAACAAAAATGTTGTTTTAACTGAATCTGCAATTAAATACTTAGAGGAGGCTAACGCATAATGGACGCTAACGAAATTATCGTAAGACCACTACTTACGGAGAAAAGTTATAGTGGAATTCAAAACAAGACATACACTTTCATCGTAAACAAAAATGCGAACAAAGTTCAAATTGCTAAAGCAGTTGAAGAAAAGTTCAAAGTGGAAGTTGAGAAAGTAAACACAATTCTTGTTAAAGGAAAGAAAAAATCACAAAACACAAAACAAGGAAGAACAGTAGGAAAAACAAGTGATTACAAAAAAGCAATCGTAACTTTAACTGAAAAATCTAAACCTATTGCCTTCTTTGAAAGCTTATCTTAATAGGAGGGGAAAATGGCTATAATTAAGAGTAATCCAACTTCAGCTGGTAGAAGATTTTACACAAAACTCGCTGCTGAAGAAATAACAAAGAAAGCACCTGAAAAATCTCTCCTTGCTGTTAAGAAAAAACATGCTGGAAAGAATGCTCAAGGTAAAATCACAGTTCGTCACAAGGGTGGCGGAAATAGACAAAAATATCGTATCATTGACTTTAAGAGAAACAAAGATAACATTCCTGCAAAGGTTGTTGGAATTGAATATGACCCAAACAGAACGGCATATATCGCACTCCTTTCATATAAGGACGGAGAAAAAAGATATATCATCGCTCCAAACGGACTTAAAGTTGGCGATATTCTTATGAGTGGCTCAAATGTTGAAATCAGAGTTGGAAACAATCTTCCACTTTCTGATATTCCAGTTGGTTCTCTCATTCACAACATTGAACTTGAACCAAAGAAAGGCGGACAACTCGCTCGTTCTGCAGGTGCTGAAGTTCAACTTATGGCAAAAGAAGGCAAATATGCCACACTTCGTCTTCCAAGTGGCGAAATGAGAAAAGTTCTTTTAACTTGCCGTGCAACCATTGGAACAGTTGGTAACTTAGACCACGAACTTGTTTCTCTTGGTAAGGCTGGAAGAAAAAGACACATGGGTGTTCGTCCAACCGTTCGTGGTGTTGTTATGAACCCTAATGACCACCCACATGGTGGTGGTGAAGGTAAGAGCCCTGTTGGTATGGCAACACCTGTTACACCTTGGGGTAAACCTGCACTTGGATACAAGACAAGAAAGAAAAATAAACAATCTAACCGTTTAATGGTTAAGAGAATTAATTAAGGAGCAAGAGTATGAAGAAAGAAGTTAAACAGCCTTATGTTAGCCCAAGACTTATGAAAAAAGTTCTTGAAATGACTGAAAGTGGCGTTAAGAAACCAATCAAAACTTGGTCAAGAAGTTCAACTATCTATCCAGAATTTGTCGGTTTCACTTTCGCTGTTCATAATGGAAAGAAACATATCCCTGTATACTGCACTGCAGATATGGTTGGTCATAAACTTGGTGAATTCTCTTTAACTAGAACTTTCAAAGGTCACGCAGGTCAAAAGAAAACTGCGTCAAATAGATAAGAGAGGTGAAAAATGGCTACAAGAATTAGACAAAAAGCAGAAAAAAGAGCTGTAAATAAAGATAACCGTCCTTATGCTGTTGCAAAAGATGTTCGTATGAGTTCTTCAAAGGTTAGAATTGTTTTGGACAACATAAGAGGAAAGAAAGTTAATGAAGCAGTTGCTATCTTAACATATATGCCACAAAAAGGGGCATACGAAAGTTTGAAAGTTCTTAAAAGTGCAATCGCAAATGCTGAAAACAATAAAGGACTTTCTGCTGACAACTTAATCGTTGCTGAATGTTATACAACACCAGGTCCTATGATGAAGAGAGTAAACTTCAGAGGTAGAGGTAGAGTTGATCATATCATTAAGAGAAGTTGTCACATCACAATCATCTTAGATGAAATGAAGGAGGCAAAATAATGGGACAAAAAGTTAATCCTATTGGACTTAGAATTGGTATCAATAAAGATTGGCAATCAACTTGGTATGCTAGTAAACAAGATTTTGCCGCTAACATTAAAGAAGACCACGATATTCGTGAATATTTCAAGAAAAAACATTCTGCTTCTGGCGTTTCTAAAATTGAAATTGAAAGAACAGAATCAAGACTTACAATCAATATCTACACTGGAAAACCTGGTATGATTATCGGAACTAAAGGTGCTGGAATTGAACAAATCAAAAAAGACCTTGGAAAAATTATCCGTCCTGTTAAAAACCTTTCACTTAATGTGAAGGAAATCAAGAAACCTGACCTTGATGCTCAACTTGTTGCTGACAGCATTGCTCAACAACTTGAAAAGCGTGTTCAATGGCGTCGTGCTTTGAAACAAGGTATTCAAAAGGTTATGAAGGCAGGAGCAAAAGGTTGTAAAGTTCAAGTAAGTGGTGTTATTGATGGTGCAAACACAATGGCAAGAACTGAAAAGTATATGGAAGGTTCTCTTCCACTTCATACTCTTCGTGCTGACATTGACTATGCTACTTCCGCTGCTTACACAAACTATGGTAAACTTGGCGTTAAATGCTGGATTTTCAAGGGCGAAATTTTGCCAAGCAAAGCCGAGAAAGGAGGGCAAGAATAATGTTAATGCCTAAAAGAGTTAAAAGAAGAAAGGTTATGCGTGGCAGAATGACTGGTAAGGCAACAAGAGGCAACACTTTGACTTTTGGTTCTTACGGAATTATCGCCACAGAGCCTTGTTGGATTAAATCTAACCAAATCGAAGCTGCTCGTATTGCTCTTACTCGTTACATTAAAAGAGGTGGTAAGGTTTGGATTAAGATTTTCCCTGATAAACCTGTAACAAAGAAACCTGCTGAAACTCGTATGGGTTCAGGTAAAGGTAATCCAGAATTCTGGGTTGCTGTTGTAAAACCAGGTAGAGTTCTTTTTGAAATTGAAGGTGTGAGTGAAGAAGTTGCTCGCGAGGCTCTTCGTCTTGCTGGACACAAACTTCCTTGCAAAGTTAAGTTCATAAAGAAAGAAACTGAAACTAACGAAGGTGGTGAGAAGAATGAAGAATGAAGAAATCAAAACCCTTTCTCTTGAACAGTTAAACGCAAGACTTAAAGAATTAAAAGATGAACTCTTTAATCTTCGTTTTTCGCACGCAACAAGAAATCTTGCAAACCCACTTGCAATCAGAAATGTGAGAAAGGAAATCGCAAGAGTTAAAACAGCAATAAGAGAAAAAGAAATCGGAGGGAACAATGGAAACAAGTAGAAAACCAAGATATACACGACAAGGTGTTGTTGTTAGTGCAAGTATGGACAAAACTGTCGTTGTTAATGTTCCTTATTTAGTTAAAAATAAACAATTCGGAAAAGTCGTAAAGAAATCTAAAAAATTCAAAGCACACGATGAAAATAATGAATGTGGTGTTGGCGATACCGTTATTATTATGGAAACTCGTCCACTTTCAAAAGACAAATACCACAGAGTTATCAAAATCGTTAAGAAAGCAGATTAAGGAGGAGAGATATGATACAACCTCAAACAAGGCTTAAAGTTGCCGACAACACAGGTGCTAAGGAAATTATGTGCATTCGCGTTTTAGGTGGTTCTTTTAGAAGAAGTGGAAACATCGGTGATGTTATTGTTGCTTCTGTAAAAAAGGCTATCCCAGGCGGAAATGTTAAAAAAGGCGATGTTGTTAAGGCTGTTATCGTTAGAACAACAAAGGGCTTAAACAGAAATGATGGTTCTCATGTTCGTTTTGATGACAATGCTGCTGTTATCATTGATAACCAAAAACAACCAAAAGGTACTCGTGTGTTTGGACCTATCGCAAGAGAACTTCGTGATAAGGGTTATATGAGAATTATTTCTCTCGCTTCAGAAGTTATTTAAAAGGAGAACCGAAAATGAAAATGACAGTTAAAAAAGGCGATAATGTTGTTGTTATTGCAGGTAAAGAAAAAGGAAAAACTGGCAAAGTATTGGAAGTTTTCCCTAAAGATAACAGAGTTTTAGTTGACGGTGTAAACTTAGTTACTAAACACAAGAAAGCAAGAACTCAACAAGAACAAAGTGCTATTATTAAGAAAACTGCACCTATTGATGCTTCAAATGTTATGGTTGTTTGCTCAGTTTGTGGAAAAGCAACAAGAATTGCTCACAAAGAAATCGATGGAAAGAAAGTTAGAGTATGTAAAAAATGTTCTGCTTCTCTTGACAAAGAATATGTAAAACAAACAAAGAAAGAAGCAAAGAAGAATGTAAGTGCTGACAAGAAAGACACTAAAGAAACAGCAAAAAAGACAACAAAGTCTGCTGAAAAAGTTGTTGAAGCAAAAGCAAGTGAAAAGAAAACTACTGCAAAATCTACAACAACAAAGAAAACTACATCAAAACCTGCTGGCGAAACAAAAAGCACAGCAAAAACACAAAAGTCGAACACTAAAAAAACTTCGGTTGAAGGTTAAGGTGGTGAAGAATGAAAGAACAAAATCAAACTTTAAAACGCTACAAAGAGGAAGTTGTTCCATTTCTTATGAACGAATTTAAGTATAAGAATGTTAACGAAGTTCCAAAACTTGTTAAAATTGTTTTAAATATGGGACTTGGCGATGTTAAAGATAACTCAAAAAGTTTTAACACTGCTGTTGACGAACTTACTTTAATTGCTGGACAAAAACCTGTTGCAACAAAAGCAAAGAAAGCAATCTCTAACTTCAAAGTTAGACAAGGTATGAAGATTGGTGCAAAAGTTACTCTTCGTGGAACAAGAATGTATGAATTCTTCGATAGACTTACTGCAATCGCTCTTCCAAGAGTGAGAGACTTCCGTGGAATTTCTGATAAATCTTTTGATGGTCGTGGAAATTACTCTATGGGTATCAAAGAACAACTTATCTTCCCTGAAATCTCTTATGATAAAGTTGAGAAGATTAGAGGCCTTGACATTTCATTTATTACAACTGCAAAAACAGACGAAGAAGCAAAAGCACTTTTAAAGGCACTTGGTTTGCCTTTTGCTAGATAGGAGGAATTATGGCAAAGAAATCATTAATTGCAAAGCAACAAAAACCACAAAAATATAAATCTAGAGAATACACTCGTTGCTCAATTTGCGGAAGACCTCACGCAGTTTTAAGAAAGTATGGTATTTGCAGAATTTGTTTTAGAGAAATGGCTAACCGCGGGGAAATCCCTGGCGTTAAAAAGTCAAGTTGGTAAGGAGGGAATTATGTTAAGTACAGACCCAATCGCAGATATGTTAACTAGAATCCGTAATGCTATTTCAGCAAAACATAAGACTGTTACTGTTCCTGCATCAAAAGAAAAGATTGCTATCGCTAAAATTCTTCTTGACGAAGGATATATCGTAAGTTACGATTTAGTTGATAACGGTAAGTTTAAAGATATTGATATCACCATCAAGTATGATGAAGAAGGTCAAAGTGTTATTCAAGGTCTTAAAAGAATTTCAAAACCTGGTCTTCGCATCTACTCAAACAAAGAAAATCTTCCAAAGGTTATAAGCGGACTTGGCATTGCCATTATTTCAACAAACAAAGGAATTGTAACTGATAAAGTTGCTCGTTCTTTGAATGTTGGTGGCGAAGTGCTCGCTTATGTTTGGTAAGGAGGTATGCTATGTCAAGAATAGGAAATAAACCTGTTAAACTTGAAGGTGCTACCTTTGAGAGAAATGGAAATATTGTTACAGTTTCTGGAACAAAAGGAACTTTAACTCAAGAAATTGATAAAAACATCAAAACAGAAGTGAAAGACGGAGAAGTTCACTTCACTTATGATAAACCAGAACTTAACGCAAAACAAGGACTTGCAAGAGCACTTGTTCACAATATGGTTATTGGTGTAACAAAAGGTTGGAGCAAAAAACTTATTGTTGCCGGCGTTGGTTACAAAGCACAAGTTTCTGGTAAAAAACTTACATTAGGACTTGGTTATTCTCACCAAATTGAAATGGAAATTCCTGAGGGTATTCAAGTTACTTGTCCATCAGTTACTGAAATCTTAGTAAGTGGAACTGACAGACAAAGAGTTGGTCAATTTTGTGCCAATGTTATGAAAAAAAGACCTTATGAACCATACCACGGTTACGGTATCCATGTTGATGGTGCTCACCTTATTAGAAAGGTTGGTAAGACCGCTGGTAAAGGTAAGAAGTAGGAGGAAAGGAAATGATTACTGTTAATGATAAAAATAAAGACAGAGTTATTCGTCATAAGAGAGTAAGAAAGAACCTTTCTGGAACAGCAAAAAGACCAAGACTTTGCGTTTACAGAAGTTTAACAAACATCTATGCTCAAATTATCGACGACGAAAAGGGAGTTACTCTCGTTTCTGCTTCTACTCTTGATAAGGAAGTTGCAAAAGAATTGAAAGGTAAAAACAAAACCGAACAAGCAAGACTTGTTGGAGAAATTGTTGGTAAAAGAGCAATTGCAAAGAAAATTAAGGCTGTTGTTTTCGATAGAGGTGGATACCTTTACACAGGTCGTGTTCAAGCAGTTGCTGACGGTGCTAGAAGTGCCGGTTTGGAATTTTAGGAGGAAGTGATGGCTGAAGAAATTAAGAAAAGTAAACAAGATAGACCTCAAAAACCACGCAGAGAAAAACCTGTTAAAATTGATGATGGTTTAGACAAAAGACTTGTTTCTGTAAGAAGAGTTAGCAAGACCGTTAAAGGTGGAAGAACAATGCACTTCTCCGCTCTTGTTGTTATTGGTGATGGCAAGGGAAATGTCGGAATGGGTATTGGTAAGGCAGCAGAAGTTCCAAACGCTATTGATAAGGCGACAGTTGTTGCTAAGAAAAATATGAAAAAGATTTCTCTTAACGAAAACACAATTCCACACGAAACAGTTGGAAAATTTAGTTCTACAAAGGTTTTAATGATTCCTGCTGAAGAAGGTCACGGAGTTATTGCCGGTGGTGCTGCTCGTGCGGTTTTGGAAGTTGCTGGTGTCAAAAACATTGTGACCAAAATTCACGGCTCAACTAACAGAATAAACGTTGTTAAGGCAACAATTAATGGACTTACTGGACTTAAAACAAGAGAAGAAATCGCTTCTCGTCGCGGTAAGAAACCAGAAGAAATTTAAGCGGAGGTGAAAAAATGAGTAAACAAAAAACATTGAAAGTCACCTATGTGAGAAGTGCTATTGGTTACAACAAAAATCAAATGAAAATCTTAGAAGCACTTGGTTTTAAGAAACTACACCAAACAAGAGTTTTTCCTGACAATCCTTCTATTCGTGGAAGTTTGTATCATGTTAGACACCTTGTTGAAGTTGTAGAAGAATAAGGAGCATAGTATGAAATTAGAAAATCTTAAACCAGCAGAAGGTTCTGTAACTAAAAAAGTTAGAGTTGGTCGTGGAATCGGTTCTGGCATTGGCAAAACAAGTGGTAAAGGCCACAAAGGTCAATGGGCTAGAAGCGGTGGCGGTGTTAAGGCTGGATTTGAAGGCGGAAACATTCCAATGATTAGAAAATTGCCTATTCGTGGTTTCAACAACTACAATAATCGCAAAAACTATTCAACAGTGAATGTTGGTGACCTTGAAGTTTTTGAACCAAACACTGTTATCACTGAAGAACTCTTATATGAAACAAGAGTTGTTGGGAAACGTATGCCATACGGACTTAAAGTTCTTGGAAATGGCGAAATTACTAAACCTTTAACAATTAAGGCTAAAAAAGCTACTAAAGCTGCAATTGAAAAAATTGAAAAAGCGGGTGGAAAAATCGAAATAGAGGAGTAATTTATGTTTAAAACTCTCGTAAATGCTTTTAAAGTAAAAGATATTAGAAAAAAGTTGTTAATTGTGCTCGGTCTCATTCTTATCTATAGAGTGGGCTGTGCCATTGTTTGTCCTGGTTTTGACTTCCGTGACGAAATTGCAGACAGCACGACAGGTACAACTTTCTTCTCACTTATGAATATGTTGTCAGGTAATGCGTTGTCGAATGGTTCGATTTTGGCATTAGGGGTTTCCCCTTATATTACTGCTTCAATCGTTATTCAACTTTTGACAGTTGCTATCCCTGCACTTGAAAGAATCGCAAAGCAAGGCGAAGATGGAAAGAGAAAAATGCAGTTCTACACTCGTATCACTGCTCTCGTTTTGGCTCTTGCACAAGCAATTGGTATTGTTGTTTCTTATTCAAGTGCTATCAACACCACAGTTCTTAATATGCCAGTTTGGCTTGCAGGGTGTGGTATTGTGTTAATCTTGACAGCAGGTGCTATGTTCACTGTTTGGATTGGTGAAAAAATCACACAACTTAATGTTGTTGGAAGTGGTATGAGCTTACTTATCTTTGTTGGTATTATTGCATCATCTGCTTCTGGAATTTCCACAGCAATTCAACAAGTTGGACAAGATATTGACAACCTTTGGATGATTATCATCTATGTCGTTGCACTCGTTCTTATCTTTGGTTTCATTGTATTTATGGATTCCAGTGAAAGAAGAATTCCTGTAAGTTATGCAAAACAAATTAAGGGTAGAAAAATGTATGGCGGACAAGACACTTTCATTCCAATCAAAGTGAATAGTTCTGGTGTTATGCCAATCATTTTTGCAACATCACTTTTAACATTGCCACAACTTATTATCAGTATGTTCTGGCCAGAATCTGAGGCTATGGTTTGGTATCAAACTTGGCTAGGGACAAGTTCGTGGGTATATATAGTTGTGCTTGCACTTTTGATTTTTGCATTTGCTTTCTTCTATTCTATGATAACTTTCGATACCAACGATATTTCAAGACGATTACAGCAACAAGGTGGATTTATTAAGGGTATAAGACCTGGGCGAGAGACTTCGGAATATTTGAAGAAAATCTCTAAGCGTATAACTCTTTTTGGAGCATTCTTCTTAGCGATAATCGCACTTATTCCAAGTTTAGCATTCAAAGTTATTTCAGACAATTTGATTATGACAACATTAGTAAACGCATTCAGTACAACCGGACTTATGATTATGGTTTCTGTTGCACTTGAATTTGACAAAAATCTTGAGGCACAAATGTATATGAGAAACTATAAAGGCTTTTTAGACTAAAAGTTAAAGAGAGGTATTTATGAAAATCATATTACTTGGAGCACCATTTTCTGGAAAAGGAACTCTTGCAAGAAACATTATGAAGGACTTTGATGTCGTTCAAATTTCTACGGGAGACCTTTTCCGTGAAAATATTAAAAATGGCACAGAAGTTGGAAAACTTGCTAAATCTTATATGGACAAAGGCGAACTTGTGCCTGATGAAGTAACAATTAAAATGCTTGCAGAACGCATTAAGAAAGATGATTGCAAAGAGGGTTTCATCTTAGACGGCTTCCCAAGAAGTATTGCTCAGGCTGAAGCACTTAAAACAATCACTGACATTGATGCGGTAATTGAGTTGGACGTTCCGCTTGACGAAATCAAGCGTCGTTGCGTAGGTAGAAGAATATGTTCTAAATGTGGTGAAATTTATAACACTTCCACTTACGATAAAACCACATGTCAAAAATGTGGAGCACCATTGTTCCAAAGAGATGACGATAATCTGGAAACAATTACACTTCGTCTGGAAGTTTATGAAAAAACAACCGCACCACTCATAAACTTCTACGCTGACAAGTTGTTTGTTGCTAAAGGTTCCGATAAAGGACCAGAAGAAACATACAAACCTGTAAAAACTTTCTTAAAGGGGTTAAAGTAATGCTACAAAAAACTCCTGCCGAAATTGTCCTTATCAAAAAGGCTTGTGAAATCACTCGAGATGCTTTAATACTCGCAAAATCTTTAATTAAAGAAGGAATTTCCACTTTTGATATTGACAAATCGATAGAAAAGTTTATAATAGATAGTGGTGGTTCTGCTCCTTGCATAGGCTATATGGGTTATCCGTCTGCAACTTGCATTTCGGTTAACGATACAGTCGTTCACGGCATTCCAAACAAAAATATCATTTTGAAAAAAGGCGATATTGTCAGTGTTGATATTGTTGTTTCTTACAAAGGATATTGCGGAGATGCCACAAGAACTTACTGCGTGGGAGAAGTTGATGGCGAAAAAGAAAAACTTGTTCGCGTCACCAAAGAATGTTTTTTCAAGGGAATTGAAAATGCACGAGTTGGGGATAGAATAGGAAAAATCTCATCAGCCATTCAACATCACGCTGAAAGTAACGGATTTTCGGTTGTCCGTGAACTCACAGGGCACGGCATTGGCAGAAAAATGCACGAGCCTCCAGAAGTTCTTAACTATGGAAAGGAAACAGACGGTGCGGTCATTAAGGAAAATATGACCATTGCCATTGAGCCGATGATAAACGCTGGAAAGAAAGAAATCTATGTTCTTCCAGACGGCTGGGGCGTTAAAACTCGCGATGGCAAACCTGCAGCACATTATGAGAACACTGTTCTTTTCACTGCAAGTGGAGTGGAAGTCTTGACCTTGGAGAAAGATGATGAGTATTACTCAAAATACTGTCCAAAAGGGTGATGTGGTGATTGCCACAGCCGGCAAAGAGAAAAATCAAATTTTTGTTGTAATTGAAAAAGACGAAAAATATTGTTATCTCGTTGACGGAAAAAGACTTAAAATAGTAAAACCGAAGAAAAAAAGCCTAAAACATGTCCAAAGGGCTTCAAAAACACCTTTTCCAATGGAAAGGTTATCTGGACAAGAAAAAGACAATGCGGAAATTCGAAAATTTTTAAAGGAGAGAAGCGATTATGTCAAAACAAGATGTCATTGAATTTGAGGGAGTTGTTACTGAAGTTTTACCAAGTATGACTTTTAAGGTTACTCTTTCTAATGGGCATGTGATTACTGCCTACATTTCTGGCAAACTTAGACAAAACTTCATTCGCATCATTGAAGGCGACAAAGTAAAAATTGAGATGAGTCCGTATGACCTCTCGAAAGGCCGTATAACTTGGAGAGAAAAAGGTTAAAAAGGAGAAAAAAATGAAAGTCAGAGCATCGGTTAAACCAATGTGTGATAAATGCAAAGTTATCAAAAGAGATGGAAAAGTTATGGTTATTTGTTCAAAGAGCAAAAAACATAAACAAACACAAGGTTAAAAAGGAGATTATAGAAAATGGCAAGAATTGCTGGTGTTGACCTTCCAAACGACAAAAGATTGGAATATGGCTTAACTTATATTTATGGTATTGGTCCAAAAACTTCTCGTGAAATTTGCGAAAAAACAGGAATTTCTATGGATGTTCGTGTTAAAGATTTAACTGAAGACCAAGTTGCTAAACTTCGTTCCTACATTGAAAATCAACTTATCGTTGAAGGTGAACTTAAATCAAAAGTTAGTATGAATATCAAGAAGTTAAACGAAATTGGTTGCTATCGTGGTATTCGTCATCGTAAGGGATTACCTGTTCGTGGACAAAGCACAAAAAATAATGCTAGAACAAGAAAAGGTCCAAAGAAAATCGTAAGCGGTAGTTCTAAGAAGGGTAAATAAGAGGTAGATTATGGCAAACACAAATAAGAAAACTAAAACAAGAAAAAGAGTTAATCAAAAAATTGAAAAAGGTCAAGTTCACATCACAACCTCTTTCAATAACACAATCGTTTCCTTCACTGATATTGCAGGAAATGTTATTTCTCAATGCTCTTCTGGCAGACTTGGACTTAAAGGTTCTAAGAAAAGCACTCCTTTCGCTGCACAAACTTGCGTGGAAAGAGCCGCTGAAACTGCACTCAATATGGGTATGAAGAGTGTGGAAGTTTATGTTAAAGGACCAGGTACTGGTAGAGAGAGTGCTATTCGTGCTCTTGGTACTCTTGGTTTTGATGTTACATTAATTAAGGATGTTTCTCCAATCGCTCATAACGGTTGCAGACCTCCTAAAAGAAGAAGAGTTTAAAAGGAGGAAAGGACAATGGCAAGAAAAATCGAACCAGACTGCCGTCAATGTAGAAGAGAAGGTCGTAAACTCTTCCTTAAAGGCGAAAGATGTACAACTAAGAAATGTGCTATGGAAAGAAGACCTGTTATTCCTGGACAACATGGTGCATCAAGAAAAAGAGTTACTGAATACGGACTTCAACTTCGTGAAAAACAAAAAGTTAAAAGAATGTATGGCATTTTAGAGAAACAATTTAGAAAGTATTATGATGAAGCAGTTAGACTTAAGGGTGTTACTGGTGAAAATATGCTTTCACTCATTGAAAGAAGACTTGACAATGTTATTTATAGAATGGGTATTGGTGCTTCAAGAGCAGAATGTCGTCAAATCGTAAATCACGGTCAAATCACTGTAAACGGCAAGACTGTTAGTATCGCTTCTTACATCGTTAAAGTTGGTGATGTTATCTCTATTAAGGAAAACAAACGTGACCTTGAAATGTTCAAACAACTTAAAGGTATGAAGATTGTTATGCCTAAATGGTTAGAATTTGACACTGAAACTTTGACAGGAAAAATTTTAGCAAATCCTGAAAGAGCAGATATTGACACCGATATTAAAGAACAACTTATCGTTGAGTTCTATTCTAGATAATTTTGAGGAGGAAATTTATTATGATGGAAATGGAAAAACCAAGAATCACTTGTGAAGAAACTGATGGCGGAAATTTTGCTAGATTTGTTGTCGAACCACTTGAAAAAGGATATGGTATCACACTTGGAAACTGTATGAGAAGAACACTTTTAAGTGCACTTCCAGGTTCTGCTCCTATCGCTTTTAGAATTGCTGGGGTATCTCACGAATTTTCAACTATTAGAGGAGTGACTGAAGATGTTGTTGACATCGTTCTTAACTTGAAAAGTCTTGCAGTTAAATGCACAAATCAAGAAAAGAATTTCATCACATATCTTCGTTTAAGAAAAAATACTCCTGGTGAAGTAACAGCAAAAGATTTTGAATTTAATGATGAATGTGAAATCTTAAATCCAGACCTTCACATTTGCACAATGGACGAAGGCGCTGTTTTAGACCTTGACCTTATGATTGGAAATGGTCGTGGTTATGTTTCCGCAGACGACAACAAAGAAAAATATGATAACATTGATTTCATTGCAATGGACAGTATTTTCTCACCTGTAAAGCGTGTTAATTTCAATGTTGAACCAACTCGTGTTGGAAATAGTATTGATTATGATAAACTTGTTTTGGAAGTTACAACAAATGGAACAACTTCAGCAAGAGAAATCGTAAGTTTGGCAGGTAAGATTGTTAATGAACATGTTAATCTTTTCATTGAACTTTGTGCTCAAATGAGCGAAATGAACATCTTGGTTTCAAAAGAAGAAGATAAACAAGTGAAACTTATGGAACTTCCAATTGAAGAAATGGATCTCTCTGTTAGATCTTATAACTGCTTAAAGAGAGCAGGAATTAATGTCATTGCAGACCTTCTCAAAAAGTCTAAGAGTGATATGTTTAAAGTTCGTAACTTGGGTGCTAAGAGTGTTGAAGAAGTTATCAACAAATTGGAAAGTTATGGACTCAGTCTTCGTAAAGATGAAGAATAATTTATAAAAGGAGAAAGAAAATGGCTAACGATAAATTAGGCAGACCTTCAAAAGAAAGAAAGGCTCTTCTTCGTGGACAAGTTTCCACTCTTCTTTGGAATGGTAAGATTGAAACAACTCTTGCAAAAGCAAAATCAACTGCTAGAGTTGCTGAAAAAATTATCACTCTTGCAATTAATTCCTATGAAGACACTTTGAAAGTGGTAAAAGAAGTTAAGGGTGCCGATGGAAAGAAAGTAAAACAAGAAGTTCTCAACGATGGACCAAAGAAACTTGCTGCTAGAAGAAAGATTATGAGTTATGTTTATGACCTTCAAGAACAAAGAAAAGAGAAAGAATCAAAAGAAACTTTCAAAGCTCGTATTGAAGGAATTAACCACCCATTGATTGAAAAAATCTTCAATGTTTATGCTCCAAAATATGCTCAAAGAGCAAAAGACAAAGGTGTTGGCGGTGGTTACACAAGAATAACCAAACTTGGTGCTCGTCGTGGCGATGCAACTGAAATGGCAATTGTTGAACTTATATAATTTTTGATAATACTTAATGCATTTTCAAAAGTCTTATTTAACCTTTTGATATATTTATTTAAAAATTTCCTATGATTTCATAGGATTTTTTTATTTTTGTGACTATATATTATTTAGTTTTAAAACCTATTTTTTAAATATAGTTTATAATTAATAATTGTATAAATCTTAAAAAATAGGAAGTATTAAAAGCAACCACAGGTTGTAAAAGTTAATGAAATTTAGAAACAATCGCGGATTGAAAACATAAATAAAATTATGTTTAATGGAATTGAAATTATTGATAATGCTGACTTGAAAAAATATTGCACTTTCAAAATTGGTGGTCGAGGGACGATTGTTTTTCCGAAAAATGTGAATGAATTAAAAAGAATTGTTAAAGAGTGTGATAAAAATAATTTAAATTATTTTATTTTAGGAAATGGGAGCAACTTGCTCTTTTCTGATTTTGAGATAAATACAATTCTTGTGTCATTAAAATATTTTAATGAAATTAGGCAAGTGAAAAAAGACGAAGTCTTTGTTGGAGCGGGAGTTAATCTTTTTCCGCTTAATATTTATTTAAAAAATCATAATTTAAGTGGACTAGAGTGGTCCTATGGCATTCCTGGGAGCATAGGTGGAGCAATATTTATGAATGCTGGGGCATTTGGTCACTCAATTTCAGAAAACATTTTAAATATAAAAGTATTAAAATGTGGAAAAGTGGAAAATATATCAAAGAAAAATTTAGAATTTTCCTATCGTAAAAGTAATATAAATGGCATTATTCTTGGAGCGACAATGAAATTTAAGGAAGGAAATCTTGATGAAATTGCATTTTTACAACAAGACTATCTTGAAAGACGAAAGATGAGTCAACCTTATGATAAATTTTCTGCTGGAAGTGTTTTTAAAAGGAATATTGAAAAAAACATTATCCCTGCCAAAATCATTGACACTTTTGGGCTTAAAGGAACAAGAATTGGTGGTGCGGAGATTTCTAAAAAGCACGCGGGGTTCATAGTTAATAATGGCGATGCCAAGGCGATTGATGTTTTGGCTTTGATTGAATACATAAAATATAAAACTGGCGAAGATTTGGAACTTGAAATAATTTATGTAAAATAAAATATCTATCGCTTTTCACTTTTATCTTCTTATAAAAAATGTTATAATAAAAAGGCTATAGGAGATAAATATGAAAGCAGTAATTCAAGTGGTAAACGGGGCAACCTTAAAAGTTGATGGTGAGATTATATCTCAAATTGATAAGGGGCTTGTTGTTTATTTTTGTGTAGAAAAAGACGATAAGGAAGAATTATTAGATTATTTTGCTAAAAAAATTTCTAATATGAGAATCTTTGTTGATAGCAATGATAAAATGAATTTATCAGTCAAAGATATAGGTGGAGAAATTTTGCTTGTCTCTCAATTTACTCTTGCGGGTGATTGTGAACATGGAAATCGTCCATCTTTTATAGGAGCAGAACTTCCAGAGCGAGCAAATATGCTTTATGAAAAACTTGGAGAAAAAATTGAAAAGGAGTATAACATCAAAGTTAAGTTCGGACGCTTTGGAGCAGATATGAAAATAGCTCAAGAAAATTCAGGCCCAGTTACAATTATTTTAAATAATAAATAATTATTAATTAATTTAAAAATAATTAAAAAAATAACAAAAAAATGCAAATTTTATTTATTTTTTGCCATTATTTTAGGTATTTTTATTATTTTTTGACTTTTTTTAATAAACTTTATTTATTTTTTAATTTTATTTTAATTAATTATAAAAATTGATAATTTAATTAAAATATTAATAAGTTGAAAGTTTATAAACTATTATATTATAATTTAAAATGCAATCAAAGATTGCTTGTTTTTTTGTCTTAATCGTGATAAAATATTCATAAGGAGATTTGTATGTTATTATATGGAGATTTTCACACTCATTCAATATATTCTCGTCACAATCACGGTAAAGGGACAGTTTTAGAAAATGCGTCCGTTGCTGCAGACAAAGGACTTAAGCAAATTGCCATAACTGACCACGGTTTTAATCATAAGGCTTATGGAATTAGAAGAAAAGATATTCCACTTCTTCAAGAAGATATTTTAAATGCTAGGGAAATCACTGGGGTTGATATTTTGCTTGGAGTGGAAGCGAATTTAATTTCTTTAAATGGCGATGTTGATGTTATTGAAGAAGACTATGAATTTTTAGATATTTTTCTTATGGGCTATCATAGATTTGTCAATACGACAACTTTCAAAGATAAAGTTATGCTAAATTGGGCAACTGACTGGGCAAAAATTTTCCACCCATCACAAGAACAAATCAACAGAAACACCACTGCCTTTTTGAAAGCACTTGACCGATACCCAATTGATGTTATAACTCATTTAAATTATGGTTTTCAAACTGATACACTTGCAGTTGCCAAAATGTGCAAACAAAAAGGAGTTTATGTTGAACTCAATGGCAAACGCATCAATTTCACTGATGAAGAAGTTTTGACAATGGCAAGCGAAGGTGTTAAATTTATTGTAAACTCTGATGCCCACACTCCTGACAGAGTTGGAGAAGTGAACAATGGGTTGAACCTTATTTATCGACTTAATATTCCACTTTCACAAGTTGCAAATGTGGACAAGTTGCCAAAGTTTAACAAAAAGCGTGGTTTCTAGGTGTCAGCGACATTTTTTAGATTCTTACAAATTGAATTTTATAAGAAAAATTAGTTTATTAAATTGAAAAATAAATAAAATTAAAAGCATAGGAGTGAAAAATTGAGTTTTTCTAGACAATCAAAAATTGAAATTTTAAAAACGCCAATGGAAGATGATACTTCTTCTATTGCTTTTTTGTCTGGGCTTTTTCATTCTTGTGGGGAAATAGGGAAAAATGGTAGTAAGTTTTTTGTTTCCATTGTTTCTGACATTCAAGAACTTTTCCCTTATGTCAAAAATATTGTTAAAAAGCTTTATGGCAACAATGTGGAAGAAGAAATAAGCGAAAACTATTTAATCAACAAAAACACCTTCTACGAAATGCGTTTTGATGTGGAAACTTTTCAACAACTTCTTCTTGATGTTGGGGTTATTGATTTTTCTAACGGAATTTCATTTATTTTTGAATTGAACAAAAGTTTGCTTTCTGAAGATGCCTCTTGTCGTGCATTTATTAAGGGAGTCTATATTGGCTGTTCCACATCAAGCATTAAATTTTCGGAAGGGGCGCACAGGAGTGAATTAACAGGCTATCACTTAGAATTTGTTTCTAAAAATCACGAATTTTTGCTTGAATTTTCTTCCATTCTTGCAAATTATAATATAATTGGCAAGATTTTTGAAAGAAAAGGTGATTTTGTGTATTATTTAAAAGATGTCAATGCCATCACTGACCTTTTAGCCTTAATTGGTGCAAATGAAAGTGTTTTAAAGTTATCAAACGAACTTGTTACACGCGAACTTCGCAACAAAGTGAACAGACAAGTGAATTGCATAAATGCCAATATTAACAAAACTGTGGAAGCGAGTATGAAACAAGTTGATGCAATAAACACCATTATCTCAACAATTGGACTGGAAAGTCTCACTGAAGATTTGAAAGAAGTTGCTCTTCTTCGTCTTGCAAACCAAGAAGAAAGTTTAGATGAACTTTTAAAACTCTCCACAATCAAACTCACAAAGTCAGGTTTAAATCATAGGTTCAGAAAGTTAATTAAAATTGCTAAGGAGTTAGAAGAATGAAAGATTTTGTCCATTTACATTTGCATAGCGAGTTTTCACTTTTGGACGGTATCGCCAGAATTAATAAAGTTGTGGAACTTACAAAAGAACGCGGTTATTCTGCTTGTGCTATCACTGACCACGGAAATATGTTTGGAACATTGCAATTTTTCGAGTCCTGTGTTAAAGCGGGCATTAAACCTATTATTGGTTGCGAGTTTTATATTTGCGAAGATTTACATAAGAAAACAGGGAAAGATGACATTGGGCATATCATTCTTTTAGCGAAAAATAATGATGGCTTACATAATCTTTACAAACTCAACGGAATTGCTTATGTTGACGGGTTTTACTATAAACCAAGAATTGACTATAAAACACTTGCAGAACATAGTGAAGGGGTAATTTGTCTTTCTGCTTGCCTTGCAGGACACATTCCATCTTTAATTTTACAGAGAAGATTTAGTGAAGCAGACGAACTTGCCCTTAAACTTAAAAATATGTTTGCGGAAGGAGATTTTTATCTTGAACTTCAAGACCATGGTCTTGAAGAACAAAAGGTTGTCAATTCCTATCTTTACGAACTTGCCAAAAAGATAAATGTCAAACTTGTCGCAACAAATGATGTCCATTACATAAACAAAGAAGACGCAGAAATGCAAGATGTTTTGATGTGCGTTCAAATGGGTAAATATCTTGAAGATGAAGATAGACTACGCTTCCACTCTCAAGAATTTTATCTTAAAACTCGTGAAGAGATGGAAGAGAGATTTCCTAGCGAAGTTTTGGACACCACTGTTGAAATTGCAAATAAGTGTGATGTCGTCATTAAGACAAAATCACTTGGCGAAGCAGCGGGAGTTGATGAAAAATATAAATTACCAAGTAACAAAAACTATATTCCAGTTTATAAACCTTCCACTGGCGAAACCGCCTATGATTTTCTTCGCCGTATTTCTTATGAAGGCTTGTATAAAAATTATAAGGAAGTGACGCAAGACCTTATTGACAGAATGGAAATGGAACTTTCTGTCATTAAAGAGCAGGGCTTTGTGGAATATTTCTTGATTGTTTGGGACTATATAAACTGGTCGCGTGAACACGACATTCCAGTAGGTCCAGGTCGTGGAAGCGGTGCCGGAAGTTTGGTGGCATATTGCTCTGGAATTACTCGCGTTGACCCAATCAAATATAATTTGTTCTTTGAACGCTTTATCAACAAAGAACGTGTGTCAATGCCGGACTTCGACGTTGACTTCTGCACTGATAGGCGTGGAGAAAGCATTGAATATACTCGCCAAAGATATGGTGCTGATCATGTCGCTCTTATTGTCACTTTTGGTCGTATGCAGGCAAAGAATGCCATTCGCGATGTTGCCAGAGTTCTTAGAACTCCATATCCAGAAGTTGACAAAATCACCAAACTTATTCCAGCAAAACTTCCAGATGGAATTAAAAAACCGCCAGTTTTGAAATACTATTTTGGAACAACTGGAAAACCAGAGAATGACAAATATATCATTCCTGAATTAAAAGAAATGTATGACAATGACCCTAGCGTTAAGCGTATTGCTGATATGGCAATCAAACTTGAAGGGGTGCCACGTAACACTTCCACTCACGCGGCTGGAGTTCTTATTTCGCCAGAACCAGTTTCCAACTTCGTTCCGCTTGCAAGAAACGGCGATGATATTGTTACTCAATACGATATGATTGAACTTGAGCACTTGGGGCTTCTTAAGATGGACTTCTTGGGGCTTATCACTCTTACCGATATTAAAAAGGCGTGCGATTATGTTTATGAAGACCATGGTATTAAAATTGATTTTTATGCTATGGATTATGATGACCCTAAGGTTTTTGAGCTTATCTCTTCGGGAAAAACTGATGCGGTGTTCCAACTTGAAAGTGCTGGTATGAAACGCTTTATGAAAGACTTGAAACCAACTTGTATGGACGACGTTATCGCTGGAATTTCTCTTTATCGACCGGGGCCAATGGACTTTATTCCAAAATTTGTGAAAAATAAGCAAGACCCAGAACATATCGAATATGAAGACCCATGTCTAGAAAGTATTCTTGATGTTACTTATGGTTGCATTGTATATCAAGAACAAGTTATGAAAATCTTTCAAGTTATGGCGGGTTATAGTCTTGGTCAAGCGGACAATATTCGTCGTATTATGGGTAAAAAGCAAGTTGACAAAATTGACAAGGAAAGAGTTAAGTTTGTCAATGGTTGGGAAGACCCAGAAGGCAAAAAATCTATTCCTGGTGCTATTAAACTTGGTCATAAAAAGGAAGTTGCGGAAAAGATATTTGATGAAATGAAAGAATTTGCAAAATATGCTTTCAACAAATCTCACGCGGCTGCTTATACATATTTATCTTATCAAACAGCTTATTTAAAGTGCTATTATGAAGTGGAATTTTTGACCGCAGTTTTAAACAACAGAATTACAAAGGCAGACAGTTTGACAAAATATGTCAACTTTGCAAAAAGCGAAGGCATTCAAGTTTTTCCACCAGATGTCAACAAGAGTGGAACATACTTCAAAGTGGAAAATGGTGGTATTCGTTTTGGTCTAGGTGGACTTAAACATGTTGGAACAAGTATTATTGAGCAAATGGAAAACGAGCGTTCAACAAACGGACCATTCAAGAGTATGGAAGACTTCATTGATAGAATGAGTGACTATCCAATCAATAAAAAAATGATTGAATGTTTAATTTTAAGTGGAGCTTTTGATTCGTTTGGAAAGACTCGTTCAGCATGTATGGCAATTTATGAAAAACTTATGCAAAGAGCACATAATGACAAAAAGAATCGTCAACATGGGCAGATTTCCTTCTTTGCAACAAATGATATAGAAGATACAGTGGAATATCCAGACATTAAAGAATTTTCTAAAAAGGCATTACTTCGTTATGAAAGAGATATTATTGGTGTTTATATGTCTGGACACCCACTTGAAGACCATGTCGACAAATTTAAAAACTTCACTTTGACTTCTGAGATGTATAACACAATGGTTCAACCATCAGAAGAAGAGATGGTGGAAGATAGTGACGAATATGATAAGTTCCAAGAAGATATCGCTCTTTTAGATGGGCAAACTTTTACCTGTGGCGGAATTATTATTGAAGCAAAGAAAAATCGAACAAAATCTGGAAAAGATATGTGCTATCTTAAAGTGGAAGATTTGACTGGAACAATGGAATTTACTCTTTTCCCTGCAAATTACGCAAAGTATAGAAATATTTTAGTTGAAGACAATATGGTCACAATTAAAGGCAAAATTAATGTCCGTGATGGGAATTCAGTTTCGTTAATTGGGGAAGCGGTCTTCCTTTGGGACGATGAAGAGAAAGTTAAGAAAGAAGATGGCAAAGGAAAATTATTTTTAAGATTTGACACCAAAGATATTGATGTATATTCCAAAGTTAAAAACTCTTTATCTTCCTATCCAGGAGAGTCACAGGTAATTATTCGTTGCACTTCAACGGGGTCTGCTTTTAATTATCAAAATAAGGTGACAATTAATAATTATTTATTAAATGAACTTTCGGGAATAATTGGTAATGAAAATATTGTTGTGCAGGGGGTAAAATGAGAGTTTTAGTTTTATGTAGTGGTGGTGATGCTCCAGGAATGAATAGATTTATCTACACTCTTTCAAAAAACATTGATGGAGAACTTTTCTATGCCAAAGAAGGCTTTAAAGGTCTTGTCAAAGGAGAAATTTTTAAGATTGATGAAGAAAAAATTGAAAATGCTAAAGATGAAGCAGGAACAATTATTTTAACTTCTCGCTACCCTGAATTTAAAGAAAAAAAGTTTTTTAACAAAGGTGTTAAAAATGCTAAAAATTTTGATTATGTGGTAATTTTAGGAGGAAATGGCTCTCAAAAAGGCGCGAAAAGTCTTAATGATGCTGGTGTAAATGCCATTTTCGTGCCAGCAACAATTGATAATGATGTGGCAAATTCCTTTTATTCTATCGGTTTTGATTCGGCAGTCAATCAATGCGTCTATGTTGTTAATAACACAATGCCTAGCATTCAGTCGACTCTGCAAACATCATTCTTTGAAATTATGGGGAATAAGAGCTCCCTTCTCACAGAAACAGTTTCAAAATTAGTTAATGCAGATTATACCATTTGCGAAGAAAAAGACATTGATTATAAAAAAATTGGCAAAGTGATTAAAGAAAATCTTAAAAAAGAAAAAGCAACCTTAATTGTCATTAAAGAAAAAATCAAAAATGTGTATGAGATTGAAAAAGATTTGGAAGATATGGGCTATTATGTTTGGTCACAAGTTGTCGGTAAACTTCAACGCGGTGGGAAACCAACTAAAAAAGAAATCAAAATGGTAGACAAGTTTGCTTTGGGTGCTGTTAAGATTATTAAAAATAAAGAACGCGGAGAAATGGTTTTGGCAGATGAAAAAGAAAAAATCCAAATTGTTGAATATTAAAAAACAGCAAAATAATTTGCTGTTTTTTTTGTTTTAGATATTTAGATTTTGCTTTATATGTTTAGTTCTGATTTTTAAATTTTATAAATTTAATTATAGTTTGCTAAAATAATATTGCAATACGCAAGTTTAATCGCACTTGAAAAATTTTCTTTGGAGTTTGTCAAAGTTTCTAATTCGCTAGAAATTGTGTTAAAAAGTTCTCTTATTGTTTTGATATCGTTATTATTTTTTTCTGAGAACAAAGTTTCAAAGTTGTTTTTTGTTGTTAAAAAGTTGGAATATATTTCGTTCACATTAAAGCGTGCAGTAAGTTCGTCATAAACATTGGTGTCAAGAGAAACAGAAACATCATATAAACTTTTATAAATTTTGTTTTGAACTTGAAGGCAATCTTTTAAAACTTGTTGCTCTGGGGTTGAGAAGTTTCCTTCAAGTGAAAACCCACTAATTTTATAGTTTAAAATCTCCACAGTGTAACCGTTTGCTTGCAGACTACTTTTTACAAGTTCAGCATCGTTTACATTGTCGTAAATACTGGCAATGATATGATATTTCCCGTCGTTTTCATAGATATATCCGGCACAACCTTGATTTTGAAAATTTTGTAGATTATTTTCACAATCTTCTTTATTTTCATTTTGATATATAGATAAAAGATAGTATGTGTTATTTTGACTTTCCACTTTTGAAGTGGTTTGAAAAAGATTTGTTGTAACAACAAGTGTGGAAATTAAATATCCAACTGAAACACACAAAACTAGGGTCAAAAATGCAAAAAATGTTGTAAAATATGGAAATTTTTTCATATTTTAATATATTTTTTCGTTTTTTATTTTAGAATTAAAATTATTTTTAATTTTATTTTTATTTTGAAAAAAAGTTTGATATAATAAAATTATGAAAAACATTTTTAACCTTTTTAAAAGAAAGATAAAAATTGGTGTGGCTTTTGGTGGCGGTGGTGCCAAAGGTATTACTCATATTGGGGTTATCAAGGCCTTTCAAGAATTTGGACTTAATTTTGACTATGTGGCAGGCACAAGTGTGGGAAGTATTATGGGTGCATGCTATGCCAACAATATGAAATATGACGAAATTTTAAAAATTGCCAAGACTTTAAAGACAAGTGATATTAGAACAAGTAAACTTTTTTTTATTCCTTCCAAAACAGAAGGGATTGAAACAATGATGAAAGACACTTTTGGTGATATTAACATCGAAAATTTGAAGAAACCATTTTCTTGTGTTGCTGTTGACATCAAAAGCACAAAAGAACTTTGCATTTCAAAAGGGAATTTGTCTAAAGCAGTGGCTGGAAGTTGTTGTGTTCCGGGTGTTTTTCAACCAGTTGAATTTGGCGATTATCTTCTCTGTGACGGCGGACTTCAAAACAATATACCTGCGAACATTCCACGCTTTTTTGGTTGCGACTATGTTATTGCAGTTGACTGTAACAGCACCAGAACCTATGGAACGGACAGTTCAAAAACTCTCGATGTTTTGGCTTGTTCAATAAGAATTTTGATGAAAAGTAACTCAATTAAGGGGTATATGAATGCCGACCTTACCATTGCAAGCGATACCAAAAAGTTTAAATCAACAGAACTTCAGGGACTTGATGAAATGGTGGATATTGGTTATCGAAATGCGGTTGATATGATGCCAGAAATCATGAAAATTTTTGCTGGAAAGTATCCAAAGCGAAAAAATAAAGATTTTGGAAAGGACGATATTTTATTTATTTAGTATGCAAAAGATAAGTGTTTACGTTAATCAAATCAAAAATTTCAAAATCACAAGAAAAATTGTTATTCAGATTTTTCTTGTTTTATTATTATCAATGATTTTTTCTCTTGTCTATTTTAATCTTACAACCATTTCACTATATCTTCATAATTTTGGTAGCATCTATAATTCTAGACTTCAATTATATAGTATCTATGTGGGACAAGGAGATTCTTCCTTTATCATTCTTCCGAACAAAACTTCAATTTTAATAGATACTGGAACCGAAGAATATGCCGAAAAATTTTGTGATGAACTTGAAAGTGTTATGGATGCAAATAGTTTAGAAAAAATTGATTATATGTTTTTAACACACCCACATAGTGACCATATTGGCGGAGCATTAAAAGTTTTTGAACAATTTGAAGTTGTAAACATTTTTAGGCCAATCATTTGCTCTCCACTAGAAGAAAATTTGCAAGGCTATGACGTGAGTGATGATTTTTTGTATATTGAAGTTTTGGAAAGAGCCGAACAAGAAGGAAATGTTGAATTTATCTTGCCAAAAGAAATAAATGTTGACGATTATACCTTGAAAATTTGGACTCCACTTTCTACAAATTACTCAGATTTAAATGATTATTCTCCAATTATTACAATTCAAAATGCAGAAAATTCTTTGATGTTTACAGGCGATTTGACGATTGATGGCGAAGCAGAATTTTTAAATACATATAAAGATATAGAAATTGATGTTGATGTTCTTAAAGTCGCTCATCACGGTTCAGAAAATGCTACAAGTGCAGAATTTTTGGAAAAAGTAAATCCAGAAATTGCCATTATTAGTGCAGGTGTTGATAATATCTATAATTTTCCTAACGACCAATTGATGCAAAGGTTGAATGATAGCGGAGTAAATAAGATTTTATCAACAAATATGGCTGGAACAATCGGCATGAGCGTTTCGGGCGATGTTTATAATTTTGCGACTGGTTTTATTTTTCATGATAGAGTAGTTTTTGTTGTTATATATTTCATTTTGCTATTTGCCATTTTTTCCGTGAAAAAGAACGGAACATTAAAGAAAGTGGAAAGAATAAGAGCAGGTAGCAATTTGATTGTTTCAAAGAAAAATTTTTGAAATATTCTTTCCTAAAAGTTGAAAATAAAATTTAATTATAATAAAAACTTAAAATTTTCTTTTACTTTTAAAAGTTATGAAATCAAAATTATTTTGTTGTTTAGACATTTTGCTATAGAAACTTTAAATCAAAACTAAAAATGTCTTAAATTTGTTTGTTAAAAATGAAGTTTGTGGTAAAATAACACTATGAACAAAAATTTACCAAACAAAATTGTGATTATATCATTGTGCGAAAAATTCTCAAATGAAATTGCAAAGATGATTTCACAAGATTTAGGTATGCTTTTTTGTAATGCACGAGAACTTATTGAATATGAACTAATCGACAGAAAGCGTGTGGAAGAAATTGCCAGTGTTAAATATGTCAAAGATGTCGAGAAAAAAGTTTTAAAAAATTTGGCGAGTTATGAAAATGTTTGCATATCATTGTCTTATGAGCATTTTATGACAAGTTACAAATCTTTTGAAAACAATAGTTTAATAATTTTTCTTGATTTGCCTAAAAATTACATTAAAGAAAATGAAATGGTAAGTTTTTTAGACTATGATGAGAGAAAGAAGAATTTAAGTGAACTTTCCACATGTTTAGTATGTGTAAGAAAACTAGATAAAAATTTTGTTAAAGACAAAGTTTTGAAAATTCTTGGAGGTATTCTATGAATATAACACAAAAGGCATTAAATTATTTGAAAGCAATTTCTGCGGAAACAATTTCAAATGCAAAGTCGGGACATTTAGGTGTGACACTTGGGGCATCTTCCATTTTGTTTGCCTTTTTTAAAGATCATTACAATTTTGATGCTTCAGACTCTGACTTTTTAAATCGTGACAGATTTGTGATGTCAGCAGGCCACGGCAGTGCGTTATATTACACTCTTTTATCAATGTTCGGATTCGATATTAGCTTGCAAGATTTAAAGAATTTTCGCTCGTATAAGTCAAAAACACCAGGGCACCCGGAATATCGCGTGACAGATGGTGTGGAAATAACTACTGGAGCATTAGGTCAAGGGGTTGCCAATGCTGTTGGTATGGCAATTGCTGAAAGTGTTATGGAAGAACGTTTTAATACAGTTGGTTTTAACATCATTGACCACTACACTTATTGCTTTATGGGTGATGGTTGTCTTATGGAAGGTATTTCTCAAGAAGCAATCAGCCTTGCTGGAAATTTGAAGTTAAGAAAACTCATCTTTTTGTATGATAGCAATAATGTAACTATTGATGGTCCATTAAATTTAGCAAATAAGGAAAATGTTGCCAAAAAATTTCATTCCATGGGCTGGTCGGTAATTAAAGTTAAGAACGGAAATTCTTATCGTGCCTGCACATCAGCAATTGCTCGAGCAAAGAAAAGCACGAAACCAACAATCATCATCTTTAACACCACAATAGGCATTGGCACAGAAAAAGAAGGGACTTCTTCTGTTCATGGGGCATATTTAAATCAAGGCGAACTTGAAGCATTTAAAGAAAAACTTGGGGTCAAAGAGAGTTTCTTCATTCCAAGTGATGTTAGAGAACTTTGTATGGCAACAACTCGTCGAGGGAAACTTGAACACGAAAAGTGGAATCAACTTCTTGCAATGTATAGTAGCACACACCCAGAACTTTATAAAAGTTTTCTTGCTTTCTTTGATAGAAAGAAAATAAATTACGAAAGAATCATTAAAAATATTGCAAAATATGATGGGCAAAGCACAAGAAGAATCAATCATTTTGCTTTAAGCGAACTTGCTTATCAATGCCCACAATTAATTGGAGGAACTGCCGATGTTGGGCCTTCTACACAAGCATATATTGACAATGCTGGAAATTTTTCTGCTGGAAATAGGCGGGGAAAAAACATACATTTTGGTGTTCGTGAACATGCAATGGCAGGAATTGTTAACGGAATTGCGGTATATGAAGATTTCATCACTTTTGATTCCACATTTTTAACCTTTTCTAACTATATGATTCCAGCCATTCGCATGCGTGCAATGATGAAACTTCCAGTTCTAAGTTTCTTCACGCATGACAGTATAGCAGTGGGGCAAGATGGTCCAACACATCAGCCAATAGAACAAATTGGGCAACTTAGAAGTATTATAGGTAACACTGTTTTTCGTCCTTGTGATTATAAAGAACTTATTGCTGGCTATCAATATTGTTTAAAAAATTACACTCCTGTTGCATTTGCTTTAACAAGACAAGATGTTCCGCATGTTGATAACACATCTTTTGAACTTGCTTTAAATGGTGGTTATACAGTTGTTGATTGTGGACAAAAACCAGATGTAATTTTGGTGGCAAGTGGGAGTGAAGTGCCACTTGCAGTAAATTCAGCAAAAGAAATTTCCAAAAAGTATAAGGTTAATGTTGTGAGTATGCCATCTTTGGAAGTATTTGAAAATCAATCAACACAATACAAAACCAAAGTTTTGCCAAAAGATGCACTAACAATCTATGTTGAGTTAAGTAATGATACAAAACCATTAAAAATTTTACCTAAAAATAGTTATTTATATGGGGTTGAAAACTATCAATATAGTGGCAATGGCGAAGTTGTTATGGAAAAGGCTGGTTTTAATGTTAAAGCCTTGACACGATTTGTGGAAAGTAAGATAAAACAACAAATTTAGTTTAATTTTGACAAAAATTAACAAAATTTTAATAATTTTCATATAACCTTTCAAATTATACTATTAATGTAATTTGAGAGGTTTTTTTATGACTAAAAAAAGTATAGTCTTAAGTGATGTGAATGGAAATTCTCCTTTAAAAGCTGTTTTGACTTTGGAAAGGAAAGATGATGATATCGCTGGAATGATAAGGTTTTATAATTTACCATTTGAAGTTGACGGCCTTTTGACTTTGGGGTTTTATGTTGATGGCAAAGTGATTAAAAGTGGTTTAACAAGAAAAAATGGCTCGCTTTACACATTTTTTCTTTCTGAAGATTTTTTGGATAAAAATTTTTCTTGTGCGGTAATTATGTTTAAAGATGCGGAAAGAGTTCCTCTTTTATATGGTTCAAGTGCTGGACGAGAAGAAGATATATATGCAAGCATAATTAATGAAATTTCTGGAGATTCTTCTGTTCAAAATGTCACTAAAGTGTTAGATAAATATGGTGTAGACTTTGATGAAGAAGAACAAAAAGAAATAGACAGAAAGATTGATGAATGTATGGAAGAAAACAAATGCTCAAAGTGTTTTTATAAAGAACAATTTTATAATAATAAAAAATTTGAAACTCAATCAACCGAAGAAAAGGAAAAAGTGATTGAAGAAAAAGAAGAACCTAAGGAAGAAAAGATAACATTTTTTAACAGGTTAAAACCACAAATTGACAAACTTTTTGAGAATAATCCTATTGAAAGAAATCTTGAAGAAATGATACCATCATCAAAATGGGTTAAAGTGGAATATGAAGATGACGGCGATTTTTATGTTTTTGGTCTTTTATATGAAGGACATGACATAAAATATGTTTGTTATGGTATACCTGCTGTATTTGAAGAAGAACCACCAAAAGAACTTTCTGGTTATCCCATTTTTTTACCACTTGATAAAGATAATAAAAGGGGTTTTGGTTACTGGCTCACATATCAAGATGCCGAAACGGGCGAGCCAGTAAAAGCCATAATTGAATAAGGGTGTTTAATGAGAATTTTAGCATGGATTGTAATTGGTTTAGTCATTATAATTTTTGTAGGACTGTTGGCATATCTAATTTTAGGAGCAATACTTTTTCATTTTAGTTTAGGAAGAAAAGAACTTAAAAAACGAGTAAGAAAAAATAATTTAAAACAAAATTTAGAAAAATATCAAATTGACTTATGTTGGTGGGATAATTTTGATTTTAAAAGGGTGGAAATTAATAGTTTTGACGGTTTAAAACTTGTAGGGCACTATCTTGACCAGAAAAGCGATTTGACGATTTTGTTAGTTCACGGATATAGTGCAAACTATAAAGAGATGCAAAAATATGCTAAGTTTTTCTATCAAAAAGGGTATAACTTATTATGCGTGGAAAATCGAGCGCATGGGGACAGCGAAGGCGAATGTGTTGGAATGGGTTATTTGGACAAATTCGACTTAAAAAACTGGATTGATTTTCTAAATGAAAGCGAAAAAAAGAAAATTATTTTGTTTGGTTTGTCAATGGGAGCAAGTGCTGTTTGTGCTGTGAGCGGAGAAAATTTACCTAATAATGTTGTTGGTATTATTGCAGATTCTGCTTTTGATGATGTTGAAAAACAAATTAAATACATTTTAAGAAAGGCGGGACCTTTAAAAAATTTACTTTTTAAAGTCCTAAAAAGTTATACCAAAAAGCGATATGAGTTTAATCTTAGTGATGCAAAGTTTACTAAGGCTGTAAAAAACACCAAGATTCCCATTCTTTATTTCCATGGCAAAGCAGATAAATATGTTTTGCCTGAATGTTCGGAAAATTTGTATAATGCAACACCTGAAAATTTGAGAGAATTAGTATTGGTAGATGAAGCAGACCATGCTATGAGTTATGTGCTTTTAGGTAATATGTATGAAAGAAAAATAAATAAATTTTTTAGTAAATTTAAAATTATAGGAGAGTAAAATGAAAAAAATTAATAAAAAAATAAAAAATAATGAAGAAAAACAATTTAAATTTATTTTAAATATTTTAAAAACTGAAAATATGTAATAAAAAATTGTTTTTAAATATTAATAAAAAAATAATTTTTAATATTTTTAATAAAATAAAAAAACAGGCACAGCCTGTTAATTTTCATTTGCAACTTCGTGGTCGCTTTGTGCATTGGTTGAATTTTCCAGTGTTTTAATTCTATCTTCAAGTTCAGGTATGGTTTTTCTTGTTAGGTGCCATACCAATTTTTTTAAATCTTCAACTTCTGTTTCAATACTATAAAAATTCATTTTTTTCTCCTTTGGTAATAAGTTTAATTTAGATTTCTTCTGAAAACAAGTTATTGTGACATTTTTTTCTTTTTATTTTTGTTTTTCATAAAAAGGAATGCCATAATAATTCCAATGCACGCAAGTGCAATCGTGATGGCATATATGATTGCAGGATTAATGCCATCAGGGGATATTTCTTCGGTTTTGATGTAGCCATATTCTAAAGAGTTTTCCACTTTGACAGCGACTCTTGTGTAAGGAAGGCTATTGTCATATCCTTCATAGAGATATACTCTTGAACCTTTTACTAATAGTGTTTCTGTTGGCGTTATTTCTTCGCCAGTTGCCTCATATAGATAAACATCATTTTTTAAGGTTGCATTGAAAGTTGGATATGTTTCAATGTTAGAGATATTTTCTGTCACAAAATCTGAAAAGATATATCCTTGTGTGATTGTTGTATTGTTAACTGATAGAACGGCGTAAAAAAGTTGCCCCTCACTATCTTCGTAAGTGTTTAAGCCATTTTCTCCTTCTTCCAAAATCAAGATGTCTTTGTGCCTAACAATAATAGGTTCATTATTTTCATCTATGACTTTTTCAGAAGTAAAAGATGGAGAAGAATAGATGTAGCAATAGTTTGCAATACAAATCCACTCTTTTTCGCTTTCGGCACTTACAAAGTTTACACTAGGCAAACATAATAAAAGAAAACTTAATAAGAGTAAAATTTTTCTCACTTCCCTATTATCTAACATTTCAAATCACTTTGTCAAGCAAAAGGGGAAGATAAAAAAATAATTTCCGATTATGTCGAAAATTATTTACGTTAAAGATAAGATTATATTTAAAAATTTATGTTTTAAGTTTATTTGACGATTTAATCTTCTTTTTCATTTGGTTTACAATGCACTTCATAAATTTGTTCTAAAACTCTGTCGCTTGGAATATCTAATCTTCCTGAATAGACTTTACGAAAAGTCCATCGTATTATTTCTTGCACATCTTTAATTTCAATATTATAGTCTTTTGAAAATTCTTCTATCGTTTGTGGAATAGGATTATTTTCATCAAGTCCATAAAGTTTAGTAAAAACAATTTGTCCCGCTTTTGGGAAATGCTTAAAAAGACTTTTAATTGCTTCAACAAATCTTCTTTTTTCGCAAACAACTTTGTTTTTTAAAAAATATTCTCCGAATTTTAAGTAATTTTTATATAAAACAAAATCTCGGTAATAATCATCCGATTTAATGAATTTTTCTAGTTGTTCTTTGCTCATTTTATCAATATCATAATTTTCCATAGCTATATTTTATCAAACAATTCTCATCTTGTCAATAGCGGAAAATATCGGCGAATTAGTTTTGTGTGTGATTTTACTTTGCTTTTTTATTGACATTTGCTATGCGGTCAAGACGCTAAGTTCGCCAAAGACACAATATACCATTGTTATTGATGCGGGGTATTCGGATTAGAGGTTGAGTTAGGATAGTATATTACTAAGAAAAAACAGAACGATACTGTTCTGTTTTTTATGACTTATAATCATAAGGAATTTTGTTTTTCTTTTTACCTAGTAGGTTTACAATGTAACCATTTTCCACCTTGCACCAAGCGGTTTTATCGGGTAACATTTCATATATATCTTCATCAGTAGCATTGCTTTCCTTAATCACTTCCATGTCTTCAATTTTAACATCAATTAGAATATCGTCTTCTATTGTTTCAATATTTTCGTCAGTCCAATGAAAGTTTTTATCAAAAAAGCGTTTATCAATAAAAACAACTTCAAAACTATCTTCATGAATTTCAGGGGAATTTATTCTTCCTATTCTTCCTTTATAAATTCCATTTTCTGTATAAGAATTACAAGTATTTAAAACTTTTATCTCATCAAATAATTTCATTTTGTCCAGCCTCCTATTGGTGTATTATT
The DNA here is from genome assembly GCA_930990515.1 of uncultured Clostridia bacterium. Taxonomy (GTDB): domain Bacteria; phylum Bacillota; class Clostridia; order Christensenellales; family UBA1242; genus Caccovivens. Next base: position 40,644 of record CAKNPS010000004.1, read on the forward strand.
TTTTAATTGTCCATTTGGATAAACAATATAACTAGATGTAATTAGAAAAATTCTGTTTGCTTTTTCTCTTTTTCCTGGGAACTGAAGTTTAATTCTTATTCTAAAACCATATTTTTTCTTGTCTTTTGGTGGGGGATTGTTAGTATAATTTCCATTGCAATATGATTCTTTACTTAATGATTCAATAAGTTGAAAAACTTCTTGTTTATCTTCAATATTATAACCCATTGATAGCAACCAGTCTTTTTTATCTAAAAACAAGTAATCCATTCTTCGCTCTAAATCAAAAATAATAATTTGATTTGGATTAGGTTTGGTTATAGAATTAGTTTCACAATGACAATTAGGGTGATATAAACCTCTTTTGTTTATTGGAATTAGTGGAGTAAATAGGTAATTAAATTCTTCCGGTTTTTTGCCATCTTCATTTTTAAACCAACATTGATTTATAATAGTGCAATCAACACAATGCGGTTTTATTAATTGCTCATTAAAATTTATCTTTGAAAAACTTTCAATTGTCCAAGGATTTCTATCATCATAAATTTCTACCCATTCACTAAAATTTGTAATTAATTTTTCATAAACACTATCAAATACACTCATATATTAACATATTTCTCCTTCTCTTTAAAACTAATTTTATGACAAAAAGAGAATAACACTCAAAATTTGCATATTAAATGTTTTGTGTCATTTTTTTATTAAATAAACGAAATTAGTTTAATAAAATATAATATGAAATTTTTAACAATAAAAAAGCACACAATGTGTGTTCTTTTGGTGGGTGTAATTTTGATTTGCTCTATTGTTGGTGTTTGCTATGTGGTCAGGGTGGCAAGTTCGCCAAAGATAGTGCGCACCATTGTTATTGATGCGGGGCATGGCGGGCGAGATTTCAAGTTAGGACGGTATGTAAAATAAAAAAGCATATCGGATTGATATGCTTTTTTTATATTGTATTATGCTGGCATTTAGTGCAAAGCGGTGCCAAGTTTAAGTTGTACTTATCAACAATTTTTTTAGATTTTTTATAGACATCATTAAGAAAAGATGCAGAAGGATAATTGCCAATATTGTTGTAAGGTATGTAAGGGGATAACATTGGCATACAACCACACTTGCAAATTTCTTCAACTGCTTTAAGAGTGTCTTTTTTACTTTCTAAACCAACAATCAAGCCAGATCTTACGTTTTGCGAACCAAAGATTTCACTGGCAATTTTCAGGAAATAAAAATAATTATCTCTACCTAATTTATATTTTTCGGGGCAATATTTTGCACATATTTCGTTGTTATATAATTCAACATTTACCGAAAGTCCACTTACGCCAATTTTTTTAAGATGCTCTATATAAGGTTTAAATTGACTTCTATCTGTATAGCTATCAAAACCTCTTGGAGTTGTCATCACATCAAAATCGTATTTAGGAAACTTCTTACAAAAATATTCGTATACTTTTGTCAAATATTCTAAATCGCATTGTTTTGGACTCCCGCCAGATATAAGGATATGAGTTACTCTCTCATCTTTTAACAAATATTTTAAACAAGTATTTATATCTTCAATACTATTTTTTTTGTATTTTATTGAATTCATAGAGCAGAATGCACAATGATTATTGCAGCCGTTTATTGGAGATATTCTAACACGATCAAAGTGAGAAACTGCTATATTTGATTTTAGTAAATCATGAGTTTTTTGATCAATGTTTTTAGCGATGCAAAGCCATGGTTCCCAAATTTTTATGGATTCTCTTATTCTTTTATGTTTAAGTATTAAATTATTTTGTTCTAATATAATTTTATATGAAGATTTGGAATTAATGCGACTTGTAACATAAAAATTGTTACCAAGTTCTATCATTATGCCAGTAGTTGTTATATAATCGTCGTTATAAAATTTTTCTCCAAAATTTTTGTATAAATATTTTAAAGCTTTATTTTCAATATCAACCCCATTAGTCATAAGGTTAATTTTAATTTTTTGTAAATTTTTCATCCGTAAATTTCCTTTTTTAGTTAAAGTTTTTTGTTAAAAGATTTAATTGCTTATCAAATAATGATTTTTTTCCTTTTTTTAACAACATTTCATTCAGTTTTGCTGTTGAACCTTGGAAGCGGGCGTTTATTTCCATAAAATATAAAGTGTTATTTGATAAAATAAAATCTATTCCAAGAACTCCTTGATATCCAATGTCAAGCAAGAATCTCTTCCCAATCTTTTTTGCTTCTCTTCTAACAAGATTTTCAGTAGAATTGCTTAAATTAAATAAAGCGCCATCATAATTCATCTGATTGTTATCGGTTTTTATGATTTGTTGGGAAGGGGTAAAATATTCCACTTGACCATTTTGTATAAAAAGATGTATATTGATAGGAAAAAAATTTTTTTGTAAGACTGAAATACAGTATGTTGTAAAATGTTTTAATTTTTTTAATTGTTGTTTGTAATTGTTTTTTGTAAAGATATATGTATTAGCTCCAGCGAAACCAAATTTTTCTTGCAGAACAAAATCACAGTTTTCTGTTTTCCAATGATTGAGTAGATAATTTTTTATTTTTCTTTTCCCATGAATATAATCATAATGTAAAATATTTGTAATATTTTTTAGTTTTTTTCTGATTTCAAATTTATTGTTAAGTAAATTATAAATTTGATATTTATTAGCACTTAAAATGTGGTATTTTCGCAAATTAAAATGTTTTAAATTGTGTTCATTATAGCGAATAAAATATGCATTTTTGTTCTTTTTGATTATCTTTTTTATGCATTTAATATAAAACCTGTCTATCTTATCTAAATCTGCAATATTATTGTGGTCCACAGATTTGTTAGGATAAACATCTTTAAAACAAATATTGTCTTTCGTATTAAAATTCCTTTCTACAGTTATTGAACCACAAAAATTATTTTGAGTTTGTAAAATGTTATCGTTAATACCAATAAAATATATGTCCATAATTTTTCCTTGCTATTCCTATCCTTATAAAGTTTATTATACATTAATTTTAATACAATGCAAAATGATTTAATTAAAATATAGATAATAATTTGCCTATAAAAATTTTTTATTAATGTTATATAAAATATTTTTACTTAATAGAATACAATATGAAGATTTTTACAATAAAAAAGCACACAATGTGTGTTCTTTTGGTGGGTGTAATTTTGATTTGCTCTATTGTTGGTGTTTGCTATGCTGTAAATGCGACAACTTCGCCAAAAGCATTATACACCATTGTCATTGATGCAGGGCATGGTGGAGTAGATGTCAAGTTAGGACAGTAAGTTTTTAAAATTTTAATAGAAAAAAGACACATATTTTATAAGTGTAAAAAAAGCATATCGGTTGATATGCTTAATTTTTTATTTTATAAATAGCAAGGATTTTCAACTTTCTCCCAAATATCTCGGACATATTCATTGTCTATCTTGGCGTTTTTGATAAAATCTTCCTTGTCTTTGAAATATGCAACTTCATCATCGTTTGGTCCCCAACTAAATTCAATTTTAGATAGTTCCTTATTTTTATCATGAATAAGAAATAAACAGAAATCTTTATTTTTATAACTAAATACAACTTCGCTATAAACATAAAGCATTTCCATAAATTCATTTAAGTTAGGTTTAAAGGGTTTTCCTTCTTTATAAAGTTGTTTGGCCTTATTTAATGAAATCAAGTTTGGAAAAAGGACGTCGTTTTTCATTTTTTCTCCAAGGACATCAAATTTCCAGCCACATTTATTGCATTCTCCATTTCCATATTGGTCTTTTATGCAATTAGTTTTGCACACAGGGCATTTGCAACTTCTATATATTCTTTTGAAAGAACTTTCTTTCCCACAAACTGGACACCTGCCTTTTTGCGAATTAACGGTGATATAACTTCCGCATGCACAAGTGTAGTGAGCGGCATAGAAAAAGCCCCTTCTCTTCACTGACATTTTTCTAATGATTTCTTCAATTTGACTTGGCGAAGAGAAGTCGATTTTAATGCGAAACTCGCGTGATTTTGAATTTTTGATATTATTTTTGCGCTCTTTTGTATCCATTGAGTCAAAAAATTGATGATTGTCAGTGCTGTAAACACTAAACTCAAAGTGATTAAGTTTGGCAAAATTGAATTTTAAAATTTCATTTTTTGCGAGAGTAAATTTGATAAAGCCAAGATAGTTTGTGGCGGTTGCAAGGTCAAATCCGATTTGAGTTTTGTATCCATGGAGACGGCAGGTGATAACAGGTATTGGATAATTTCTGTAAATCAGTTCTCCGTCAATACGAGAGGAGATTTGATTATTAAAACTTAGTGCATTCTCAATATGATAAGAAAAAAGTAATTTCAAAATTTCATCTGCTAAAGATAGTGCAGAGGAATAGAGCTTGTTTAATTGTAAGATTTTATCTTTCATAAGTTTATTATATCAAGTTTTGAACCAACACACAAAGCATATTTTTAATTTTCTAAAATCTTTCTAGATATTTTTAAAAGACTTTTTTGTTTGGAAATAATTTATAATAAAGATTTTGTTAATTCAATATTTACTGTCATCTTTTTGTGATAATTACAAAATTTCTCAAATAAAATATTTTGATGAAACTTAAATTTTTAATAATAAAAAAGCACACGTTGTGTGTTATTTTGGTGAGTGTGATTTTGATTTGCTCGGTGGTTGGTGTGTGCTATGCGGTTAGGGTGGTAAGTTCGCCAAAGATAGTGCGCACCATTGTGATCGATGCAGGGCATGGTGGAGTGGATGTCAAGATAGGGCAGTGAGTTTTTTATTTTAAAAGGGAAAACATATATATTTTAGGAGTATAAAAAAAGCATATCAAATGATATGCTTTAATTCGTTTGATTAAATTTTAAATTCCAAATGGATTGTTTTTTAAAAATTCTTCAATGTCAACTTTTTGTAGAACAAGTTTATCAAGTTCGTCCGCCAAAACTTTTTCGTCCATTGTCATAATATTGGGATTTTGATAGAAAAGGTCTGGCAAAGCTTCTTTTGGGTAGCCATAAAAATTTAAAACTTGTATCACACCTTTAACTTCTTTTAGTGTGGTCACATCAAGAGTCGGAGCGATGTTTTTCATATCTTCAATTTCATTTTTTGAAAACTTCATCTGGAGCAAAAATTTTTCCAAATCTTTTTCCATATTATTCTCCTTTCCCTTTATCTTTTTTCTGCAAATCTTCAAATTTAGTTTCAAGTTTTTTGTCCCCATTTTTCTCGGCAAGTTTGTTATATTCGCTGTTTACAAACCTTACAACTTCTTTTGTGATTGGGAATTTTTCCATAAGTTCATTGCTTTCAATGCCATACTTTTTTTGAAACCTTTTTTCATTACATAAGATATCAGCGGGTTTTGCTCTTTCATTCTGCTTTATATATGCATATCTTGCCCAAGTTTTCTTTTCACTTGTCATATACCAAATTGTGTCAAGAAAACTTTTGTTCCCAAAATCAATATATAAAAGCATATATCTAAAAATAAAACTGTTTGATGGTGCAGTTAAAATGGAAGGATTTTTTATGATATCGTTTTTATCTAATCCAATTTTGTCAATGTTTTTCTTCTTATCTAACACGCTTCCATTATTATAACCCAAAAGAGCAGGTAGTGTTTTAAACATTTTACTAAATTCAGTTTGTGTTAAATTGAATGTTTTCATATAAAAGTTTGCTTTATCTAAAACACTTTCATTATTTAAACTCAAAAGAGTAGGTAGTGTTTTAAACATTTTACTAAATTCAGCTTGTGTTAAATCAAATGTGCTTTTATAAAAATTCACTTTATCTAAAACACTTTCATTATTATAACTCAAAAGAGCAGGCGAAGTTTTTAGCATTTTGTTAAATTCAGCTTGAGTTAAATCAAATGTGCTTTTATAAAAATTCACTTTATCTAAAACACTTTCATTATTATAACTCAAAAGAGCAGGCGAAGTTTTTAGCATTTTGTTAAATTCAGCTTGAGTTAAATCAAATGTCTTTTTATAAAAATTTACTTTATCTAGCACACTTTCATTATTTAAACTCAAAAGAGTAGGCAAAGTTTTAAGTATTTTGTTAAATTCAGCTTGTGTTAGATCAAATGTTTCCATATAAAAATTTACTTTATGTAACACACTTTCGTTGTTTAAACCCAAAAGAGTAGGCAAAGTTTTAAGTATTTTATTAAATTCAGTTTGTGTTAAATCAAATGTGCTTTTATAAAAATTCACTTTATCTAAAACACTTTCTTTATTATAATTCAAAAGAGTAGGTAGTGTTTTAAACATTTTGCTAAATTCAGTTTGTGTTAAATTAAATGTTGTTAAATAAAAATTCACTTTGTCTAAAATACTTTCGTTGTTTAAACCCAAAAGAGTAGGCAAAGTTTTAAGTATTTTATTAAATTCAGTTTGAGTTAAACTGAAAGTTGTCATATAAAATTTTGCCCTTTTTAAAATTTCTTCTTTTTCAAGGTAATAAATGGATGAAAGAAGATTCTCTTTTCTTTTAACATCTTCATCTGTCAAATCAAAATATTCTTTCAAGGTTTCTATAACACTTACTAAACTCATTTTAATCTCCAATCAAATTTTATCACAATCTATTAAAGTTGTCAATATGAGGAGTAAGAGTTTTTGGCATCGATATATTCAAGCATATTGTTATAAAGTCTAATTTTCAAAAATACAATACTTTATGAAAGTTTTGACATTGAGAAAACGGGCGATTGTAATCGGGTTGTGTGTTTTGTTGTGCGTGGCGGGAGTGGTGATTTATTTCACTGCCATTCGTCCAACCTTCCAGCCCAAACCACAATACACCATTGTCATTGACGCGGGGCACGGTGGGAGAGATGGGGGAGCGGTTGGAAAGACTACTGAAACAACTGAAAGTTATTTGAATTTGCAATTTTCATTAAAACTCAAAAGCATCTGTGAAGAATATGGCTTTAAGGTTGTGTTGACACGAAAAGATATGAATGGGATTTATTCTGCTTTTGCTAGCAATAAAAAACGAAGTGAAATGGAAAAGCGAATGGAAATTATTGAAAGCGCAAATCCTGATTTAGTTGTCAGCATTCATATGAATAGTTTTTCTAATTCTTCTGCTCGGGGAGCACAGGTTTTTTATGCAGAAAATTTTCCAGAAAACGAAGAATTTGCCCAAACTGTTCAAGATGCCTTAAATGAGAAAATTCCTAATGCAAAGAAAACGCCAAAATCAAGCGACTTCTATGTTATTAACACCACATCAAAACCAAGTATTTTGGTGGAATGTGGTTTCTTGTCAAACCCAGAAGAAGAACGCTTGCTTGTGAGTGAAGAATATCAAGAAGATTTTTGTTATGTTCTTTTCTATGGAATTTTATCTTATTTTTCAGTAAACAATCTTTAAAATTTTTATAAAAAATAAAAAAGTGACATTCTCACTCTTTTTTTGACAAAAAAATCGAAATTTTTGCTATAAAATTTGAAATTTTTAGATTTACAATCTTTTTGAGGTTGTAAATGAAAAAAATAAATCTTAATAATTATTTAAATTCACTTTTAAAATTTGTTATATTTATCTTTCTTTTCTTTGTTTTGTTCAAGGCAAACATCAACAACATTCTTTCGCCTTTTGCTTTTGGCATGCTTTTTGCACTCACTTGGGCAAACCAAAAAGTTTACTTACTCGCCCCAGCATATTTAGTTGCAGGGCTTTTAAATCAATTTAGTTTTGAAAATGCTATTTCACTTTTATGCACTTTATTTGTTTTGATTATGCCGTATTTTATCCACATATTATGCAAAAAGAATATGAAAAAATGGGAGTTTGGCATTTTTGCAGTTTTAAGTCAGACAGCACAAGTTGTATTTGAAATTTTGTCAGGTTTTTCGCCAATCCTTTCAGTTGTCAACATAGTTTTAGGCACACTTTTTATGTATTCTTCAATTGTCATTTTTGAAGCCTTAATCATTCGCGGTTTTACAAACAAATTGACGAGTTTGGAACTTGTTTCTCTTTTTACAATTGTTTTGAGTTTAAGTGCAGGGCTAGTTAATCTCAATATCTACAATTTTTCCTTTTTAAAGTTGTTTGTAAGTTTTTTAATTTTAGTTTTTGCCTATTCTTCAACACCAATTCTAACATTATTAGTTGCCATAACAGGTGGGCTTGGGGCATTGCTTTCAAGTAATAATCCGATGTATGTCACGCCATTTGTTTTGTGGGCACTACTTGCTCTCATTTTCAAAAATCACCACAAAATTTTTATGATTGTTGGAGTTTTATGTGTTGAAGTTTTAGCGGGGCTATATTTTAACCTTTATACAAGTTTTGGCATTGTTGAAGTTTTACCGCTTATTCTTTCAAGTTTGTCATTTTTCCTTATTCCTAAAAAGGTTTTAAACGAAATTGCTGTCATCTTCAATTTTTCAAAAGATAGACTGGCGATGAAAAATGTGGTTAATAGAAATCGAGAACTTTTGCATAAAAGACTAGGAAATCTTGCGGAAGTTTTTAATGATATGAACATTATTTATCGCAATATGTTAAAAAAGAATATGACAAGAGAAGATGTGACAAAAATTTTAAATGAAGAAATTTGCGACAAAATTTGTTCGTATTGCCCAGAAAGAAATCATTGTCACCGCACATTTCAAGAAGATACAAAAAAAGTGTTTGACGAACTTATTAATGTGGCTTTTGATAGGGGAAGGGTTACTCTGCTTGATATTCCTTCCTATCTCACATCGCGTTGCAAACAAACAAGCGCAATTCTAGGTAGTGTTAATGCGTTGACAAGTCAATACAAAAAATATTTAACAATGATGAGTGATGTCGACACTAGCAAAGTTTTAATTGCTGACCAACTTCTTGGAATTTCAAAAGTGATTTCATCACTTTCTAAAGAAGTTGAAAGTAATATATCTTTTGATACAGTTCGCGAAAATAAGATTTTAGATGAACTCACTTATCATAATGTTGTCTGTATTGATACTGTTGTTTATGAAAAAGATATTCACACAGAGATTGCTTCACTAGTTGTTAGGAACGAAGACAGTGCTCGCCTTAGAATTGAAGATTGTGTTAGTAAAGTATGTGGGTGTAAAATGGCTCTTTATGAAAGTTTTCCTAGTGTTAGACCAAACTATACTGTTTTAAATTTAAGAACTGCTCCAAGATTTGATTGTATTTTTGGCATTGCACAAAAAACCAAAGAAAATTCAAAAGTGAGTGGCGACACATATTCACTTGTTCGACTTGATGGCGATAGGATTTTGTTTGCCATAAGTGATGGTATGGGAAGCGGAGAAAGGGCGGAAGATGTGAGTGAAATTTCCATTTCATTGATTGAAAATTTCTATAAGGCTGGGTTTGATAATGAAATCATATTGTCCACAGTGAATAAACTTTTAAATCTTCATAAGGAAGATATTTTCTCAGCATTAGATATTGGCGTGATTGATTTACGAAATGGCATTGTTGATTTTATTAAAATGGCAAGCCCTGTCACACATATTTTAAACGAAGACGGTGTGAAAGTTATCACTTCTTCAACTCTTCCAATGGGAATTGTTGAAGATTTAAATCCTATTGTCAAAAAAGAAGTGATAAATGCAAACGATTATATCATTATGGTTTCAGATGGTATAAGTGACAGTTTTGAAAATGATGAAGTTTTCAAAGAAGAGATTAAAAGTTTAAAAATAAAAAATCCACAAGAGCTTGCAGATGCAATTTTAAACAAAGCATTAAATCAAAATAATGGATATGCGGTTGATGACTTGACTGTGCTTGTTTTAAAAATTTTTGAAAGCTAAAATTTTAAATTTTCAAAAAATGAAGAAAAATCTCTTAAAAATGCAAAATTTTTGCTAAAAAGTATTGTTTTTTCTATAATTTTAATGTATACTAAATATATAAATAGTCGGAGTTAATAATTTTAAGTGTATAAAATTTATGTTTGGTTTTTAAAAAATTCCGATTAAATTATGCGTTTTAAGGATAAAATTATGGAAGAAATTTTAGATTTTATTAAAGAGAACAAACTTATCAAAAAGGGAGAAGTCATTGGAGTTGGAGTTAGTGGTGGAGTTGATTCAATGTGTCTTCTTCATTTTTTAAATGCAAATAAAGAAAAACTTGATATTGATGTTGTTGGTATTCATATCAATCACGGAATTAGAGAAGAAAGTTATGACGAAGCAAGATTTGTTTTAGAAAAATGCAAAGAGATGGGAATAAGAGTGTATAAATTCACTATTGATGCACCTAAAATTGCTAAAGACAAAAAGTTGAGTGTGGAAACTGCTGCAAGAGAAGGCAGATATGGAGTTTTTGAAGCACTTATTAAAAAAGATATTGTTGATAAAATTGCACTTGCTCATCATCAAAGTGACCAAGCAGAAACAATTTTGATGCATATCTTTCGTGGAGCAGGTGTTGCTGGAGCAAAAGGTATGGAACCAATTCGTGACGGCATTTATATTAGACCAATGCTTCAAACTTCAAAGAAAGACATTTTAGAATATGCTTCACTTAATGACATTGAATATATTGAAGATAATAGCAATCAAGATAATTCCTATAACCGAAATTTCATTCGCAATGTAATTATGAAGGAAGTTTTGAAACGCTATCCAAATGCCGTTGAAGCAATCAATAATTTTTCAAAGTCAGTTTGTGAAGATGATGATTATATCAACCAAAATCTTGATTTAAACAACTTGATTATTGATGAAAAATCTGTCCAACTTCCTTGCAGTATTTTCAAACTTCATAGTGCGGTTTATTCTCGTTTAATTTTTAAAGCACTTGATGCAATTAATGTTAAAAAAGACATCGAAAGAAAACATATTGAAATGATAAAGAATTTGGCTTTGAATCTTGAAAATGGCAAGAAAATCAAACTTCCACTTGATGTTACTGTGACAAAAGAATATGGTTTCTTAACTTTCCAAAATGTTTATGTTGAAAAACCAACCTTAAGAAAACCAAACAAGTGTATGACTTTCAGTGTGGAAGGCTTTGGAACTGTGACAGTTAAACGCGTTAAACTTGATGCAGTTTTAGAAAACGGACTTTATTTTGACTATCGAAAAGTTCCAAAAGATGCGGTTTGGCGTTTTAGAGAAGACGGAGATGTTTTTGAAAAATTTGGCGGTGGCACAAAGAAATTAAAATCTTTCTTCATTGACAAAAAAATTCCTGTAAGAAAAAGAGATATAATTCCAGTGCTTGCAAGCGGAAACGAAGTTTATGTCATTGCAGGAATGGCAATTTCTGAAAAAGTCAGAGTGGAAAATGTTCCAACTTGCTATTGTTGCAAAGTTGATAGTTAAGCGTTTTTGATTAAATTTAAACAAAATTTTAATTTTTATAACTTTATACGATTTAATAATAAAAAAGCATATCAAATGATATGCTTTTTTCAATTAAAATGTAAAGCTTATTAAGATTTCGTTGTTTATTGTTTTTTAATTTATGTTAAATTAAATTTATTCAATGGTCGGAAGTTCAATGCTGTAAGCCGTTTTAAAGTTGTCGCGAGTGAAATATTTATATTTGTTGCAAGCATTTTCAAAAAGTATGAAAAGTCTATCATCTTTAACTGCAATTTCTTCGCTCATACATGGAGCCTTGATTGTTTTTGCTGGGGTGTCTAAAATGTAAGTGTCAACTTCTTCTTCCACATTTTCAAAAGTCATTTTAATTGGCTCTAAACCTGAGTTTAAAACATTTTTATAAACATACAAATTTGAACTTGGGAGAGAGTAAGAAGTTGAAAGAATGATGCTATCATCTGTTATTGCCATTCCTTGCACAAGTGATGTTGTGGAAATTGCATACACAGGGTTAAGATTTCGTAGTCCATATTCGCTGTTGTTATCAATTTCGTAAGCAAATGTCACAGCATGATTTGTCCCATTTGTTGTTTCAATTACATGGCTTTCAGATGTGTCATATTTGCCTTCTCTATGAAATTCTCCAACAAGCAATTTGTTATCACAAATTGTCAAGAAATCTGCACCATTTGGAGCATTAAAATATGAGTCTGCCACAATTTGTCCGCCATCATCTACATATATGATGTCTTCATATTTAAAATAGTAAACATAACTTTCGCCACAGAACCAAACCCCGTTTCCGTCAGTTTTAATTCCGCCACAATGTCCAACATAATCAACAATATTGTCATTTTCATCTAAGTAAGCTAGAGAAAAGGATTTTAAAGTTACATAAGTATTGGCATCAACAACATAAACTCTTGAGGCTTTGCCATCACTCATATAACCGCCAACTAAGAATATGTTGTTTGCGTCATCTTTAAAATAACATAAGCTTTGTGGAACGAGATTGTCAGAAAGTCCAACAATTTCAAATTCTTGTTTTGCAGTTTTGTAAAAATCGGTGTAAGGCTCGCCAAAATAGTAAACAAAAGCAAAAATTGTGAATGCCACAAAAATAACCATCATTACAATTGCTGTCGCAAATTTAGATTTTGTGATATGTTTGTTGTCATTTGTTTCTTCCATAATACCCTCCATAACATAAGTTTAACATATAATTTCTTAATAAGGCAAATAAAAAATAGTTTTAAAATTTAAATTATTTTTGAAAATCTAAAAAAAATAGTTTGAAATTTGTTTTTAATCTATTATAATTAATATAAGTTGTGTATCAACTTAAAATTTGTTTAAAATTATGTCAATAATTATAATATAGGGGGATATATGAAAATTGCAATTTCTGCTGAAAGCACAGTTGATTTACCTAAGGAATTATTAAAAGAATACGATATTCACACCATTCCTTACACAATCATTATGAATGGGCAAGAATATTTGGACGGAGAAATAATGCCAGAAGAAATTTTTACCAAAGCGGAAGAAACAAAATCTCTTCCTAAAACGTCGGCAATCAATGAAACTCAGTATGAAGAATATTTTGCTTCACTTTTAAAGGAATATGATGGAATTGTTCATTTTTCACTATCTAGTGAAATTTCATCCGCTTGCAAAAATGCTGTGTTAGCGAGTGAAAAGTTTAAAAATGTTTATGTTTGTGACAGCAAGTCGCTTTCAACCGGCATCGCACTTCTTGCAATTTATGCAAGAAAACTTGCGAATGAAGGGTTGTCAGCAAAAGAAGTTTATGAAAAGGCAAATGCTCGTGTACCAAAAGTTCAAGCAAGTTTTGTTTTGAAAAAGTTGGAATATTTATATAAAGGTGGGAGATGCTCGGCTCTTTCTTATTTTGGAGCAAATCTTCTTCACATTCGTCCGCAAATTATCTTGAAAGATGGAAAAATGGGTCCATATAAAAAATACCGTGGCAATATGGACAAGGTTGTGGAAAATTATTGCAAGGACACACTTGAAGAGTTTAACACACCAGATTTGTCAGTTGGCTTCGTGACATACACAACTGCAACTGATGAAATGGTGAGAGTGGCAAAGCAAAGTCTGATTGATAGGGGGTTCAAAACTATCTATGTGACAAAAGCAGGTGCAACAATTTCTAGCCACTGTGGAGAAAACACCCTTGGAATTTTGTATATCAATGACAATTTGCAAGAAGATTAGGTGGGTATCAATGATACCAAAGTTGACACAAAAGTGGCTTGGTTGTTTATTGGTGCAAAACAAAATTCATAAATTTAAGAAAACAATTTAAAGAGTGTCACGGGCACATAATAAAAAGTGCTACAAGCATAGTGCTGTGAGCACGCAATAGAGAGTGCTGTTGGCATAATAGAAAGTGCCAATGGCACCCTAGAGGTCGTCGGCATCTTGTTGTGGTGGGTCATAAGGATTTTCTGGCACACCCGTGTAAGAACCTAATGGGTCAGTTTTACTTTGAAATTTTTTCTTTTTTCGTTTAAATATACTCATAAAAATAGTTTGAGTATATTTTTCTTTATTATGCAAGAATTGACAAAGGAAATGGTGATATGTTAATATATTTTTATGGAAAAAGCACTATCTAAAGCACAACTTGTGGAGCGCAGTTTAATGAAAAAATTTCGTAAGTCCATTTGGACGAAATTTATTCTTGCTCTTAAAAGATATAACCTTGTGGAAAAAGGTGATAAAATTGCTGTTTGCGTTTCTGGTGGAAAAGATAGTATGCTTCTTGCCAAACTTTTTCAACTGTTAAAAAGAATAAGCGAAGTCAATTTTGAAGTGGTTTATCTTTCTATGAACCCGGGCTATAATCAAGCAAACCTAAATCAAATAGAAAGCAATGCCAAAATGCTGGAAATTCCACTCACAATTTTTGAAACGAACATTTTTGACAGCGTTGTCAACATTGAAAAATCGCCTTGCTATCTCTGTGCCAGAATGAGAAGGGGATATTTATATAACGAAGCGAAGAAACTTGGTTGCAACAAAATTGCTCTTGCTCATCATAATAGCGATGTGATTGAAACCACACTTATGGGAATGTTTTATGGGGCACAAATTCAAGCAATGCCACCAAAACTATGGTCGAAGAATTTTGAAGGAATGGAGTTAATCCGTCCACTATATTTTGTTAGCGAAGAAGATATAATTGCGTGGAAAGACTATAACGAATTGAAGTTTTTGCAATGTGCTTGCCGTTTCACAGAAATGAGTAATTTAAGTGAAGATGAAATTTCCCCTTCTGCAAGAAAGAACATAAAAAATCTTATTAAAAATCTTAAAAAAGATATTCCAGAGATTGAAAATCATATTTTTAAAAGCATTCATAACTGCCAAGTTGACACAATGCTTGGAGTTAAACACGACGGAAAATATTATGACTTTAATGAAATTTTTGAAGCAAATAAACCGAAGAAAGAGTAAAATTCTAATATTAAAATAAAAAATGTGTGAGCTATTCACACATTTTTTTGTGTCACTGACACCTTTTGTGTTTAAAGTTTTGAAAATCAAATTTACAAACTTTTAAACTCTATTTTTCTAAAACATAATATGAACCTTCGTGTTGTGTTGGTGGGAATGTTTCGCCTTTTTCAAGGTGAGTTGTTCCACCATTTCTTCCACCGTTGCTATATGCAGTGTAATCACCACTTTCTTGAACGGTTTCGCCTGGTCTATATTTTTCCATATTTACCTCCCGCTAATATTGTTTGCAGTGGAAGAAAAAATATTCAAAAATAATTTTAAAATTTAAATCAGAAAAATTTTAATTAATATAAATAATATTAAATTAATTAAAAAATATTTAAATAAATTGTAAAAAATAATAAAAAACACATTTTTTTGCAAAAAAATACGCAATTTTTGATATTTTTTGCGTATTTTTTAATAATTTTTGTTTTTTAGTTTTAATTTTATTTAATTTAATGGCAGGGATTTTAAATATTCTTTTAAATCATCTTTTATATCATTTTCGTTTAAACCAAATTCAATCATACATTTAATATATTCAAGTTTATTTCCACAGTCATAGTAATTTGCATCAAATTCGTAACTTGCCACTCTGCCTTTTCTTGCCAAATTGTCTATGGCATCAGTTAGGTAATATTCTGTATTTTTTGGAGTGCAATTTAAGATTTCATCAAAAATTTCACTTGTCAAAACATAGCGGGCAAGCCCTACCAAATTTGAAGGGGGATTTTTAGGTTTTTCAATAATGCCATCAATATCATAACACCTATCAAAAAGTTTTTCTTTTGTGATAATGGAAGAATATCTTGGAATAACTTCTAATGGAAAGGGTCTTGCACCGATGATATTTTTACCAGTTTTTTCATAGGCATCAATTACTTGTTTCATAACTGGAACATTTTTAGAAATACATAGGTCATCACCATTCACAACAACAAATGGTTCTCCTTTTGCCCATTCTTTGATAGAATAAACTGCTCCTCCTGAGCCATTGATATTTCCTTGATAGATGAAATCAATTTCAAGATTGTCGATAACTTCGTTTAGTTCTTGTAAAAGTTCGAATTTTCCAGATTTTTTAAGTTGTCCTTCCAAAGCGTAGTCGTGTTTAAAAAATTCTTTGACGCCTTCTTTTTCTTTAGAAATGACAAGACAAACTCTTTTTATTCCACTTTTTAATGCTTCCACTAAATGAAAAAGTAAAATTGGTTTATTGCCAATTGGGAAAAGTTCTTTGGCAACTGCACGGGTTGCAGGTAAAAATCTAGTGCCTTTGCCAGCCATTAAAATGACACATTGTTCAACTTTTTGTTTCATAATTTCTCCTTTCACACGTTGTGTGATATTTTTATTTAACGGTTTAATGCATGCTTCCATTTTTAGATTTATCGCATCTTATTATATATGGTAAATTTAAATTTTACGTTTAAGGAAAAGAAAAAATCAAAATGAAAAGTCATTTTGATTTCAAATCTTTATGCTAAAGCAACTGCCACAGCAAGAGAAACTGTTGCTCCAACCATTGGGTTATTGCCCATTCCGATAAAGCCCATCATTGCAACGTGTGCAGGAACGGAACTACTGCCGGCAAATTGTGCATCGCTATGCATTCTTCCAATTGTGTCGGTCATTCCATAACTTGCAGGGCCACATCTCATATTGTCTGGGTGAAGTGTTCTTCCTGTGCCACCACCAGAAGCAACTGAGAAATACTTTTTGCCATTTTCATAGCACCATTTTTTGTATGTTCCAGCAACTGGGTGTTGGAAACGAAGCGGATTTGTGGAGTTTCCAGTGATTGAAACATCAACTTTTTCATGTTGCATAATTGCCACACCTTCGGAAACGTCATAAGCACCATAAATTTTAACAGCGGCTCTTTCGCCTTTTGAAAATGCCTTTTCACCTAAAATTTTCAAACTTTGACTTTCTCTGTCAAATTGTGTGTTCACATAAGTGAAACCATTGATTCTTGCTATGATATACGCAGCATCTTTGCCAAGTCCATTTAAAATGACTTTAAGTGGAGTTTTTCTAATTTTGTTTGCCGTTCTTGCAATTCCCATTGCTCCTTCTGCAGCAGCAAAACTTTCGTGACCTGCAAGGAAGCAGAAACATTTTGTTTCTTCGTCAAGAAGACGAGAAGCAAGATTTCCGTGTCCAAGACCGATTTTTCTTTCGTCTGCAACAGAACCTTTCACGCAAAAAGCTTGAAGTCCTTCGCCAATTTTTTCAGCGGCTTCGCAAGCATTTTTTGTTTTTGAAAGAAGGGCAATCGCCGTTCCAAGAGTGTAAGCTTCAACAGCGTTATCAAAGCAAATTGGCTGAATTTCGCGAACAATTTTTTCTACGTCAATATTTTTTTCCGAGCAAATCTTTTTAGCATCTTCAAGACTTTTTAAATTATATTTCTTTAAGGTTTCGTTTACATAATTTTCCATTATTCACCTCTTGGATTGATAACTTTTTTCGCGTCATCAAATCTACCATAAACTTTTGTCGACTTTTGAAGTGCTTCTTTGCAAGAAAGGTTTTCATCACTTGTCATATTTTTAAGAAGAAGTCCAAGGTTAACATATTCGTAGCCGATAACTTCGTCATTTTCGTCAAGTGCCATTTTTGTGATATAGCCTTCTGTTAGGTTAAGATAGCGAACACCTGTTTTTTCTGTTGAGAAGATTGTTCCAATTTGGCTTGTCTTGTATTTTCCTAGATCTTCCATTGACGCACCAACTTCAAGTCCGCCGAGTGAGAAAGCAGATTGACTTCTTCCATAAACGAGTTGAAGGAAGATGTTTTTCATTGCATCATTGATGGCATCACAAACAAGGTCAGTGTTCAAGGCTTCCAAGATTGTTTTCCCAATCAAGATTTCGCCTGCCATTGCAGCAGAATGTGTCATACCACTGCAACCAATTGTTTCGATAAGTGCTTCCTTAATAATTCCGTTTTTCACATTGAGAGTGAGTTTGCAAGTGCCTTGTTGTGGGGCACACATACCGCAACCATGAGAAAAACCAGAAATGGAAGTGATTTCTTTGACTTGGTCCCATTTTCCTTCTTGTGGAATAGGAGATGGTCCAAAGCCACTCATATTTTTTACACAACTCATAATATTTACTCCTTTACCGAAAATAATTATAACAAATTGAAAAAAAATCTCAAAATGAAATATTAAAATTTATCATTTAATTTTGTAGATTTCAGCCATAAAGAAAAAAGAAGAAAAAATCTTCTTTTTTATGGAAATAATCTTTTTGGGCCTCTAAATAGAAAAGTTACTTCTTTAACCCCAGGAAGTTCAAATAAACTTGTTAAAGTTCTTGTGATGCCGATTGCAAAACCACCATGAGTTGGAGCTCCATATTTAAAGAACTCTAAATATTCTTTCATATTTTCTGGTTTTATTCCGTTCTCAATAATACGTTCTTTTAATTTTTCATAGCGATGTTCTCTTTGAGCGCCAGAAGTTATTTCTAGTCCTTTAAAAAGTAAGTCGTAAGAATTGCAGATTTCAGGATTTTCTTCATTTTTCATTGTATAGAATGCACGGGCACTTGTTGGAAAGTCTGTGATAAAAACGAAGTCAGAACCATATTTTTCTTTGACATATTCACAAATCAATCTTTCGCCCTGAGGATCTAAGTCGCCTTTAAGTTCTCTTGGGACTTCATAATTTTTATGAGTTTTTAAAATCTCATAAACTTCATATAATTTGATTCTTGGAATTGGATTTTCTATTTGTGGAACCTCAATATTTAATATCTTTTTGAATTCTTGACCAAATTCTTCTTTTAAGTTTTTTAAAATGTATTTTAGAAGTTCTTCTTCGGCGTCCATAACATCGTGATGTGAATGAATGTATGATATTTCCACGTCAATTCCAGTAAATTCAGTGTCGTGGCGAGAAGTGAAAGATGGATTTGCTCTAAAATATTCGCCAATTTCAAAAGTTCTATCAAAGCCAGCCATCATTGACATTTGTTTATATAATTGTGGAGATTGTGTTAAATAAGCTTTTTGTCCAAAATAATCTTTAAGTTCAAAAACTTCAGAACCGCCTTCTGACGACAAAGCAGTTATCTTAGGGGTATGAATGGAAATATAGCCATTTTTTGTGAAATATTCCCAAGCATACTTTTCAAAAGCAGTTTGAATTTTAAAATAAAATAATTTTTTTTCATTACGAAGGTCTATCCATCTATAGTCCAATCTTAAATCCTGAGCAGAATTTTGTGAAATAGGGGAAGTTTCTGCAATTGATAAGACATTAATGTTTGATGGATAAATTTCAATACCATTAAGTTTTACATTTACGGCAGAAACACATTTTCCTATCACTTCAATAAAACTATTTGTTGTTAATTTTTCAACTATTTCAACAAGAGTTGGATATTCTGATTTAATGATAGTAATTTGAGCGGATCCAGTAGCATCAGTTAAAACAAGAAAAATCATATTTTTTTGATTTCGTATAGTTTCAATATATCCTGCAACAAGCACTTCTTCTGTTGGTTTTAAATTTTTTATATATGTTCGTTTAATAGTTTCTTTCATATTATTCTCCTAATTTAAATTCTTAATTTAGATTTTTTAATTATAATTAATATTATATTCCTAAATAATAAACTAACACTTCGCCCTGCCAAAGGCGTCAATACTTTTTACTGAACCAATATTAATATTAATTTTCATATTTACCTCTTTAACCTTATAATTTTGTTGTTTAAATAAAAATAAGCCTTGGGTTCTGTTTCCCAAAGGCTTTTTATAACTATTTTTGCCATGAAACAATGAACCCGACTAAATCGTGTTTGAATCATCGTCATCGTTTACATTAACAATTGAGTGGATGTTTTTCATGACATTTTCCTTTTATGCTATAATTATAGAACGATAAAATTAATTTGTCAACATTTAAATGAAAATATTTTTTAAATTCTTGACATTTAAAATTTTGTCTGCTATACTTTGTTTGTTTTAATCAAAATGGCGGAATAGGACTAGTAGATTTAAAAATTACCTTTTAGAGAGAGATTGGCTGGTGAAAAATCTTGGGAGTTTTAAGTTGAATTACACTTGTTTCAAGTTTTGCGTTAGTCCACGAACGGACATAATAAGGGTTATTGACTTTTGAATTTGCTTGTGGGATCAAAACTTCTTTAAGTTGCGACAAAACGCCAATGTAGAGAAGCGTAATGCGTTTTCGCTTGGTCGCAGATGTTGAAAAACAAGTGAAAGGCGATGCTTTTTGAAAAATCTCAAAAACGAGCAAGAGCGAAAGTTTTTCAACCGAATTTAGGTGGTACCACGAACGCACGCTTCGTCCTAAAAATTTGGGAGAGCGTGCTTTTTTATAGGGAGAATGTATGAAAGTTGACACAAATTTATTTAAGGTTTTGAAAGAAAGGGGCCTTTTATATCAATGCACTGATGAAGATGCCCTTAAAAAAGTTTTGGAAAGTGGAAAACCTATCGCTTTATATGAAGGAACTGACCCAACGGTTGATAGTTTGCATATTGGACACTGCGTTCCATATTGCATTTTGCGTCGTTTCCAACAAGCAGGTCACAAAGTTGTGCTTTTAATGGGCGGTGCAACAGCATCAATTGGCGACCCAACAGGAAAAAGTGAAATGAGAAAGGTGCTTGATAAAGACACCATTAACTCTAATATTGAAAAAATCAAAAATTCACTCAAAGTTTTCCTTAAATTTGACGGAGATAACCCAGCAATCATTGTCAATAATAAAGATTGGTTCACAGGCTATGATTATGTTGATTTTATGCGTGATATTGGCAGACATTTCAATGTGAACAAAATGCTTGCAAATGAAATTTATGCCAATCGTATTAAAGAAGGGGGCTTGACACTTTTTGAACTTGGTTATATGCCAATGCAGGCTTATGACTTTATACATTTAAATAAAGAACACAACTGCACGCTTGAATGGGGTGGTGCTGACCAATGGGGAAATATTGTCGCAGGTGTGGAGCTTGCAAGAAAACTTAACTATGAAAATGGAACAAACATTGAACTTATTGGAGCAACAAATCCACTTCTTTTAACTCCAGAAGGAAAGAAAATGGGAAAAACAGAAAAAGGTGCAATTTGGATTGATAAAGATAAGATTTCTGCTTATGATTTCTATCAAGGAATTTATCAAACACCAGATGCTTGTGTTGAGATGATGTTTGCCCTTTTCACTGATTTACCAATGGAAGAAATTAGGGGTCTTATCAAAGAAGATATTGTCAAAGCAAAGAAAAGACTTTGCTATGAAATGACCAAATTTGTTCGTGGCGAAGAAGATGCGATTGAAGCCCAAAAGATGAGTGAAAACTTGTTTGCTGAAGGTGGGAGTGATGCGCCAGTTGTGGAAATTGCAAAGGGCGATTTTCCAATGAATATCTGCGATTTACTTTTCAGAACAAAACTTGCTCCTTCAAAAAGCGAAGCAAGACGACTTATTCAAGGTGGAGCAATAACTTTCAAAAGCGAAAAAGTGACTGATTTCTCAATGCAAGTGTCAGCAAGCGATATTGAAGGTGGAGCACTACTTAAAAAAGGCAAAAAGAATTTCATTAAAGTTGAATTAAATTAAGAGCAAATCATTTTGCTCTTTTTTATTTTTTTATAATAAACATATTTTCATATTCAATGCCTATTATTCTTGACAAGCGAACAATTTGATGTAACTTATATTTTGAATTATTTTCTAATATAAAAACTAATTCTTCTTTCTCAAATCCACATAATTTTGCCATTTTTTCTATTGATAAATTATGCTTATGCATATATTTTTCTATAATTTCAGTATTAATCATATAACTTTTACTTTTTTCCATTTTATTAATTCCTTTTAGTTTGATTTTGGATATCCAACTAGAGAATAACACATAGAAAATAAAATTTTGTTGCTATTACCGAACGGGAATAAAAACAAAAAAGGAATTTAATGTAAATATTTATTTGCTAAAAAATCTAAAAATTTGTTAAAATGTTTATATGAATGTGGAATTTAAAAAGATAATTGAAATTGTGGAAAAGAAGTCTAGGTTTTTGGGCTATCGTTCGCCGTGTAAAACTGTGGACGAAGTGGAAAGGGCACTAGAATTTTTAAGGAAAGAACATAAAAAAGCCACTCATATTTGTTATGCCTATTCTCTTAAATCTCCCTTTCTTGAAAAAGCAGTCGATGACGGAGAACCAGGTGGAACAGCAGGGCGACCTATTCTTTCCGTTATTCAAAAACGGGGTGTCACTGACACTTGTGTTTTTGTGGTTAGATATTTTGGTGGAATAAAACTTGGGGCGGGTGGACTTGTCCGTGCTTACACAAAAGTGACAAGTGAAGTTTTGAAGGAAGAAAAATGAAAGTTTTAACAATTTGTGGAAGTATGCGTTTTGAAAAACAAATGATTGAAATTGCAACGGAACTTGAATTTAAAGGTTTTTGTGTTTTGCAATGTGTTTACTTTGATAAAAATAAAAATGTGGCAAAAGAAGAATATCAAAATTTAGAGAAAGCACACCTAAAGAAGATAGATTTGAGTGACGGAATTTATGTTGTGAATTGCGGTGGCTATATTGGTGAAAGCACACAAAAAGAAATTGAATATGCTTTAAAAAACGGCAAAGAAGTTATCTATTTAGAGCCAAACGGGAGAAAAAATGACAATAACTGAAATTAAGAAAACTAAAAATGCAATGCGATATCATCTTTATGTTGATGATAAGTTTTTTGGTATTTTTTTAGATGAAATCTTGGCAAAATATGCCTTGAAAACTGGGCAAGAGATTGAAAAAGAAGATTTGGAAGAAATAAAAAAAGAAAATGACGGCAAACTTGCTTTTTTGATGTCGATTTCATATCTTGAAAAATATAATGTTTCCAAAAAGGGAATTGTGGACTATCTCAAGAAGAAGGGGATTGATAAAAATGCTATTGATGGTGCAGTCATTAAACTTGAAAACTATGGCTACATTGATGACAAAGTTTTTGCGAAAAACTATTTTGAAAGTTTGAAAAACACAAAGGGGAAGCGAGCAATCGTGCAAAAACTTAAAGAAAAAGGAATAAATAGTGAGATTATATCGGAACTTGTGGAAAACATTGATGACGAGTGCGAAGAAGAACGAGCGTTACTCCTTGCAAAGAAATTCGCCAAAAATCGTGAGAATAACCTAAAAAACAAACAAAAGTGCCTTGCTCATTTAATCTATAAAGGGTATGATTATAGTGTAGCACAAAGAGTGGTAAACAAAATTTACGCAGGAGATGAAAATGATTGGATTTGACCTTGAACACATTTCAAGAATTAAAAATGCTGACAAATTGCTGGAAAAAATTGCAACTGCAAGTGAAATTGCCTACATAGAGAAATTTAAAAACAAACTTGAAAAAGTTGCATCACTTTGGGCAGTTAAGGAAGCAACCTTTAAGGCTCTTGACATTTCGGCTGGAGAAATTTCCTATAAAGAGATTGAACTGCATCACAAAGAAAGTGGCAAACCTTTCCTTAAACTTTCAGGCAAGGCAGAAGTAATTTTAAAAAAGAAAGGTGGAAAAGAAGTTGAAATTTCTCTTTCTCATTCTCTTGATTTGGTCGGGGCAGTGGCAATCGTTGTGTTTTAACTAAATTTTGTGCTATTTTTGACTTTTAATTAGTGTTGATACGAAAGAGCAAAATCACAGTTCGCCTTAGGCAAACGCCAAGTTTTTCCAAAACTTGGACGAAAAATTCGAGAATTTTTCGAGTGATTTTGCTCACTTGGGGAGAAAATTTGTTTGCAAAATGCAAGCATAATTTTTTTACGCTCAAATTTTTCTCATAATTTTTATTCACTTTTCGCACACTAGAAAAGTATTAAAAAACTTTTATAGGGGAAAAATTATGGAAAAAGAATATCTTGAACTTTTAAAAAGGGTAGATAAGATTGAAAAAGAGTATGGCAGTGTTAAAAATTTTGCCATTTTATCAACTTGCAAAGAAGTCAAACATAAACTGAGAATAGGACGGAGTGCAGATTTAGAAGGCGTCTATGAAGACCTTTCTGACCTAGAATATGCCGACCTAATTGATTATCAAAATTTAGAAGGCGAATATGGAGAAAGATTTTAAACGAGGAGAGATATATTTTGCTGACCTTAGTCCTGTTGTTGGGAGTGAGCAAGGTGGCGTTCGCCCTGTTTTAATCATTCAAAACAATGTTGGAAACAAATATTCGCCGACCGTCATTGTTTCTGCTATCACAAGTCAACTTGCCAAGGCAAAACTGCCAACGCATATTGAACTTCCATCAGAAAAATATCATCTTCCAAAAGATTCGGTGGTGCTTTTGGAGCAAATTAGGACACTTGACAAACGCCGATTAAAAGACAAGATTTCAGCAATTGACACTTTCAAGATGAAGGAAATTGACAAAGCAATTTTGATTTCATTAGGTTTTGTGAATTAGAGGCATTGCCTCTTTTTTGTTTTATTTAAAAGCGTAATAATTAAAAATTTTAATGAAGCAAATTAATTTGCTTATGATAAATATAGGAAATTAAGAAAATTGTCAATAAAACCAAGTGTAAAATTAACAAAAAAAGGGGTTTACAAATGTCGAAATTTATGTTATACTCTCACTATAGGGGAGGATAATATGGTTGAGTTACAGAATTTTGCAGAAGAATTGTATTCTTTTGAATTAAAATGTGGAGATAAAAAAAGTGTTTTTAAAGATTTTGTTTTAAAAGATTTACAACCAAAAATCATTAAATACACAAGAAAACAAAAATCTCCAACTTTCTTATTTTTAAAATCAAGTGAAGATAAAAATCTTCTTGCTTATGCAATTAAATATCAAATGGAAGATTTTTTAGTGGAAGTTTTACATAGTTTTCCTGATGTTGCAAAATTTAAAGATAAAAATGGCAGAAATTTGGTCTGTCGTGCTTCTCGTTGGGGCTGTGATGACATTGTTTTTGCTGCTTGGGATAGTGAAGACTCAACCATTCAAGACTTAATTTTTGAAAAAGATGATACTAGACAATCTGCCGCAGGATATTTAGTGGATAGATACCGTGATGCTAAACCTGTGAAAGAACGCAAAACAAAATCTCAACCACCTATTGATTATTCTGGAACTTCTCAAGACTCATTTTTGCAATAAATTTTCAAAATTACTTTACAAATGTTTATAAATATGATATAATGTCAAAGATTAAATTTAAGGAGCATTAAAGTTATGATGAATCAACCACCAATCGACGAACTTGCAAAGAAAACAAAAGGAAATAAATATATTCTTTCAATCTTGGCTTCTAAAAGAGCAAAAGAAATTGAAACAACAAGAAGAAACGAACTCGCAACTGCTGACAAAAAGGCAATTTCCATCGCTCTTGACGAAATTTATAATGGCGATGTAACTTATACTGGTGTTGAAGGGGAAGAATAGTTTACAAATTACAAGTTTTGTGATATAATTTCACTGCAAGATTGCAGTGATTTTTTATTATTTTAAGGGGACAAAATGAAGTTTGCAAAAGTTGTGATTGACCAAGATGCGAAAGCGATTGATAGAGAATTTGAATATATCATTCCAGAAGAACTTGATGTGAAACTCGGCGAAAGGGTGAATGTGCCTTTTGGCTCAAGAGTTTTGCAAGGTTTTGTCGTTGGAGAAAGTGATACTTCTTCTTATGATGAACATAAACTTAAAAGCATTTTGTCCACTGTTGATGGTTTTCCTGTGATAAAGAAAGAGATGCTTGCTCTTATGAATTATATGGCAGAAAAATTGCACCTTAAACTTGCATCAATTCTTCGTCTTTTTCTTCCAAGTGAAATGAGAACTGGAAAAGTGAAAGAACTTCTTGTCAGGTATTGCGAACTTGAAGACAATTTTGAAAATCCATCAAAAAATGCCAAAAAGCAGATGGAAATTGTGGAATATTTAAAGGAAAAGAAAAGAGAAAAATTCTCTGAACTTTCCACTCAATTTGGCTATGCACCACTTTCCGCACTCGTAAAGAAAAATGTTATTAAAGTTTCATTTGAAGAAGTAAAAAGACAGATTGATTATGACCATATTTCTGGCGAAAAGAAACATTTGACAGACTTACAGCAAAGAGCGGTGGATACCATTTCTGAGAATAAGACCTATCTTCTTCACGGTGTGACAGGAAGCGGGAAAACGGAAGTCTATATGAACCTCATTGAACGAGAACTCAAGAAAGGAAAAACTGCTCTTATGCTTGTGCCAGAAATTTCTTTAACACCACAGGTTCTTGCAAATTTTAAGGCTCGTTTTGGGGAAGCGGTGGCTCTTATTCACAGCGGACTTTCTGCTGGCGAACGCTTTGACGAATGGAGAAGAATATTTTTTGGGGAAGCAAAGGTTGTTGTGGGAGCACGCTCTGCCATTTTCACTCCACTTGAAAATCTTGGAATAATCATCATTGATGAAGAACATGAACAAAGTTATATTTCAGAAAGTAATCCGCGCTATGACACGCACGACATTGCACTTTTTAGACGAAAATATAATGATTGCATTCTGGTTTTGGGCAGTGCCACTCCTTCAATTGAAAGTTACACAAAGGCTCTTGATGGGGAATACACTCTTGTGGAAATGCCGGTTCGTGTGAATGGTATGGAAATGCCTAAAATTATCATTATTGATATGCTGGAAGAATTAAGGCACGGAAACAGTGAAATCTTTTCCATTCCACTCTTGGCAGAACTTGGAAATGTGGTGGAAAAGAAAAAGCAAGCAATGATTTTCATAAATCGCCGTGGATTTTCTTCTTTTCAAAGATGTCGAGATTGTGGATATGTTGCAAAATGTAAAGATTGTGATGTTTCCCTTGTTTATCACCGATATGAAAACAAATTAAAGTGTCACTATTGTGGGAAAAGATATAAAGCCCTTGACATTTGTCCAAGTTGCGGAAGTCACAACATAAAACAGGGGGCAGTTGGAACAGAAAGAGTGGTGGAAGAACTTAAAAAATTCTTTCCAGATGTTGCAATCTTTAGAATGGATAATGATACCACTTCCACAAAAGGAGCTCACAGAAGCATTTTGTCGCAGTTTCGTGAAGTTAAACCTGCCATTTTGGTGGGGACACAAATGATTGCAAAAGGGCACGACTTTGAAGATGTCATTTTGGTGGGAATTATTGATGCCGACCAAAGTTTGTATCAAGCGGACTATCGTTCAATTGAGAGAACTTTTCAACTAATAACTCAGGTGAGTGGGAGAGCGGGAAGAAGCAAAGATCAAGGAAAAGTTATTCTTCAAACCTATTCTCCAAGACATTATGTCTATCGTTTTGCACAAAACTATGATTTTAAAGGTTTCTTCAAAAAGGAAGCAAACTTAAGAAAAGTGACCAACTTTCCACCATACACAAAAGTGCTTAGAATATTATTTTCTCACGAAGATGAAAATATTGTGGCAAAAGAGATAAAAGTATGTTATAATAAAGTGCAGAAAGTTAAAGAAAAATATCCTGACGACTTCATATATCTTGATGTTATGAAGTCACCACTTAATCGAATTAAAACCAAATATCGCTATCAAATTCTTATGCGTTTTAAACTTGAAAAAGCAGATGAAATTGAAAAAGAAATCTATAATTGTGTTGACGAGAAGTGCAAAAGTTCAGTGTTTTATGAAATAAATCCAAACAACTTAAGTTAAGGAGAAATTATGTCAGTTAGAAATATTGTTAAAATTGGAAATGCAACATTGAGAAAAAAGTCAAAACCAGTGGTTGATTTTGGCGAGAGTTTATCAATGCTTTTAGATGATATGAAAAACACTATGCGTGAAAAGGGTGGTGTTGGTATTGCAGCTGTGCAAGTCGGTGTTTTAAGGCGTGCCATTGTCATTGAAGTGGAAGAAGGGGTGTATCTAGAGATAATTAACCCTGAAATCATTAAAACACGCGGAAAGGTGACTGACAGTGAAGGGTGTTTATCTATTCCTGACTTTTATTGTGATGTGACAAGACCAAAATACGTCAAAATTAAAGCACAAGACAGAAACGGAGATGAATTTTTCTTTGAAGCAAAAGACTATATCGCAAGATGTATTTGTCACGAAATTGACCATTTGAACGGAGTGCTGTTTGTGGACTACACAGAAGAAGGACAGATTTATCGAGATAGATTTGAGAGGTTGAACTGATGAAAATTTTGTTTTTTGGAACACCACTTTTTGCTGAAATAGTGCTTGAAAAACTATCAGAAAAGCACGAAGTTGTCGGTGTTGTTTGTCAACCTGATAAACCAGCAAATCGTGGAAAGAAAATGCAATCTCCAAACATAGTAAATTTAGCAAAATCACAAAATATTCCTGTTTACCAATTTGAAAAACTTAAAGAACACATAGAAGATTTCAAGAAAATTGAATGTGATTTGTTTGTGACTGCGTCTTATGGAAAAATTCTTCCAAAAGAAGTTTTGGACATTAAGATGTGCATAAATGTTCATCCGTCAATGCTTCCTAAATATCGCGGAGCAACTCCAATTCAATCTGCCCTTTTAAATGGCGATGAAGAAACTGGTGTGACAATTATGAAAACGGCTGTTGGTATGGACGACGGCGATATAATTCTTCAAAGCGAAGTGAAGATTGAAAAAGAAGAAGACTACAACTCTCTTATGCCAAGACTTGCTGAAATTGGTGGAGATTTACTTCTTGATGCAATTGATAGATTAGAGAATGGCACTGCCATATTTCAAAAACAAGATGAAAAAAAGGCGACTTTTGTTAAGTTAATTAAAAAAGAAGACGGACTTTTAGATTTTACAAGCACAGCCGAAAGTTTAGTGAACAAAGTGCGTGCTTATGTGGAATTTCCAGTGGCTTACTTTAACATTGGCGACGAGCGAATTAAGGTTTACAAAGCGGAAGCGGTGGAAGGTTTTGAAGACCTAGAAATTGGCGAAATTTTCACATCAAAAAAGGAATTTATTATTAAAGCCAAAGACAAAGGTTTTAAAATTTTGAAATGCCAAGTTGCTGGCGGAAAAGTTTTAGATGTCAAAGATTTTTTGAATGGACATAAAATTATGGAAAAAAAGGTGAGTGAATGCTTTTAGATTTAACACTTGATGAGATAACTGAATATGCATTAAAGTTAGGTTTACCAAAATTTCGTGGTAAACAAATTTTTGATGCACTCTACAAGGCAAAAACTCTTGACGAAATTTCAAATTTATCAAAAGATATTAAAGAAAAAATTAAAAATGACTATCCAAATTGGGAGATTGTCAAACTTTTGGAAAGTAAAGATGGGACAAAGAAGATGGCTCTTAAACTTTCAGATGGAAGTTTGGTGGAGAGTGTTCTTCTTTCCTATAAATATGGCAACACGGTTTGCGTTTCCACACAAGTTGGTTGTCGTATGGGCTGTAAATTTTGTGCTTCCACAATCGGAGGACTTAAAAGAAATTTATCGGCTGGCGAAATTCTCCTTCAAGTTTTAATATATAACAAAATTTTGGGTGGCACGGAAAAAGAGAGAAAAGTGACAAATGTTGTCTTGATGGGGTGTGGAGAACCACTTGATAACTATGACAATGTCACCAAGTTTTTAAAATTAGTTTCCAGTGAAAACGGACTTAATATTAGTGAAAGAAACATCTCTCTTTCCACTTGCGGACTTGTGGAAAAGATTAGAAAACTTGCAGATGATGGCTTCAAAGTCACACTCACAATTTCTTTGCACGCACCAAATGATGAAATAAGAAAAAAGATTATGCCGGTTGCCAATGCCTATAAAATTAAAGATATTTTGTCTGCTTGCGATTATTATTTTGATAAAACTGGCAGACGCGTTATTTTTGAATATGCACTCGTTGAAAATATCAATTCAAGCGAAGAAAATATCAAAGAACTTGGAAAACTTTTGAAAGGAAGAAGTTGCCTTGTGAACTTCATTCCGCTTAACTCCATTAAAGAACAAAATTTAATGGGCGTTGCAAGAAAAAGAGCATACTTTCTATCTTCACTTTTAGAAAAAGAAGGGGTAAATTCCACAGTCAGACGAACAATGGGAGAAGATATTGAAGGTGCATGCGGACAACTTCGCAACAAACTTGGAGGAGCGGTATGATTGGATTAGTTCTAAAAAAAAATGCCGACAAGTTTACTGTGGAAGTGGAAGATAAAAAATTTATTTGCCAAGCACGCAACTTGAAAGAACAAGGGATTTTTGTAGGCGACAAAGTGGAAGTTAATGGCGATGTGATTGAAAAAGTGTTACCACGAAAAAATGTTCTTATTCGTCCACCACTTGCCAATTTAGATAAAATGATAATTGTGATTGCCAAAGCCCCAAAACCAGATTTTCTTCTTGTTGATAAACTTTTGATTTTTTGCACACTTAACGAGATTGAACCACTTTTATGCATCAACAAAAGCGACCTAGGAGAAAATTTTGTTGAAGAAGTCATTAAAAATTATGAAAAAGCCACAAAAATTGTTGTGATTTCCACACTTGACGACACAGTTTTTGACCTTAAAAAAGAAATTAAAGGAATAACTGCGCTTGCTGGACAAAGTGCTGTTGGGAAATCTTCCATTATTAATGCTCTTTTAAAAGAAAATGTGGCAAAAATTGGAAATTTCAGTAAGAAAGTGGAACGCGGGAAACAAACCACTCGTCTTGTTGAACTATATGAGATTGAAAAAGGAAATTATCTTGCGGACACGGCGGGTTTTTCTAAACTTGATGAAAGGTTATTAAATGTTGATGAATATGAATTAAGAAAATATTATCCAGAATTTATTGCTCCTTCGCATAATTGTAAGTATAAAAGTTGCTTACATTTATCTTCAAAAGATTGCGGTGTCTGCTCTGCCGTTAAAAATGGAGAAATAAGCAAATTAAGGTATGAAAACTATAAAATTTTGCAAGAAAACATAAAAAACATAAAAAGATTTTGATTTTTTCTTAATATTTGCTAAAATAAAATTTGTAATTAATTTTAATTTATTTTATGAAAAGTAAATTGGAAGTTTGTTTATAAAAGGATTTATTATGAAAAGAGTTGTTGATGTGGCGGTTTCAACTGACCCAATTGAAGATTATCAAAACATTGTTGAATATGCAAA
The DNA here is from genome assembly GCA_930990515.1 of uncultured Clostridia bacterium. GTDB lineage: Bacteria > Bacillota > Clostridia > Christensenellales > UBA1242 > Caccovivens. Next base: position 71,628 of record CAKNPS010000004.1, read on the forward strand.
GGAATTGCAAGGTTATGCTGATTTTCTTCATTGCGACATTATGAATGAAAATTTTGTTGATAAAAACACATTTGACTATAATGTTGTGAAATCAATTAATAGTGCAAGTGGAATTATGCTTGATTGTCATTTGATGGTTGACGAACCAGCAAACGAAGTTTCAAAATATATTGATGCAGGGGCAAACATTATCACTCTTCACTATGAAGCCTTTGATGATAAAGATATGCTGGCAGAAGTGATAAGTTATATTAAGAAAAATTGGATATTGGCAGGGCTCAGCATCAAACCTTCCACACCATTCAAAGAAATTCGTGCATTTGCTTATAATGTTGATGTGATTTTGGTGATGGGAGTTGAACCTGGCTCAAGTGGTCAAGAAACCATGTCAGAAACCTATGACAAAGTGGCTGAAATAAATAAATTTAAACAAGACAACAACCTAAACTTTAAAATAGAGTTTGATGGTGGCGTGAATGAAAAAAATGCCGAGAAACTGCGAGAACTCGGCGTGGATATTTTGGTTTCAGGCTCTTATGTTTACAAGGCAAAAGATAGAGTCAAAGCAATAAAATTTTTGAAAGGGTTAGAATAAAATTATGCAACAAAAGATTAAAGTTATTGTTTTTGATTTTGATGACACGCTATATACTAGTGAAAATGTTTGGGGAAATCTTTATAGTTATACAATAAATATTTTAGAGAAATTTCTTTCAATTGATGAGTCAAAAAGAATACTTGAAGAAAGTATACTTATGAGTAAAGGAAAAATAAATTTTAATATGATTACTTCAGTATTACAGCAAAATGGTTATGATGCAAAAAAATTTGTTAAAAATATTGCCCAAACTATTTATATGCACACAGGTAAAGTTGAAGTAATCCCAAATGAGTTTTTGCAGGAATTATCTAAAAAATATACATTATATTGCGTTTCAATGTCAGATAAAACATATTTAAATTATTATTTTGATAAATATAAAATAAATAAAACTTGTTTTAAAGAAATTTTGTCTGCAAATATTGTTGCAAAAGATAAGACAAAAGTGCCAGTGTTAAAGAAAATCATAAAAAAGGAAGGGATTTCCCCTTCAGAACTTTTGATGGTGGGAGATAGTTATTCTCACGATATTATGCCAGCAATTAAAGTTGGGGCTCAGACCTTCCATTTCAATCAAAAAAATTTTAATCAAATTTATGATTATTTTACGGAAAATGGCATTTTAGATTGTGAAAAATTTAAAAAGTGATTATCTTATATCTTGAGTAAATTCATTTAACCCTTTTTCAAATTGCTCTTTGGATGCAGGGTCCAGCATAAACAAAAGTCCAAAAAGTTGACCGACATGAAGTTTTTCTTCATTGACGATGTCGATCAATGTTTTTTTATAAGTTGTATCCGTTGATGAAGCGATATGTTTTTCATACTGAATGATGGCATCAAGTTCGCCGATAATGTCAAGCCTTGTTTGTTGAGCCAAAGTGTTCACACTTGAGCTTTCAAGCGAGTAAAAATTTCTCATATATTTCTCCTTTCTTTTTTTATATATGAAGATAGATTTTTCCTTGCCACTTTTGTTTGATAGGAGAAAAGGGAAAATAACATAAATTTTTTATTAGATTTTAAATACATAAAAGGTGAAAACTTCACCTAAAATAATAATATGTATTTTAATTATCACGCCAAAGTCAAAAGACTTATTAGAGAAGGAAAAGCAATAGGATATGAATTTTTAAAGTCTTATCACAACATTTCGCCTTGTATACTTATTTATTTTAAGGACGAAAAACCTATGCCGATACGAGAAGACTATTTTGATGAATATATAAAACTTTTAAAAGAATATGATGTTTTTTAAAGTTTTTTTACTTTATTGAATAAAATTTTTTAGTTTTAATTTTATTTTATAATTTTAGTTGCAATTTAGTTAGAATCGTATTATAATAATATTATCCATAAAGAGTGTGCGAGGGACTGCCCCGTTGACCACACAGCAACCTGATTTTTCAAGGTGCTAAAGGCAGACCGATGGAAGTATATACGAGTTTAAAACCATCGGTGACGATGGTTTTTCTTTTTCTCTTGCTCTCTTTTTGGAAATTTAAATTAAAAGGAGAGTTATGAAAAACAAAATCATTTTACATTTGCCACACTCAAGCACAAAACTTCCAAGATTCTATAAAAGACGGAAAAAGTTTGTATCTAAAGAGAGAATAGAAAAATTTAATTTTGCAATGACTGATTTATATACAGACCAACTTTTTTCTTTCAAAAAATATAAATATGTAAAAGCAAAAGTTTCTCGTATTGTTTGTGATGTGGAAAAATTTTTAGATGACGAAAAAGAAACAATGGCAAAGTTTGGACTAGGTGTGATTTACAATAAAACCGAAATGGGAGAAAAATTATTAAAAATAGATGACAAATATAGAAATTTTGTGGTAAATAAATATTATATTAAACACCATAAGAAACTAGATAGTGTGGTGACAAAAAATCTTAAAAAGCATAAAGTTATACTGATAGATTGTCATTCCTTTTCGCAAGATATTATCATGGACGAAAAGTTGAGAAAAGAACTTCCTGACATTTGCATTGGTGTGGAAGAAAAGTATAGAAGTGAAAAGTTGCTCACTTTTACAGTTGATTATTTTAATGCCTTTGGCTATACTGTTAAAATGAATTATCCCTATGTTGGAAGTATGATACCAGACTGTTTAATGAACATTGACGAAAAAAATTTTTACTCAATAATGATTGAAATAAATAGAAAGATTTACTTAAATAACACAAAAAAATCAAAAAATTTCAAAAATTTAAAGAAATTAATTAATTTTTACTTAAATTTTTTAAAAAATATGGAGGAATTATGAAAAAAGTAGAAACAAGCGAAAGTGTAAATATTGGACACCCTGACAAAACTTGCGACTATATTGCCGATGCTTTTTTAGATGAGGCTTTATCACAAGATAAAGATAGTCAAATGGCGGTTGAATGTGCCATTAAAAATGACAAACTTTTCATTTATGGAGAAGCAACAACAAAGGCAAAAATAGATTACGAAAAAATTGCAAAAGAGATTTTAAAGAAAATAGGCTACAAAAATGAATTTAAAATTATTAAAGAGATAAGTGAGCAAAGTCCTGATATTAGGCAGGCCGTTGTGCAAAAAGAACTCAAAGCAAACGACCAAGGAATGGTGTATGGTTATGCCACAAATGAAACAAAAGAATTTATGCCACTTCCAATTATGGTTGCTCATGATTTAATGCGTGAATATGAAAATTTTAGACAAAAAAATTTCAATCTCTTCTTTGCTGATGCCAAAAGTCAAGTTTCGGTTATCTATGAAGATGATGTTCCTAAAAGTTTCCATACAATTTTAGTGAGTGTTTCTCATTCTGAAAAATTAGATTATGATAAATTAAAGGAAATGATAAAAAAGAATGTCATCGACAAAGTTTTAGAGAAGTATTCTAAATATAAATCAAAAAACACACAAATTTTAATTAATCCAAGTGGAAAATTCACAATTTGGGGAAGTTTTTCTGATAGTGGCTGTGTTGGCCGAAAAATTATTGTTGATACTTATGGTGGAGTGGCAAGAGTTGGCGGTGGTTGCTTTAGTTCCAAAAATGCCACAAAAGTTGATAGGTCTGGGGCATATTATGCACGCTATGTTGCCAAAAATATTGTGGCAAATAAACTTGCTGATAGGTGTGAAGTTTCACTTTCTTTTGCTATAGGCTATGCTGAACCAATCGCCATCAATATTGAGTGTTTTGACACAAACAAAGTGCCTATGGAAGAAATTGAAAACTTTGTTAAGCGAAATTTCAATTTCAAAGTTTCCAATATTATTAAAGAATTAGATTTATTAAAACCAATCTATAAAAATACTGCGTGCTACGGACATTTTGGAAATCCAAACTATCCTTGGGAAGTGACTACGCCAAGATTATAAAGAATGTGAAATAAAATTAATTTAAAAATTCAGTTGCAATTATTATTAAAATGTTGTTAAAAAATTTTGTTAATGTTATAATGTAAGTGTAATTTAATATAGGTTGTGGGGGGGGGAATGAGTAGAACAAAGAAAATTCTAATCAGTGTTTTTGGTGTTGTTTGTATGCTACTTATTGGTATTACATTAACTGCTTGTGGTGGCGGAAATACTCAGCCATCAAAAGAAAGTTATGAAATTACCTATTCTGATGGCGAGTGGTATGATTTTACAAATAGGACTATAAGGCAAACTGAAGGAGAAATTGCAACATTTACACTTGAAAATGAACCATTCATTCAAATTGATAAGGTTTATGCTAATCAAATTGAATGCACAAAAGGCGAAGATGGAACATATTCTTTCACAATGCCAGCGGAAGATGTTTTGATTACTGTGACATATATTGATGCTCCAGAAATTTTGGAAGCAAGATATGGAATGATATGGGCAGTTGCTCCATCAACAATAACAACAGCAAAAGAGGGAGATTCGAGTTTTATTGCAAATCAAAATTTTAGAGTTGATTTTGGAGAACAGGGAATTTATCATAAAATTAATACAGAAGGGTATTTGTCAGAAATTGAGATAATTTCAACCAATGAGTCTGTAATTCCATTAAGTGCAATTTCAGGTGTAAATTCTACAGATGATGCGGTAATATATGAGTGTTATTTTAGTATTGATTTAACTCAAGTTTCAGTTGGAACAACAACTTTAGTTTTTATTGAGAAAGAACATGATAGAATAATTTCTAAAACAATCAATGTTGTGCCTTATGGAGAAGCAATGCCAAATGAACTTTGGGAAGTTTCAGTTACAGTTGATTTAAGCGATATTGAACGCACTGAATATAAAGATAAGAATTTCCGTATTTTCTTTAGCGATGAAAGTGGAGAATATGTTTATGGTAGTATATATTCAGAAACGCAATTTGAAGATTTCATTTGGGAAGATTTAGAAGATGGAAAAATAACTTTTACATTTGATTATAATCCTGACCATAAATTCACAGTTGATGTTGCTTATGAATATTATGTTGAAGATTTTCAAGATTATAGATATAACAATTTCACAATCGACCGTGGAGCGGAAGAAGATGGCGAAGTGAAATTTGATTTTAATGGTGACAATGTGGAAGTTTCCTTCAATACTTCAAATCTTGCTGAAGAAATTGTTTAAATTGAAATCTTAAGATAAAAAAACAAAAGCATCAAAATTTTGATGCTTTTATTTAATTTTTAAAGTGTATTTTTTTACACTAAATGGTGTTACGAGCACTTTTCTTTTTCTTTGATGGTTTGAAAACTTTATCAATTAGAACATCTAAGACTTTGTCCATCTTTTTTACTTCATCTTTTTCAAGAGATTTTTCAATGTTATTTAAAATCATTTCTCCATAATTTGCTTTACTACCATAGAATTTATAAAATTTATCTGTTGGCACTAGGCGATATTCTCGCCCATCTTTCTTGCTCTTCTCTTTTTTAATATAGTCTTTTTTGATAAGTTGTTTAACTTTATATGTTGCATTTGGAGAAGAAATATCAAGGAAAGTGGCAAATTCAGAAATTGTTGGATTATCTAAAAGATAAATACATTCAAGGCAAAAATAGTCAGAAGATGAAAGACTGTCATCGGTTTTGTCTTTCAACCCTTTGAAAACATTTTTATAAACCATCAATTTGAAATTTTTGTAGATGCAGTCGAGTTTATTTTTTGTTCTCAATTCTTTTCCCTCCGTTTAATATTTTACCACAACAGTGTTTTTAAAAGCAAGTAAAAAGTGAATTAATTTAAAATTTTTAACTAAATTTATTTATTTAAGTATGATATAAAAATTAGCAAAAAAATATTTTGGTAACTTATATAATTGGTTCATATTAAATTAAAATTCGAAATATTTATAAAATTTTAACATTCATAAATGCTTATTTCATATTGTTGTCTAAACAAAATCACTTTAAACATTATAATTTTAAAAATTCATAACCTAATTGCCAAAAAGCAAGAAGAGTTGATAGAATGTGCTAAAACAAAGAGAACTGTGTTACTTTGTTTATTTTTAACCATTAGATTTATTTATTACAAAATTATTAACAAATAAAAAAACAGGCGATGCCTGTGGTGATCCTAAGGGGAATCGAACCCCTGATTCAGCCGTGAGAGGGCTGCGTCTTGACCGCTTGACCATAGGACCATTTAAAGTATAGCATAAAGGCAACATTTTTTGCAAGTGTTTATGAAAATTTAAAAATTTGTTTTTTTGTTATAAATTATTTGTAGATAAGTTTAAAAGTGTGTTAGACTTTATTTGTATTAATTTTAATTTAATTGATTTTATAATCAGAATTTAACATTTTGACAAATAAGGAGATAAAATTATGCAAAACCCACCTAAAATTTTTGGAACTGAACATATAATTTATATTGTTTTAAGTTTTGCTGTGACAATTGCCATTTTGACAGTTGTTGGAATTTTTTGTAAAACTGAAAAACTTAAAAAGATAGTTATTAAAACGGGGGGGGGAATTCTTCTATTTTTAATCTTACTAAACAGAGTTTTTTGCATTCAACATTGGACTGATGTCACATATCTTCCTACTTCAATTTGCGGGACAATTAGTTTGTTTTTCGGAGCAGCATTAATACTTTGCAAAAAAGATTCATTTGTTTTGCACTTTTTGACCTATACTGCTTTGTTTACTGGGCTTTTGCCGACAATATATCCAGACTATTTAGGGCAAGGACCAACAATTTTCTTTCCTGCCACAATCACAAGTTTGCTTCATCATTCAGTTTGCTTTATGATGGCAATTATGGTTTTGGAATTAAAATACATAACCCCAAACATTAAAAAATGGTATGCTTGGCCTTTAGGGTATTGCGTTTTGGTGTTTTATGGACTTTTCAATATCAAAATTTTAAATCAGACAGATTCTATCAATATTAACTCGCCAATTTTACCAAACACGCCACTAAACTTTTTCTATATTGGATTAATGTTTTTTGCACTCTACATCATTTTCTTGTTTATTTATGATAGTGTTGTCAACAAAAAAGATTGTGTTTTAGCGAAATGTTATAGAAACATCGTTTCATTATTTAAAAAGAAAAAAGAGTTAAATGAAAATGGCGTTGTTGAAATTTCTAAAAAAATTATTTTAGATAAGAAATTTTATAATAAATAGAAATTAGGGGGAATAAAAAAAGAAGAAATTATTTCTTCTTTTTTCTTATGTAAGTTATTAAAATGTTTGGAAGATAGGTTAGCGACAGAGCACAAATTCCAAAAATAACCAAACATATTAAATAAAATCTAGGTCCACAACTTAAGCGTATTGCTTCCAAGAAAGAATAACTGTTGTAAAGCACAGAACAAAAGTTAACATTCAAAGTGTAACCAGCAACAATGGCGATGATTGCATATCCTAAAACGGCAGTCACAACATACTTTAGGTCACTAAACTTTGCTTGAACAAGGTTTGAACCAATTAAGATAAAGAAATAAAAGAAAACTAAAAAGTGATAAGTGAAAGTGTGAAATGTGTCGAAACTTGCAAAGACATTGTCGCAGGCATTGCCAATGATGTTTCTAGGAGAAACCAAGAATGCAACAAGAACAGCAAAACCACCAGATAGTGAAATGACATCGCCAATTTTTCTTAATGTTCCTTTGCCAAAAGATGCAAACGAGAAAACAAACAGAAATATACTACAAAAATGTAAGGGCAGTTTCCAAAGGTTATAACCAACAACAATGCTATAAATTTGTTTGATAATTTCAAGAATTAAAACAATAATTGTGATAATAAACAGCGGTATTCTTTTTATCTTATCACTTTTATTGCGTAAACAAAAATTGATGATTATGCTAAGTAAAATAATAATCACCAAACCAACAGGAACTATGATTGCTTCATTTTTTGTCCAATTAAACATCAATATTATATTAGCATAATGTTGTCTGATTGTAAAATCAAATTATAAAAATTATTTTAAATAATAAATTTTAAAATAAAACAGCCACGGGCTGTAAAAATAGGCGTAGGCCTATTTTTTGTTTGGATAAGTAAGTATTGAGCGTAAAAATTCAAGAACAAAATGTATAAGTTCGTCTGCTCGAACGGTGCCATAATAGGCTTCTTCGTCTTCAATTTGTCGAAATTCAGCAAGTTGTTTTTCGGTTAAAGTTTTTTCAAATTTCTTTACTCTTTCTTTGATTCGTGAGTGGAGTTTTTCGCTTTCAAAATTTTTAAGTGGCGTTTCCAAAAATTTTTCACTAATAATTTCTTCAATATTAATCATTTGTTTAACTCCTTTATGCTTGAAATTTGAATTTTATATTTTCCGTTTGGAAAAGATATTTTATTATTTTCATAATATTCGGCAAACAAGTCCTTTTCAAGCGAAAGTATAAAATTTTCAAATTCTTTAAAGTTTGTTAATGTTTTTTTCATATTTTTCTCCTTTTTAAATTTATATCTAAAACAAAATTTCTTTTGTGAACAACACTTTTATCATTTGTGGTAGTCTTTTAGGCTACATTTTTAATTTTGATTTTTGCTTTTGTTCCGTCAGCAAGAGAAACAACAATTTCGTTTTCATAACAAACAATCTCGTTTGAAATCTCTCTTTCAAGACATTTTTGCAGTGCAATAGTTATAAGTTGCATATTATTCTCCTTTTAAATTTTTGCATAAAAAATGCAAGAACAAGAATACTATACCACACTCACAACTCTCTAATCAAACAATTTAAGCAAAAATATTGTCAAAATATATGAAGTAGTGAGGGTGGTTATGAATGAATTTCAAGAAAGACTAGAAGAATTATTGTTAGAGAAGAATATGAGTAGGCTTCATCTTGCAAAACTTTTAGGTGTATCTTCTACTACGATTAATGGTTATTTTAATAAAAATTATTTTCCACAAATTGATATCGCTATTAAATTTAGTGAATTTTTTGATTGTTCACTTGATTATTTGTTTGGTTTAACAGATGATAAAAAGAGAAAATATAAAATTGATGTTAATAATTTGACAGGTGCTTTAATAAAAAATTTTAATCAACTTTTAAAAGAAAATAAACTCTCAATTGCAAAAGTAATGAAAGATTTGAATATGAGTGAATATAATTTTTATAGATGGAGAAATGGTAAATTCCCAAAAACTGTTAATTTAATATTAGTTGCTAAGTATTTTGATGTAAGCGTTGATTATTTATTAAGTATAAAATAAAACAGCCACGGGCTGTAAAAACAGGCATAGGCTGTTATATTTTTAATACTAGAGATTTGATTTCGCGGGCAAGTTTTGTGGCTTTATTCTGGCTTGGATGCTCCACCATAATTCTAATTTTGTTTTCTGTTCCACTTGCTCGCACAAGGACTCTACCTGCGGGAGATATGGAACAGGTGATGTTGGAGATAAGTTCTTTTAGTTCTTCATTGTTCACCACTTTGATTTTATCTTTCACAACAATGTTTAAATTTGCTTGTGGCAAAAGTTTAGCATCAAAAAGTTCAGGAAGTGTTTTGTTTTCCTTACAAATGGCATTTGTGAGAGTTATTGCAGTAAGCAGTCCATCGCCAGTGCTTATTTTATCACGCAGAATGATATGTCCTGATTGCTCTCCGCCAAGAGTTAAGTTCATTTTCTCCATTGCATCAATAACATATTTGTCGCCAATATCTGTGCGAATAAGGTTGATTTTATGTTTGTTTAAGGCATTCATAATTCCACTGTTTGTGTGACTTGTGCCTACAATGGTGTTTGCAAAAAGTTTTCCTTCACTTTTAAGTTTTTTGGCAAGTATATATAGAATTTTATCGCCGTCAAAAACTTCGCCATTGCCACTTACCGCTATCACTCTGTCAGCATCTCCGTCAAAAGCGAAACCAAAATCGGCATTTTTTCTTTTTATAAGGTTTTGTAAATTTTCAATGTTTAAACTTCCACATTTTTCGTTGATAAATTCGCCTTTATTTCTAGAAGCTGTGGTATAAACTTTTGCACCGAGTTTACGGAAAACAAGGGGAGCAATTTTGTATGAAGCACCATTGCTACAATCAAGACAAATTGTGTATTTATTTAAATCAAACTCCGCATTTGACAAAAGAAAATCTTTATATTTTTTCGACAAATTTATTTGCTTGTAAGTTCCGTAATGTTCGCTTTCAAAGGTGGAAGAAAAATAGTTTTCAAGGTCACTTTCTTCTTCGTCATTCATTTTTCGTCCAGTTCTTTGAAAAATTTTAATGCCGTTGTATTTCGGGGGATTATGTGACGCTGAAATCATAACGCCATAGTCAAAGTTCCCTTTTGTTAAATATGAAATGGAAGCGGTGGGCATAATTCCAACGTCAACCACATTTCCGCCACCAAGCATAACGCCATTTGCGAGCGAGCATTTCAAAATGTCACTGGAAAGGCGGGTGTCAGAGCCGATTAAGACTTTTGGTTTTTTGATTTTTTGTGTCAACGCATTGCCGACAGTTTGGGCAAGCGAAATTGTTAAATTTTGACCGAATATTCCTCTAATTCCGTCAGTTCCGAAAAAGTTTGCCATATTTTTCTCCTATCTTAATTTTTATGAGATAGGAAAAAAGAAAGTTCGCTTTTTTATGCGAACTTTTTGTCTAAACTATCACTTTTCAAAACTTTCATAATAAGTGTGAAGGCTTTTTCATCTTCTGATTTTACTAATGTGTTTTCAGCATTGTGATACACCACAAACTTTTGGTAAAGAAATTCAGTGACAAAGTTGACAATCATAGAGAAAGCGGTGACTAATATATCTTCCACACCTGCAACTTCCATTGCGTGTCCCCACCAAGTTGAAAGTGGAGTGAAAGCAAGGTAGTATAGAAAAACAAGGAACATTGCCCAAGGAATGTTTTTCGCACTTTTAAAAGTGTAGTGACGATTTAATGTGAAATTCCATATAACCGACAAAACAAGTGAAGTTAGGTATGCCACCCAATATGACCAATGAAAAACATAATCAAAAAGCGAAAATGTGCCAATTTGAATTATGCCTGCAGATATTGAAAAAAGTGTGAATTTCACAACTTGCAAAAAGTTTTTCATAAGGCATATTATATACCTATTTTTTTAAATTGCCAAATGATTTAAGAAAAAATTATTAAAATTTTTTAAGTATCGTTGATACTTTCTAATCGCTGCTGGTTTCTATTTAAATTCATAATCTATAAAAGATAGTTTGTTTTTGAATAAAATCTATGATATAATAAAATTATGAAAATTGTAAGCGCAAAATATTTAACAAGTGTGGTTAGTGAAAAGGATATCTTAAATGATGACCTTAAAGAGTTTGCATTTGTCGGTAGAAGTAATGTCGGCAAATCTTCTCTTATTAATGCTTTGACAGGAGTGAAAAATTTGGCAAAAACTTCTTCCACCCCAGGTCTTACCAAAATGATTAACTATTTTTTAATCAACAGCTCTTTCAAGTTTGTTGACCTTCCAGGGTATGGCTATGCAAAAACTGGGCAGAAACATATTGCCAACTGGGCGGGGCTTATGGAAAAATATCTTTTAAATTCCACTCTTTTGGTGACAGTTTTTGTCCTTGTTGACAGTCGTCATGAACCGAGCGAACTTGACAAGATGATGATTGAATTTTTAAATCACTATCAAATTCCATATATGCTTATTGCCACAAAGGTGGACAAACTTGCAAAAAGTAAAATTCCACAAAGTCTTTCCAAAATTGCCAAAATTTTAGGTGTGAGACGCGAACTTATCTTGCCTTTTTCAAGCGAAACCCTTTTTGGTAAGGAACAGATTTTGGAATATATTGAAGGAGTGATTTGAGTTGCCAAGGGCAACGTGAAGAGCAAAACTCACGTTTTGCGTAAAAAAGTGGCACGGACACTGTGAAGAACTCGCATTCGCTCGCGTGAAGAACAAAACTTATGTTTTGCGTTGTGGCTTTTTATTATTTTAAATTAGTCCTAAAAAATTAGATATTATTAAAAAATTTATTATTTAATCATTTAACTGCGATAAAAAGTGACGATGTCACAAAAAAATTAAAAAAATATAGTAAATTCGTTTGCCTTTTTACTATATTTTTTTGTATAATTTAATCGACACTAAAAAGGAATTTAGAAGGAGTTTTTATGAAAAAATACGTTTATCTTTTTAAAGAAGCAAAAGGTGACAACAAAGCACTCTTCGGTGGTAAAGGTGCTAACCTTGCTGAAATGACAAAAATTGGTTTGCCTGTACCACAAGGTTTCACAATCACAACTGAAGCCTGCACAAAATATTATGAAGATGGCAGAATGATAAATGAAGGCATTATGGCTCAAATTTATCAAAAACTTGCTCAAATCGAAAAAATGACAGGAAAGAAATTTGGAGATGTTAATAATCCACTTCTCGTTTCTGTTCGTTCTGGCGCTAGAGTTTCCATGCCAGGTATGATGGACACAATTTTAAACCTTGGTCTTAACGACGAAGTTGTTGAAGGTCTTGCAAGACTTACAAACAACCCACGTTTCGCTTATGACTCATATCGTCGTTTCATTCAAATGTTTAGTGATGTTGTTATGCAACAAGATAAATCTAAATATGAAAGAATTTTGGACGAAATTAAAGAAAAGAAAGGCGTTAAATTTGATAAAGATTTAACTGCTGAAGACTTGAAAGAAATCGTTAAACTCTTTAAGAAATTATATAAAGATGCTCAAAAACAAGAATTCCCACAAGACCCTAAAGTTCAACTTATTGAAGCTGTTAAGGCTGTGTTTAGATCTTGGGACAATGAAAGAGCAAATGTATATCGTAGAATGCACGACATTCCATACAACTGGGGCACTGCTGTAAACGTTCAATCAATGGTATTTGGTAATATGGGCGAAGACTCAGGAACTGGTGTTGCTTTCACAAGAAACCCATCAACTGGTGAAAATGCTCTTTATGGCGAATATCTTATGAACGCACAAGGCGAAGATGTCGTTGCAGGAATAAGAACTCCACAACCTATCGCTAAACTTGAAGAACAAAATCCTGAAGTTTATAAAGAATTTGTTGCAATCGCTACAAAACTTGAAAATCACTATAAAGATATGCAAGATATGGAATTTACTATCGAAAGAGGTAAACTCTATATGCTTCAAACAAGAAACGGAAAGAGAACTGCAAAGGCTGCTCTTAAGATTGCTGTTGACCTTGTTAAAGAAGGAAAGAGAACCGAAAAAGAAGCACTTTTGATGCTCGACCCTAAACAACTTGATGCTCTTCTTCACCCAACATTTGATGAAAAGGCTGTCAAGAAAGCAACTGTAATCGGCGAGGCTCTTCCTGCTTCTCCAGGTGCTGCAAGTGGTAAAATTTGCTTCACTGCTGAAAAAGCAAAAGAACAAGGAAAGAAAGAAAAAGTTGTTTTAGTTAGACTTGAAACTTCCCCAGAAGATATTGAAGGTATGGCTGCAAGTCAAGGAATCTTGACAGCAAGAGGTGGTATGACTTCTCACGCTGCCGTTGTTGCTCGTGGTATGGGAACTTGCTGTGTTGCAGGCTGTTCACAAATTAAATTCGCTGATGATGGAAAATCATTCACTCTTGGCGGAAAGAAATATAAAGAAGGAGACGTAATCTCTTTTGATGGCTCAACTGGAAAAATTTATGATGGGGCAATTGCAACTGAATCTGCAAAGATTGTTGGCGAATTTGCAACTATTATGGAATGGGCTGATAAATATCGTAAATTAAACATCAGAACAAATGCTGATAATCCTCGTGATGCTGCTGTTGCTTTCTCATTTGGTGCAGAAGGTGTTGGTCTTTGCAGAACTGAACACATGTTCTTCGAAGCAGATAGAATTCCTGCAGTTAGAGAAATGATTGTTTCAACAACAACTGAAGAAAGAGAAAAAGCATTAAAGAAAATTCTTCCAATGCAAAAGAAGGACTTTAAGGGAATCTTTAAGGCTATGCAAGGTCGTCCAGTTACTATTCGTTTCTTGGATCCACCTCTTCATGAATTTTTACCACATGAAGATGATGAAATCAAGACTCTTGCAAAAGAAATGGGACTTACTTTTGAAAGTTTGAAAGCAACTGTTGAAAGTTTGCACGAATTTAACCCAATGATGGGTCACCGTGGACTTCGTCTTGCTGTAACATATCCTGAAATTGCAAGAATGCAAACAGAAGCAGTTATCACTGCTGCAATTGAAGTGGAAAAAGAAGAAGGATTCAAAGTTGTTCCTGAAATTATGATACCACTCACTTGCGATAGCAAAGAATTTAAGTATGTTAAAGATATTGTAACTGAAACTGCTGATAGAATTCTTGCTGAAAAGAAAGTTGATATGCACTATAAAGTTGGAACTATGATTGAAATTCCAAGAGCAGCAATCACTGCTGACCAAATTGCTAAATATGCTGAATTCTTCTCATTCGGAACAAACGACTTAACTCAAATGACTTATGGGTTCTCTCGTGATGACGCTGGTAAATTCCTTGATGTTTACTACGAAAAGAAGATTTTTGAAAGTGATCCATTCGCTAAACTTGACCAAAATGGTGTTGGTAAACTTGTTCGTATTGCTGCTGAACTTGGCAGAAGCACAAGACCAGACATCAAACTTGGAATTTGTGGTGAACATGGTGGGGACCCATCATCTGTTGAATTCTGCCACAGAATTGGTCTTAACTATGTTTCTTGCTCTCCATATAGAGTGCCAATTGCTCGTCTTGCTGCAGCACAAGCAAACATAAAATATCCAAGAAAATAGTTTCTTAATAAAAAAGATGGATAAATTTTATCCATCTTTTTTTGTTTAGTTGTAGCAATAGAAAATTTATGCTATAATATATTTATATAGGAGGAAAATGATGTTTGATAAGATTTTAGATAAAGATGAAGAAATTGTTGATATTTTTAAGCCTAATAAGACCAAACTGTTTGTGAAAACAATTGTTGTTTCACTTTTATATCTTCTTTTCTTTGTGGCGGTGGCTTGCATTGGAATGTTTGTTCCAGGAGAAGGTTTTGAACCATTAGATGCTATTTGGCTTTTGTTACCATTTGGAATTTTGGTTTTGCTGGAAGCCTTGGTTATTATATTCACTTATATGTGGTATAAAAAGACGTTTTATGCTTACACAAACAAGCGTGTCATTATGAGAACGGGAATTATTGGTATAGATTATAAATCTCTCGACATTAAAATGATTGGTGCTATTGATGTTTATGTTTCACTTTTTGATAAAATTGTGCATAAAGATACTGGTTCACTTCGTTTTGGTAGTATGTCGAGTCCAATAAATGGCCAGTCAAGTGCGTTCATCTTTTCACATATTGAAAAACCTTATGAAAACTATAAGAAGATAAAAGAGTATATTGAAGAACAAAAAAAGTAAATTAAATTAGAGTAAAGTTTTTATAATTAATTTTGAAATTTTGCAGATATTTGATAGAATAAATCAAAAAAATAACTTCCGTTCGGAAGTTATTTTTTACATTTCTTTATCTGTTTGAAGATATTTATCACGGGAGATAGGTTGATAGTCGCGATTATTTGCTAAGTTAGGATTTGACTTTCTCATCTCTTCTCTATATTTATTTAATTTTGTAATAACTGAAGATATCATTTGCTCGTCCGTAACAGGTGGAACTTTAAACATTTGACGATTATCTAAAATTTCGCCGTTTGAATATTCAAAATTTAATCCTTGCTTTAAAGCAACATAATGGATCACGTATGGAATAAGACTGCTTATACTAGAAAGATTTCCATTTCCTCTGCCATATCTATTTATAAAATCTAATTCATTGAAATTTACTTTTTTATTATCTTTATCAATACATGCATTTGCAATATCTTCCAAAACTTCTTTTGCCATATCAATTTTGCCTTGGGCATACACTTTGTTTGGGTGGTCGTAAGTCCCTGACAAAAGTTCAATGGCATAAAGATAATTTCCAAAAGCAGTTTGTTCATCTGTGCAACCATTGGCTTTTCCGTAACCGCCGCATCTTCTTAATGGGCTGTTAATTAAATCATAAGTTATATAATTTTTCATACTCTTTCTCCTTATCTTAAGTTAATTATAACATAGCGGGGGGGGGAGTCAAGAGGTTTGCAAAAATTTTTACAGAAAGCATAAAAAATTTGTTTCAAAATTTAATTTAATTTTATAACAAAGTTGCTTAAACCTTTTTTTAATTATTATATATTTATTTTTAATTAATTCATAAATTTATTTTTAAAATAAAATAATTTATATAGCGTCTTTTACAAATTGTCGCTAATACAAACATCGCCACAAAGGACATCAAAATAAGAAAAAGTTTGAAGTTTTTCATCTAAAGTTTTTATGGTAAACACACTTGGATAGACATCTGTTATGGTGGCGGTGACAGTATCTATTTTTTTTCGTCCACGGTTTATCTTCATTTCAACATTTTGACCTTTTAAATTTTTTATTTTTTCCTTAACTTCGTTTAAACCATATATTATCTTTCTCATTTTAACCTCTTTTAAATTTGAATTAACTTTTTTAAATAATATTCCTTATTTAGATTTTTGCCAACTTTAAAGATTTTAAACTTTTTTGTTCTAATGGCGAAATTTTATCAGTATATTATAATAGTTTTTGATTTTGGAGGGGTTATGTCTTTTGAAAAAAATAAGTTTCAGGTTGTGAAAAAGAAAAGATTGCCTAAAAGCGAATTTAATGTGGAATGCAACATTCCATTAGAAAATGAAATAGGCAAAATCTTTTCAGTTTGTCATTCTGCTCAAGTTGAAAGTGCAGAAGTCTTAAATGGTGCGGTAAATTATAGCGGTTGCATTGAAATTTGCATTCTTTATCAAACAATTGATGGGGAAATTTCCACAATCAATTCTTCATGCCCATTTTCTTCAAAATTTGAAGATAGTGCGATAATGGTTACGGATAAAGTGGGAATTAAGTGTGAAGTTGAAAATTATTCGGTGGATAGTGTCACAAGTTCGAATGTAAAAATAAATTGCACTGTTGAACAAAGTGGAGTTATAATTTCTTGTCATGATGTAGAAACAATTATGCCATTAGATGATGACATTTGCACAAAAAAAGAAGAAATTTATGTCAGCACTTTCATTGGGGAAGCAAGTGAAATATTTTCAATGGAGAGTGAAATTTCCATTAAAGAACCAATCAGAAAAGTTATTCTCTGCGAAAGTCAAGTTTCAGTAAAAGATGTGGAAAGTGGAATTAATTTTGTCTCAGTTTCTGGAGAAGTTATAAACCGAATTTTATATCTCACTGAAAATGACAGATATGAAACAAGTTTTGTTACTGAAAATTTTAAAGAAGAAGTGGAACTTGAAGGTGTAAGTCAAAATTCTATTACGGAAGCAAAGACTGCTGTTAAGCATAGTCAAGTGAAGTGTGATGTTGTGGAGCAAGAAAGGGGTGTTTCAATCAAAATCAATGTTCCAGTTGAAATTAAAGTTTGTGCATTTGAAGAAAAACAAGTTAATGTTATAAAAGATATTTATAGTCAAAAAGAAGAACTTGAAGTTTCAACATCTTCATTTGATATGACAAAAACACTTCAATCTGATTATTTTGAAACTAAAATTGATGGAAATTTAACTCTTGATGATGACAAACCAAGGATAGACAAAGTGCTTTTTGTTGCGGGAACAGAGTTGTCGCTTTCTAATGCATATATTCAAAATGGCGAGATTTTTGTGGAAGGTGTGGCAAAAGCAAATGTTGTTTATCTTAATGATGAAGAAAATTCAAACAATTCAGTTGTTGTGGAAGTTCCGTTTGTTGTTTCAGATAAAACGACAGCACCTTGTGAAAATCCTGACATATCAGTATCTGCCATTCTTTATGACGTTGATGTTGTGGCAAGGAAAGGTAGAGAACTTTTCTTTGATGGGAAATTGAAGGTTAGAGTAAACTATGATTGTGAAGAAGTGTCTGCAGTAATAAGTAGTGTTGAAGCAAAAGGCGATGTGGTTGAACGCGATTGCAGTGTGGAACTAGTATATGCCAAAAGTGGAACAGATGCCTGGGATATTGCTAAAAAGTTTAGAGTTAGTGAAGAAATGGTGCAAATTCAAAATCCTGAGATTTCATTCCCACTCCAAGAAGATGCAAGCGTAATTCTATATTTTCAAAAAGTAAAGAATTAAATATAATTAAAAAAAAGAAAAAGATTATCTAATAGATAGTCTTTTTTTTGTATATATAATTTATCTATAAAAAGTAAACTAAAATTAAAAAATAAATTTCATACTTAAACTAAAATTAAAAAATGTGTTATAAACACCAAAAGTTGATTAAAAATGTAAAAAAAATGCAAAATTTTTGCAAAAATTCGTCAAAAATGATTGCAAGAGGTTGGTATGAAATATATTTTATCATCAATTAGTGTTGTGGCAATCATTTTAATTTTAGTTTTTTGCGGAGTAAATACAAGTTCAAGTGAGAGTGAATATTTTAGAATTCATATTCGTGCAAATTCCAATTCTAGTGTTGACCAAAATGTTAAATATTTGGTTAAAGATGAAGTTGTGGAATATCTTATTCCACTTTTAAGTGAAGCAATGACTAAAGATGAAGCAGAAAGCATTATGAATGAAAATCTAAACAATATTGAAAAAGTTGCAGATGAAGTGTTAATGAAAAATGGGTTCACTTATAAATCAAAAGCCTATATTTCATTTGAGGAATTTCCAACAAGAGAATATGACGATTTAGTCCTTCAAAAAGGTTTTTATGATGCCCTTATTTTAGCACTTGGCACTGGAGAAGGGGATAATTGGTGGTGCGTAGTTTATCCACCATTTTGTTTTCTTGAAACAAAAAAATCAGAAAATTATGTTTATATTTCAAAAATTTGGGAAATTATAAATAATATCATAAATTAGGAGGAAAAATGAAAAAACGAATTTTTGCCTTAATCTCCGTGCTGGTATTCATAATTGCCGGAGTTGGCGTAACAACAATCACATTTCTTACATATCCAACGGAGACTGTGGCGGCAGTGTCACTTTCGACAAGCGAAATTAGACTTGTACAACAAAGATTAAAAAATTGGGGATATTATACAGGAAGCGTTGATGGTATTTATGGAAGTAAAACAAGAAGTGCTGTCCGCA
The DNA here is from genome assembly GCA_930990515.1 of uncultured Clostridia bacterium. Classification (GTDB taxonomy): domain Bacteria; phylum Bacillota; class Clostridia; order Christensenellales; family UBA1242; genus Caccovivens. Next base: position 90,774 of record CAKNPS010000004.1, read on the forward strand.
AATTTCAACAAAACAATGGACTTCAAGTCGATGGAATTGTTGGAACTCAAACTGCGGCAGCAATAGGTTTTTTTATCAAAAGCGATGATAACTCATCTTCAAGTAATGACCTTTATCTTCTTGCAAAATGTGTTTATGCAGAAGCAAGGGGAGAAAGTTATGTTGGACAAGTTGCAGTTGCGGCTGTGATTTTAAACCGTGTTGAGAGTGAAAAGTTTCCAAATACAATCGCTGGAGTTATTTATCAACCTTATGCTTTCACTGCTGTAAGTGATGGACAAATCAATCTTGAGCCTGACCAAACTGCTTATAATGCTGCTCGTGATGCGTTAAATGGTTGGGACCCTACATACGGAAGTTTATATTACTATAATCCTGCAACTGCCACTAGTTCTTGGATTTGGTCTAGAAAGACAGTTGTGACGATTGGTAAGCATGTGTTTGCAATATAGGAGGTAAAAAATGAGTGAAAATGAAAAAGGGCAAAATTTTTCCGCAAAAACGCAAAAAAATGCAAATTTAAATGCTAGAAATGAGAATTTTCGAGCCGATACCGAAGAAGTAAGAAAAGAAAATCGTCAGCAAAGAAGAAATCGAGAACGCGCTGAAAGAAAAACTAGAATGAAAATGAAAAAATATAAAAGTGCGGTAATTGGACTAACTGTGGCAGTGAGTATATTGGCGGTGACAACTTTAGGGCTTGGGGTTGCTTATGGAATTACGCAGTCACAAGCAAACACCTATGGAACACAACTTGAAAGTGTTTATGAACAAAACTATTATGATTTAGTTGATAATGTGAATAATGCTGATATGGAAATAAGTAAACTTGTCAACTCCAATGATACTACATATCAAAAGAAATTGCTTCTCGAAATTGCAGATGCGGCAAAAAGTATGCAAAATAACATTTCTATGCTTCCGCTTTCTGGGGAAAATGTTTTAGACAGCGTTAGGTTTGTTAATCAACTTTCTGGTTATACTCAAACTTTGGAAGAAAAAGTGGCGAATGGTGGAACATTATCTAGTGATGACATCTCAACATTAAATGAACTCCATGATATGCTTATTACTATGAAGCAAAATTTGAATAGAATGTCAGAAAATATGCGAGACGGTTACAGTATTTTGCTTTCTAGTAACGAAACAAATGGTGACTTCAACACGTTCACAGTTGATTTTAATCAAATTAAGTCAAATGATGTAGATTATCCAACAATGATTTATGATGGACCATTTTCAGATTCAGTTGTCAATTCTGAAATTAAAGGGGTAAGTGGAAAAGTCGTTTCTAAAGAAGATGCTGTTAAAGAAATCGAAGAAGTTTTTAAAGATGTAAGTACGATTAAATTTGAAGGTGAAACAAACGGCAAGTTTGAAACATATAATTATTCACTTATGACTTCTGATTCACAAGATTTGTATGTTCAAGTCTTAAAAACAGGCGGAGATATAATTACAGTAAGTGGACAAAATCTTTCTGATGTTAAAAATATTGATATGGAAAATGGTGCAAAAATTGCTCTTGAATTTGCCAAGAGAAATGGAATTGAAAAGGCGGAAGTGGTTTGGCAAGAAGAACTTAATAATCAAGCGTATTTCAATCTTGCGCCTGTTATAGGTGATGTTATAATTTATCCAGAGCTTGTGAAAGTAAAAGTGGATATGGAACATGGTAATGTCATAGGCTATGATGCCATCACATATTTCACAAACCACACATCAAGAAATTTGAGTGGAGCAAATGATATTAGTGTAACATTGCCGACTGGTTTCACTTTAAAGGAAAAACGACTTGTTCTTGCACCACTTGATTATAATCGCGAAGTTTTGTGCTATGAATATCGGGCTGAAAAGGAAGGTATAACATATTATTTCTACTTTAATGCAAAAACTGGAAAAGAAGAAAATATTTTAAAAGTTGTGGAAACTAGTGATAGTTCAAAACTTATGTAAAAAAAAGAAAAAAGTATGCTAATTTAGCATACTTTTTTGATATTCACACTTAGTTTTGTTCACTTGCAAGTGCTTTTTCATATTCAGCAAGGATTAATTCTTTCAAGTGTTCTCTAACTTCAGTTTTGATTGGATGAACAATGTCTTTAAAATCTCCTTCGTTAGTTTTTCTTGATGGCATTGAAAGGAAATATCCGTCCTTACCATTGATGACTTTGATGTCGTGAACAACAAGTTCGTCGTCGATTGTGATTGAGGCAACCGCTTTGAGTTTGTCATTGTTGTTTACAAGTCTTACTCTAATGTCTGTAATTTTCACCTCTTATACCTTCCTTTTTTAGATTAACCTTTATGGTCAAGATAATTATAGCATATAAAAAAATTTTTTCAAACGATTTTACAAGATTATCAAATAATTTTTTTTAATCATAAAAGAGTTTATGAAATACTATTTTATTGGAATTTGTGGAATATCAATGAGTGCACTTGCAGTATTTTTAAAAAAAGAAGGAAATGATGTTTCGGGGAGTGATTCAAATCCCGAAAATCATATTTTATATGAAAATGGAATTTCTGTTTTTAACAAAGCAAATCTAAAAAAAATTGAAGAATGTGATGTCGTCACTTTTTCATCTGCCATTAAAGAAGATAACGAAGATTTAAAATATGCAAAGCATTTAGGTAAAAAAATTCTATCTCGTGGGGAACTTTTAGGCGAAATTTCAAAAAAATATAAGAATGTAATTGCGGTTGCAGGCTCACATGGAAAAACGACAACAACGGCTTTAATTTATAATGTGTTGAAGATGGTAGGTAAAAATCCGACTTTGCATTTGGGTGGAATTTTAAAGGAAGAAAATAGTAATTTTGTTATTGGCGATAAGGAATATTTTGTGACGGAAGCGTGTGAATATTGTGATAATTTTTTGTTTCTTAAGCCAACAATTTCGGTTGTGACTAATATCGAACCTGAACATTTAGATTACTTTAAAACTTTTGAAAATCAACTTAAGTCGTTTGAAAAATTTAAAAAACAAAGCCTGTTTGTCTTTGAGCAAAATGGAGATTATTTTGCGGAAAATGTTCATTATGATTCAAATGGAAAATTGTGTTTTAGATTATGTTCAATAGAAAAAAATATTTTAAATAAAAAATACAAAATTAAAAATTACAAAAATATTATAAAAAAACATAAAAAAACAGTAAAAAAATCAATAAAAAATGCATTTTTACATAAAAATAAACCAATTTTAAAATTAAATAAATATAAATTAAAAAATTATCAAGAAAAATTAAATCTAGAAAAGAATTGTCAATTAAATTTTAAAGTGAACATATGTGAAGAAATTAATATTCAAAATATCATTATGGCATATCGTGTCTGCAAATTTTTGGAAATACCAGATAATAAGATTCTTGAAGGAATAGAAAGTTTCCAAGGTGTGAAACTTCGATTTGAAAAAGTGAACTGCTCAAAATTTCCAAATGTTATTTTAGATTACGCTCATCACCCGACAGAAATTAAAAACGCAATAAAAACTGCTTTAAAAGTTTTTAAAGATAAGAAGGTTATCTTTATCTTTCAACCACACACATACTCAAGAACCAAAAATTTGTTAAATGAATTTATTTATGTTTTTGAAAATTTAGATAATTTAATTTTGTATAAAACTTACGAAGCAAGAGAAAAAGAAAGTGATGGTATAAGTGCAAAAAGGTTAAAAGATTTTCTTGTAAATAAAGATGTTAGGTATTGTGATGATTTAGATTCTCTTTTGAAAATTTTAGAAAAATTTTCAAGTGATGATGTGCTTATTTTTATTGGAGCGGGCGATTTGCCTAATATGCTTTATAACGCTGGGTTTATATATTAATGATTAAAATGAATTTTAAAAATTTTGGCAAAATTCAAAAACTTAAAACATTGTGAAAAGGTGTGGCATAAAATGAGAATATGATATTTAAATATAAAGGTAGCAGAATTTTTTATAGATACATAGAGAGAAAAACGGACGTCGTTGATGTCTTTTTGCATGGGTGGGGCTCAAACTATAATTCCCTTTTCTTTTGTCACGATTATTTGAAAAATTCTGCTCTTTTTGTTGATTTTCCACCATTTGGGAAAAGCGAAAAAACTTTGAAAGGGTGGACAATTTTTTCTTATACCACAATGGTTGTGTCATTATGTGAACATTTGGGCATACATAAAGTTAATCTAATTGGACATTCGTTTGGAGGGAGAGTGTCAATTTTGTTTTCTTGTTTTTGCAAATCAAGAGTGAAAAGACTTGTGCTTGTAGATAGTGCAGGACTTAAACCAAAAAGAAAGTTATCTTATTATGTTAAGGTTTCAAATTATAAGTTAAGAAAAAAACTGCATCTTGATGTGTCAAAATATGGAAGTTGTGACTATCTTGCCTTAGATAAAGATATGCGAAAAGTTTTTACTAACATTGTAAAAACAAATCTTGATGATTTTTTGGAAAATATTGAAGCCGAGACATTAATTATTTTTGGGGAGAAAGATAATGTAACGCCACTTTATATGGCAAAGCGATTAAAGAAAAAAATAAAGAATAGCAAGTTAAAAATTATTCCTAATGGTTCGCATTTTTGTTTTATAGATAATAAGTATCTTTTTCTTCGTTATTTGAAGGAATTTTTAGAGGAGGCTTAATGGGGTTTTTGTATGGATTTTTGTATGCAATCGCTTTAGTTTTACTTTCCTTACCACTTTTTAAGGTGTATCAGTTAGAAGGGTATAAAATAAAAAAATATTTAAAAAAAGTCCTTCATTTTAATTTTGCATTTGGGGATAAAAACAAAATAAATTTCACAAATAGGCTAAAAAGATGCATTTTTTGCGATTTTTTATTGATTTTTTTAATTTTTTCTTTAATTTTTTACTTTATTAATGTTTTTTATATCTATATCATTATGGCTTTAGTAGGAATAATTTTTCTGCCATTTTTTATTGTCATATCTCACTATATTGTTATGCCGATTGAAAATGTGATTATATGTTCATATATAAAAAAGGCTAAAATTAAACTTCAAAGTTTGCCGTGCAAAAAGATTGCAATAACTGGGAGTTTTGGAAAAACTTCAACAAAAAATATTTTGTTTCAAATTTTGTCGCAAAAATATAAAGTGTGTGCAACACCGAAAAGTTACAACACGCCAATGGGTATATGTAAAACAATTTTAGAAAACCTAACCGAAAAAGACGATTTCTTTATTGTTGAAATGGGTGCAAGACATGAAGGAGATATTGCTTTTTTGTGTAAACTTGTTGGGGCTGATTATGGCATTTTAACTCCAGTTGGAAATTGTCATATTGAAACATTTAAGACATTAGAAAATGTGGAAAAAACAAAATTTGAAATTTGTGAAAATGTCAAAAATTTAATGATAATAAGTTCCAAAAGTTCGTCTAATAAAAAACTTTATGAAAAATGCGAGAAGAAAAAATATCTAATTTCAGATGAAAATTCTTTTGCTTATGCAAATAACATTAAGTTTAAAAATCTAAAGACCTATTTTGATTTACATATTGATAACAAAGTTTTAAGTTGCTCCACAAATTTGCTTGGGCAAGTGAATGTAGACAATATTGTGCTGGCTTCCGCACTTGCTTATCTTTTAGGAGTGGATATTTTTGATATTAAAAATGGAATTGAAAGTTTAAAAAGTGTTCCGCATCGAATGGAATTAATTAAAGGCTTTGCAAATGTGATTGACGATTCTTACAACAGTAATTTCGTTGGCTTTAAAGAAGCATTGTCTATTGTTGCTTCTTTTGAAGGCGATAAGATTTTAGTAACTCCGGGAATGGTGGAACTTGGTGAAAAACAATATGAACTTAATTTTGAAATTGGCAAAGAAATTGCAAAAGTTTGTGATTATGTCATTATTATGAACAAAGTGAATAGTTCAGCATTAACAGAAGGACTTCTTAATAAATCATTTAAAAAGAAAAATATTTTCTATGCAAATACGCGTGCTGAACAAAAAGAAATATTGAAAAAACTTGTAAAAAAAGGAGATATTGTGCTTTTTGAAAATGATTTACCAGACAATTATAAATAGTTTTGTCGCTTTTTAAATCAAATTACATCTCAATTAACTAAAATGCTATTAATATCATATAAATTTCAAAAGCATTAAAACGGAGTTATTATGAAAAAGATTGTTGTTTTAATTTATGGCGGGAAAAGTGTGGAACACGATATTTCCATTATCACGGCTTTGCAGACACTAAGGAATATTGATAAATTTTATAATGTCATTCCAATTTATATTGGGAGAAATGGAGTTTGGCAAACAGCAGAAAATTTGTCCGATACTTCAATTTATAGCGATTTTGAAAATAAAGCAAAAAAGTTGAGATATGTGACAGTTATTTCTGGAAAACCATATATTGCCTATCGTAAAAATGGTAAGTATTCTAAATTTCAAGTGGTAGATTTTGCTCTTTTATGTATGCATGGTAGGTTTGGCGAAGATGGAGGAGTTCAAGGAATTTTGGAATGCTCTCAAATTCCATATTCCAGTTGTAATATAAGGTCAAGTGCAATCACAATGGATAAAATTCTGACTAAAGATATTTTAGTGTCAAGAGAATTTCCATATTTACCATATTATGCTTTAACCTATTATGAGTATAAAAAAGACAAAGATAAAAAAATCAAAAACATACTTTCAAAACTAAAATTTCCGCTCATATTAAAGCCTGCAAATCTTGGAAGTTCAATTGGTATTAAAATTTGTAGAACAAAAGAAGAACTAATTGAAGGGATTGAATATTGCTCAAAATTTGACAATCGCATTTTAGTTGAAAAATATTTAGAAGACTTTGAAGAATATAATTGTGCAGCAATTTTTATTAATGGCGAAATTAAAGTTTCTGATGTTAACAAAGTAACAAAAAAAGATGACATTTTTTCTTTCAAAGATAAATATTTAGATGATAAAGTTAAAGAACAAGAGAATATTGACAAAAAGTTGATTTTAAAAATCAAGAATTTGACAGAAAAGTTATATTCTACATTTGATTGTTTTGGAGTTGTTAGAGTGGACTATATTTATGATAAGAAAACTTCCAAAGTGTATGTCAACGAGTTAAATAGTATTCCAGGTTCACTTGCCTTTTATCTTTTTAAAGATTTATCGTTTAAAGATTTGACAACTTGTTTAATTGAAGAAGGTTTACAAAGAGCAATGAAAGAACAATATGTTTCTGCTTATGACAGTGAAGCGTTGGAAGTGTTTGAAAAATTAAATCTTGAAAATATTAAAAAATAAGTAAAAAATAATAAAAAATACCAAAATAAATAGGAAATTTTGGTATTTTTTTTATAAAATTTAATATTTTTTATTGCTTTTATATAAAATTATTTATTGATAAATTCCCAAAGCATTGAGTTTTCAGGAATAACCGATTTATCAAGTTTTTCAGATGCGTCTAACGGTTTTATTAAACGATATACTTCATCGTTGCCTTCTGTTTGCATTAAAAGGGGTTTTAAATATTTTGCATAAAGCATAAGTTCATATCTATGTGTTGAATTGATAATATAGTCCACTGTTTGCTTATATGGGTGAATGTACAAGTCTTCACTCGCAAGTGTATGTTCCCATGTTTTAAATGTTTGCTCAATATTTGCTCCACGGTTGTAATAATCTCGTAGACATCTTCTCATAAGACGAAGTTCTTTCGCTTCCAAAACAATTTTATTTCTTAAGTAGAAATTTGCGTTAGGAGAGATATACACTTTGTAAGTAGCAGTTAAGTTTTCTTTTAAGTTCATAAGATTTGGATTTAATGCGTGTAAACCTTCCACAATTAGTATTGTGTTTTTCTTAGTCTTTATTGTTTGCGTAAAATCTTCTGGCCTATTTTTAACAAAATTGTAAATTGGCATCTCTGCTTCGCCATCTTTTATTAAGTCTTTCAAAAATTCGTTAAATTGTTTGACATTTATTGTGGAAAAACTGTCATAATCCAATGCTCCGTCAGGAAGAACGGCTCTTTCGTTTAATGGAACAAGAAAGTTATCTAAAGATATGGTTACCGAATTGTAGCCAAAATCGTGCAATTTTTCTTGAATTATTTTTGAAGTAGTTGTTTTTCCAGCAGAAGTTGGGCCACAAAGAAGAATGATTTTCTTGTTTCCATAAGATAGAAAATCAAAGACTAATTCACTTACTTGGCTATGATATTTTTCTTCTTCAAATTTAATAAAAGCATCTCTATCTTCTAAAATGATTTCGTTCATTTTTTCAATGGAAACTTTATCCTTTAATAATACCGCTGGATTGTTTATAAATTCAATTCTTTTCATTTCAATTCCTTTTAACTATTTAATGATATCATAAAAGACTTTTAAAAACAAAATTATTTTGTCATATTTTATCTTTTTTTGTCTTGGCAACAAAATTTTATTTTTAACATATTAAAATATGTATTAAAGGAGATTTTATGAAAGTCAGTAAACTTTTTAATGGTATTAAAATTTTAAATAAATGTGATTTAGATTTAGATATAAAGGAAGTAAAAAAGAATAGTAAAAATGTCAAGCAAGGTGATATATTTTTCGACCTTTCTTCTTCGTATGAGTGTGGTCTAAAAAACTGCCAAGAAGCATTATCTAATGGGGCGGTTATGGTGGTAAGTGAAAATCGATTGCCACTTAAAAATTTATGTTTGGTGCAAGATTCTCATTCTGCCTTTTCTTCAGCATGTGAAAACTATTATGATGAACCTAGCACAAAAATGAAAATTATTGGAATCACAGGAACGAACGGAAAAACAACTTGTGCTCATTTAATAAGTGAAATGTTAAAAGGTCAAGGTAAAAACGTTGGAACAATCGGGACTATGGGTGTAAAGTTCGCGGGGCAAGATATTGACTATTCTATGACCACTCCTGATGCAGATGATTTGCAAAGATCTTTTTACGAAATGCAAAAAAGCGGAGTGGAGTATGTGGTTATGGAAGTTTCTGCTCACGCGATTGCTCAAAGGAGAGTGGAAGGGGTTAAATTTGAAGTCGGTGTTTTGACGAATATAACGCAAGACCATTTAGATTATTTTGGGACAATGGAGAACTACCGTGACTGTAAACTTTCATTTTTTACTGACGAATATATTAAAAGTGCTGTTGTGTCAAGTGATGATGAAAGTGGAAGAGAGTTATTAAAAAATATAAAAGTGCCAGCACTTTCTTTTGGCTTGCAAAATCCTGCTGATGTGTTTGCAGTAAAAATTAAAGGTGGACTTGATGGTGCGGAATTTTACGGAAATATCTTAGATGATGTCTATAAAGTAAAAACAAATTTGGTGGGAGATTATAATGTTTCAAATGTCCTTGCGAGTCTATCGGTTATGGCAACTCTAGGTTTTGATGTTGGCAAGGCAGTGGAAAGTTTAAAGACGATAAAGCCAGTCGCAGGTCGATTTAATGTCATTAAATATAAAGGAAAATATATTGTAATTGATTTTGCTCACACGCCTGATGGGTTAGAAAATGTTTTAAAAACTGCAAAGAAAATTTGTAAAGGGAAACTATATTGTGTTTTTGGCTGTGGCGGAAATCGCGACAGTGGGAAAAGACCTAAGATGGGAGCAATTGCCGAAAAATATTCTGATTATGTTTGTGTGACAAATGATAATCCTAGATTTGAAAATCCTGTAAAAATCGCTAGCGACATTGAAAAAGGAATGAAAAAACCACATTTTGTGGAATTAGATAGACAAACTGCGATAGAAAAAATGATTTCCTTATCAAAAAAAGATGATGTTATTTTGATTGCTGGTAAAGGTGGAGAAAAATACCAGATTGTAGGAGATAAAAAATTAGATTATAACGATTTTGACGCGGTATATAAGATTATCAAAAATGATGTAAAAAAGGAAATAAAGGAGAAGTATGGTAATTAAGTATATTTTGTGCGGTGTTGTTGCATTAATTTTCTCCGCACTAATTGCTCCTTTTGTTATTTCAATGTGCAAAAAATTTAAGGCTTCACAAAGCATTTTGCACTATGTGGACAAGCATAAAGGCAAGGAAGGAACTCCGACAATGGGCGGAATTATTTTTCTTGTTTCTCTAATTTGTGGGCTGTGTTTTTTGTTACCTGAAGAAAGATTCGGAGCATTATTTTTAGTAATCGTGACACTAGGTTATGCACTTTTAGGATTTTTAGATGATTTCATAAAAGTGCATTATCATCACAATGAAGGTTTAAAGCCTTATCAAAAGATTATCGGGCAGTTTGGGCTTAGTTTAATTGTTGCTCTATACATCTATTTTTCAGGTAGGACAAGCCTTAACTTTTTTGGACTAACTTTTGATATTGGCTTTTTCATTATTCCACTAGTCATCCTTGTTTTACTGGCAACAACGAATAGTGTGAATTTGACTGATGGACTAGATGGTCTTGCAGGAAGTGTAAGTTTTGTTTATCTTCTTATTTTTGGCATTATTCTGACACTTTTTGATAGTGCTGAAATGACCAATCTTGCACTTATCACTTTTTCCTTGTGTGGTGGGCTTTTAGGATTTTTAATATTCAATGTTTATCCTGCAAAAATTTTTATGGGAGATACTGGCTCATTGGCGCTGGGTGGTTTCATTGGAACTGTGGCAGTTTTATCTTCACTAGAACTAATTTTGCCAATTATGGGAATTATGTTTGTGCTTTCAGCAGTTTCTGATATTTTGCAAGTTCTACACTATAAAAGGACGCATAAAAGAATTTTTATTATGGCGCCACTTCATCACCATTTTGAACAGAAGGGTGTTCACGAGAATCGAATTGTTTTTGCGTATTTGATTATAACTTTGGTTATGTCTTTAGGGGTGCTTTGCATATATTTAATCGTGTAAGGCGGTTAATATGAATTTTAAAAATAAGAAATGTTTAGTATATGGGCTTGGGGAAAGTGGACGGAGTGCAATAAAACTTCTAACCACACTTAATGCTCACGTCTTTTTTTATGATGAAGATATAAACTACTATAATCAAATTGGATATGTTAAAGATTTATCAAAAGAAAAATTTGACTATTGCATAATAAGCCCCGGAGTGAAAGTTAAGGGAAATGAAAATATTGAAATTTTAAAACAAAACAAAACCAAAATCTTGTCTGAATTAGATTTAGGCTATCTTTTTATTAAAGGAAAAATTATTGCTGTAACTGGAACAAATGGTAAAACGACCACTTGTATGCTTCTATACAAAATTTTGAAGGAAGCAGGGAAAGATGTTTATCTTTGTGGAAATATTGGACTTCCTATAACGAATTTGTATGGAAAGACAAATAAGAATAGTGTGATTGTATGTGAAGTCAGTAGTTTTCAACTTGAGACGTCTTCCCTTTTTCGCTGTGAAGTCGGTGCAATTTTAAACATCAAACCTGACCACTTGGATAGGCATGGGGGTTTTGAAGAGTATGTGGAAGTTAAAAGAAAGTTGTTAAAAATGGCAAAAAGAGATGTTTTAAACCTAGATGACGAAATTGTTAAAAAACTTATCATAAACAAAAATTTTACATTTTTTTCTAAAAAAACATTAAAAAAAGGCGTTTTTATTAAAAATAATTGCATTTTTTATAATAAAACTAAAATTTTCGATTTAAATAATTTGAATTTATTAGGAGAAAAAAATTTAGAAAATGTGCTTGCAGCAGTTGCGTGTTTAATTGATTTTAAAATTCCAAATATGGTTTTTAACAAGGCGATTTTATCTTTTAAGCCTGCTTCACATAGATTGGAAAAAGTGGGAGAATGGAAAGGAATAACTTTTATTGATGATAGTAAAGCCACAAATATTGCCTCAACAATTAATGCCTTAACAGCATTTAAAAATAAAGAAATTGTCCTTCTTTTAGGTGGACAGGGGAAAGGTTATCCTTATGATGAAATCTTTGAATATAATACCAAAAAGATTATCGCGTTTGGTGAAGAAGGAAAAAGCATTTTTGAGTGTGCAAAGAAATATAATAAAAATGTGGAACTTTTCTCAAATTTTGAAAGTGCTTGCAGTTTTGCCGTTAAAACAGCACAAAGCGGAGATGTTGTTTTGCTTTCACCTGCCTGCTCTAGTTATGACGAGTTTTCTTCATATATTGAAAGGGGAGAAAAGTTTAAAGAAATTGTTTTGAGGTTTATTAGTGAACAAAATTAAAAAGATGAATTTTTCAAAAGTCTTTGTATTAAACAAGAAAAATGACGCAAAAAAAATTGATGGGACAACCATATTCGTTTTTCTTATTGTCTTTGCTCTTGTCGCTTTTGGTTGTTTGATGGTTTATAGTGCAAGTTTCTATACGGCGGTTGTCCGCTATGGAAATGAATATTTTTTTCTTTTTAAACAACTTTTAGGCGTTGGACTTGGCATTTTTGCCATGATATTTTTTACTTTTTTTGACTATCATCTTTTGAAAAAATTTAGATATATCATTTTGGCAGTTTGTGTTGTGCTTTTAATTTTGGTTTTTGTTCCTGGGTTTGGTGTGCAAAGTTATGGGGCGAATCGTTGGGTAAATTTTTTTGGAATTTCCATTCAACCATCAGAACTTACTAAATTTGCATTGGTGCTGTTTTTGGCTTCTTACTTATCGGAAAATCATGATAAAGTCAAAACTTTTAAAGGACTTATGCCTGCATTAATTGTTGCTGGAGTTCTTTGCCTTCTTGTAATTATTGAACCAAGTATGAGTGTCACGATGTGTCTTGCTTTTTTAACTTTCTTTATGCTGATAATTGGTGGAATAAACAAAAAACACACTTTGCTTTTTTCTAGTGTTGCGGTTATGGCTGTTCCTGCTCTAATCATTGCCGAACCATATCGAATGAAAAGACTTTTTGCTTTTCTTGACCCTTGGATTTCTCCACAAGGCGAAGGCTTCCAACTTATTCAGTCGTTATATAGTTTGGGTAATGGTGGACTTTTTGGCGTTGGACTTTTTAACTCAAGGCAAAAATATCTTTTTCTTCCTTTTGCAGAAAGCGACTTCATTTTTTCGATTATTGGAGAAGAATTTGGGCTTATAGGAAGTTTACTTCTTATTTTAGTTTTTGGAATTTTGGTTTTCTTTTTGATTAAAATTGGTCTAAATGCCAAAGATAGATTTGGGTGTTTACTGTCTTGTGGAGTGGGAATTTTGATTGCCGTTCAAACACTCTTAAACATTGCAGTTGTCACTGGCTCAATTCCACCAACTGGGCTTCCACTTCCTTTCATTTCAAGTGGTGGAACTTCAGTTGCAGTTTTTATGGCAGGAGTGGGAGTTTGTTTGAATGTGCATAGAAAAAGTCGCGAAAAAGATTAAAATTTGCTTTTAATTTTTTCCTAATGTAATGCAAAAATATGTTTTTAGAATTTCAAATTTTGGATATTTAAATTTGGGTGAAAGAAAAGTTTTAAAAAATAAAAAATTTATTTTTAATTGTAAAAATTGATAAAAATTTATTAAAAATCGCTAAAAAACGCAAAAAATATGATTTTTTTGATAATTTTTAACTATTTTTATTATTTTTTGTTGATTTTTTGAATATTTTATTTTTTAATTTATTTAATCAAAATTATTAAATTGCAAACCTAAAATTATTTATTTATGGTTGCACGATAATTTATTTTTTTCCATATAATTTTATATGAGTGAAGAAGTTTTTTTAATCCAAGGTGGGAATAGTTTATCTGGGGAGTTAAAAGTTGAAGCATCAAAAAATGCTTATCTACCTATTCTCGCATCGACAATATTATGTGACGGAAACATTGAATTTTTGAATGTTCCAGATTTTTCAGATATAGAAAATATGTGCGAGATTTTAAAAGTGTTGAATGTAAAAATAAAACGCGAAAACAATTTTTTAAGTGTCAATACTGACAGTGTTGTGAATGCCAAAATTTCGCATGAACTTACAGCAAAACTTCGGGCATCAATTTTTCTTTTAGGAGCACTTCTGGGAAGATTTCGTCAAGCAGTCATTTCATATCCAGGTGGTTGCAAGATTGGAACTAGGCCGATTGATATACATTTGAAAGCCTTTCGCAGTCTTGGAGTTAAAATTGTTGAAAAGCACGGTTACATATATTGCAATGCTGGGAATATGAAAGCAGGGAAAGTTGTTTTTCCGTCTGTGAGTGTCGGTGCAACAGAAAGTTTGATGATGTGTGCTGCTTTACTTGAAGGCGAAACGATTTTGTATAATGTGGCAAAAGAGCCAGAGATAAAGGAACTTGAAAGATTTTTAAATCAAATGGGTGCAAAAATTCGCGGTTCTGGAACTGACACTATTAGAATCACTGGTGTGAAAAAATTGACAGGTGGAGAGTTTTCGGTTTTTCCTGACCGTATAATTGCAGGGACTTATCTCATTTTAGGAAGTTTATGTGGAAAAAATTTACATATTTCAAATTTTAAAAAGGAAGATAATGAATTTTTACTTAATATTCTTAAAGAAACTGCTTGCGATTTCAAATTAAAAAATGATAATATAATAGTGACAGCACAAAAGCGTAATCCTTCGTATAAGTTTGTTGAGACTCTGCCATTTCCGTCTTTTCCAACAGATTTGCAACCACAATTTATGGTTATGGAAACACTGGCAAAGGGAACAAGTGTGATTAAAGAAAATTTGTTTGAAAATCGATTTAATCAAACAATGGAACTTACGAAAATGGGAGCAGACATTCTTGTTAAAGATAGGCTGGCAATAATAAGTGGTGTGGAAAAACTTTTTGGGGCAGATGTGTATGCCTCCGACCTTCGAGCAGGAGCAGGACTTGTGATTGCTGGGCTTATGGCAGAAGGCTACACCACACTACATAACATTCATTTCATTGACAGGGGTTACGAAAGATTAGAAGAAAAATTAAAAGGTGTGGGTGCTGACATTAAAAGGGTGCAGATTGAGTAAAAAAGCGATTATTTCTCTTTCAATAGTTTTGGGAATTGTGGCAGTTGTTCTAATTTTGTTTTGGACACTGTTTGCTTTATCAACTGTCACAGTCGATTATAAGACAACCACACTAAATTTAAACTTAACAGATGAAGAAATTATTGAAGCTGGAAATTTTCACTATGGTGCGAGTGTGATTTTTGACGGCAAAAATAAATATATCAAAAACATAAATGAAAAGGTTTATGAAAATGAAAATTTTGCCTATCTTGAAGTTGTCAACATTGAAACAGTTTTTCCAAATAGGTATGTAATTCATATCGCTGAACGAGAAGAAATTTTTGCTGTGGAGAATAATGGACAATTTCTTATTTGTGATGAAGATTTCAGGGTTTTAAGAATTGCTGACAGTTTTTCAAGCACAAAAGACAATCCAATTCTTGTGAATAATTTGGAAATCAACACTCCTGAAGTGCGAGTGGGTGATTTTTTGGACATAGGACAAGTTGGTATGCAAAATTTCTATGATGCACTTTTAATGAACAATCGAGATTTAACCGAACAAAAAGGTTTCATCGAAAGTGTCACTCTTGGCACAAATTATGTTGAAATTACTGATAAAACATATGATAACATAACAATTAAAACGTTTTCAGATAGAGAGTTTGTTATCAATAACATTGATTTTGCATTGGAATATAAATTCCAACTTATGTTTGCAGTTGACACGGCTTTATATAGTCAAATAAATAGCGATGGACAACTTGTGGACGGAGAAGGAAACATTGTTTATGACTATGTGTATGACGAAGACGGAAATATTTTATATGACGAAAACGGCGAACCACAAAAAGGCGAGATGTGGACATATGAACGACTTTTGAATTCATACATTTTGATTGATAACTACATTTTAAACGACTATCAAGAAGTCGCTGTCACAGATTTATATTATCGGCTGGTGGATAAAAAATAAAACAGGCATGCATTGCCTGTTTTTTATGAAAAGTGGACAGGCAATGCCTGTTATTTTATTGGTTTGATAACTTCTTTTCCGCCCATATAGGCTTGAAGAACTTTTGGAACTTTTATGCTTCCATCTTTTTGTAAGTTGTTTTCAAGGAGAGCAATTAGGGCTCTTGGGGAAGCAAGAACTGTGTTGTTTAAGGTGTGAAGGAAATAATTTCCTTTTTCGCCTTTTGCTCTTATTCCAAGGCGTCTTGCTTGAGCATCTCCAAGTGTGGAGCAAGAACCAACTTCAAAATATTTCTTTTGTCTTGGGCTCCATGCCTCAACGTCACAACTTTTAACTTTTAAATCAGCAAGGTCACCACTGCAACATTCTAAAGTTCTTACTGGGATGTCAAGGTGACGGAAAACATCAACTGTGTATTGCCACATTTTATTATAAAATTTCATACTGTCTTCTGGCTTACAGATAACAATCATTTCTTGTTTTTCAAATTGGTGAACACGGTATAGTCCTCTCTCTTCAAGTCCGTGAGAACCACCTTCTTTTCTAAAGCAAGGAGAATATGATGTCATTCTGATTGGAAGTTCTTTTTCATTTATGAGTTGACCTTTAAATTTTCCAATCATTGAGTGCTCACTTGTGCCGACAAGGAATAAATCTTCGCCTTCAATTTTATACATCATCGCTTCCATTTCAGCGAAACTCATAACACCATTTACAACATCGCTTCTTATCATAAAAGGTGGAATACAATATGTGAACCCTTGCTCAATCATATAGTCGCGACCATAGGCAATCATTGCTTCGTGGAGTCGTGCTGCATCGCCGATAAGATAATAGAAACCTGTTCCACTTGTTCGACCTGCGCTTTCTTTATCAAGCCCACCAATACTTTCCAAAATGTCTGCGTGATATGGAATTTCAAAGTCTGGAACAACTGGCTCGCCAAATCTTTCAATTTCCACATTTTCGCTGTCGTCTTTTCCGATTGGAACACTGTCGTCAATAATGTTTGGAATGGTGAGCATAATTTTTCTTATTTTTTCTTCCACTTCTGAAATTTCTTTTTCAATTTCAGCAATTCTATCGTTATTTTTCTTTACTTGCTCTTTAATTTTGTTTGCTTCTTCCACTTTCTTGTCACGCATAAGTTTTCCAATTTCTGCACTTAAAGTGTTTCGGGAAGCACGCAAAGAATCGCTTTCTTGTTTTAAAGCACGATTTTTTTTGTCAAGTTCTTCCACTTCGTCAACGAGTGGGAGTTTTTCATCTTGAAATTTCTTTTTGATGTTTTCTTTAACAAGTTCTTTGTTTGTTCTAATTAAATTTATGTCTATCATTTTCTTAACCTCTTTCTTAGTATAATTCAAATGAAAATTAAAAGCAAGTTTTTAAGGCATTAAAAAATTTTTAAAGACAAATTTGTCGAAGATTTATGTATATTTTTTTGGAGAATATTAATTTTTTGCATAATTATGAAAAAAAATAAATTTTTATAAATTTTCTTTTATTTTTGTTTGACTTTTAATAAATTATTTATTAAAATATACTTATAAAGAGAGAAAAGCGTCATTGGAAGGAGTGATATGGCACAAAATTGCGTTACCGTTGTGGAAATTGGTTCATCGAAACTTTCTTGCATAATTGCAGAAAGGGGATTAAACAACACTTTCATCGTTAAAGCAAAAGCATCAGTTGAGTATGCTGGCTTTTTTGAAGGCGAGTTTGTGGAAAGTGCTTATCTTGTCGATGCCGTTTTATCACTTTTTTCACAAATTTCTTCCACCTACAAAAAGAAGATTAAAAAAGTTTTTGTTGGTGTTCCTGCCGAGTTTTCAAAAGTTGTCACTTGTGAAGAACAAATGAATTTTAAGTTTAAACATTCCATAAACAAAAACGACATTGATTATCTTTTCAATCAAGCATCAATAAATCACAGCGAAGAAGATATGGAAGTTGTCACAGTCAATCCAATTTCTTACACTCTTGATGACAGCAAATACATTCAAAATCCTTTGAAACAAAAATCATATTCTCTTGGGGCTGAACTTTCCATTATTATGGTGCAATCTCATTTTGTTAAAACTTTCAACAAAATTTGGACGAGAGTTGGGATTGAACAGGTGGAATATTTGAGCGAACCATTATGTGAAAGTATGTTCATACTCTCAAAGGAAGAAAGGGAAAGAACTTGCATTGTTATTGATGTTGGGGCTCGTTCAACTTCAGTGAGTTTTGTGAAAGGCGATGCTCTAACAAACTTAACTTCCTTTTCAATGGGTGGTTCATACATAACAAGTGATTTATCTGAAGCGTGTGGCATAAGTTATGGCGATGCAAGAAGCTTGAAAAAAGAAATAGTTTTGTCGGTTCGTGGAGATAAAGATGATTTTTATGAACTTATGACACTAGGCGGAAAAATTATTAGAATTCCACTTAACTATGTTAATGAAGCGGTTTGTTACAGAATTGGCATAATTGCTTCCACCATAAATGAATGCATTAGGCTTTTTGCTAAAGAATATGTTCCTTTTTACCCAATCTATCTTTGTGGGGCTGGCATAACAAAAATTAAAGGCGGGAAAGATTATCTCGCAAAATGTCTAGGAAGAAATGTTTCTTATGGCATTCCACCAGTTCCTAGTATGGACAAACCAGAACTTGCTTCAATTTTGGGACTTATAAATTTTGCACTAAATAGCAAAGATTAAGAAGATAATTTGTAATCTTGTTAAAAAACTTGCAAAAATTTGCTTGATATATTAAAATATATAACAATAAAGGAGTTTATTTTATGGAAAATCAACAACAGGAATTAAATCCAACCTCAATTGTCAAAATTAAGGTGCTTGGAATTGGTGGCGGTGGGAACAACGCTGTCAACAGAATGATTGAAGCAAATGTTGCTTCAGCTGAATTTGTTGCTATCAACACTGATAAGCAAGCCCTCTTAATTTCTAAGGCAGAAAAGAGATTGCAAATTGGTGAAAGATTAACTGGCGGACGCGGTGCTGGTGCAATTCCAGAAATTGGAAGAAAAGCAGCAGAAGAAAGTAAATCTTCTCTTACGGAAATCTTGAAAGGAACAGACCTTTTGTTTATCACTGCTGGTATGGGTGGTGGAACTGGAACAGGTGCTGCTCCAGTTGTTGCACAAATTGCAAAAGAACTTGGAATTTTGACTGTCGGAATTGTCACAAAACCTTTCCAATTTGAAAATCCAAAGAGAATGGAAAATGCTGAAAAAGGTATCAATGAACTTAGAAAATATGTTGACACCATTGTTATCATTCCAAATGAAAGATTACTAACAATTCTTCCAGAAAAAACAACTCTTGTTGAAGCATTCCGCTATGCTGATGATGTTTTAAGACAAGGTATTCAAGGCATTTCTGACCTTATTGTTTTCCCTGGAATGATTAACCTTGATTTTGCCGACATTGAAACGGTTATGAAAAATCGTGGACTTGCTCACATGGGTATCGGTCGTGGTAAAGGCGAAAACAAAACTTTGGAAGCAGTCCGTCAAGCAGTTGCATCTCCACTTATTGAAACCACAATTGAAGGGGCAACAGGTGTTGTTATGAACATCAAGGGCGGAAGTGACATCACTCTTCGTGAAGTTAATGAAGCCGCAAAAATGGTTCAAGAAGTTATCGACCCAAGTTGTAATTTAATTTTCGGTTCAAGCATTGACCCTGATATGCGTGACGAAGTGGAAATCACAATCATTGCAACAGGTTTCAAAAGTCCTAATGCCGAGGAAGAAAAAGAAGAAGAGGAAGAAGAACCTCAAAAAGAACCTGTGAAAGAAGAAAAGAAGGAAGAATTTAAAGGATTTAATCCTTTTGGTTATAATTCACAAGCAGGAAGAGAAAATGTGAAATTGGAACAAAACGACACCACTTCTCGTGTTGATGTAAATCCAAGCATTTCTTCCATTCCACCTTGGATTGAAAAAATCAGAAATAAGGGCAAAAAATAATAAAATTGCTTTTCATTTTTCATAAATATAAATTTGAAAAAATTTTGAATTAAATTATAAATAAAAAGTGGTAATACCACTTTTTTTATTTCAAATAATTTGTAAATTAATAAAAAATGTATTATAATAATATATGTGAGAAAATATTTTATAACCTTTTTATCAATATTGTTAATTGCAATCACCAGCATTGGAGGTGGATTGCTTTTATCTGCCTGCGATAATTCATCTTACTCTGAAAACGGGGGAGGGAATTTAGACGATTCAGAAAATGGTTCAGATGAAAATCTAGACGATGATGATTTACCTAATAATCCAAACGATGATGAAGAAAATGAAGATAACAAAGATGATGTAACTGCGGCTTCAGATTTTACCATAAATTTAACTGTGTACACAATGGATGCTAGTGGGAATTATGTCACTGGATTGGATAGAAGGGAACATGCACATACTGCTGGGAGTTATTCTTTTGGTAGTGCAGGTTTTGCTTCGATTTGGCTTTCAAGAAGCAATGGAAATAGATCGGAAACAAAAACTGCTTATTCAGGTTCTACTTCAATAACTTGGAACCAAGGGTGGGTGGCAAATGCCACAGCAAATATATCTGTAAGCCTTCCTGAAAATGGTTATCCCTATATAGGGCAATATAATGAAATGTATGTGCTTGATCATATTCAATGTTCAAGTTGTGGAAGTGTAAATTCTACTGAACATAGTTGCTATATAGGCTCAGCAGCAGGTATTTGGGGAAAATATACAACAACATATTCGGTTTATTTTGCAAGGAAATCTTATAATATAGATGTAAATATTTTAAACCCAGATGGAAATCAGGATTTTAATAGCGGAACTGTTGATTTAAGATATAGTTGGAATAATGCCACAAGTAATGATGTTAACGACCAACCTGAAACTTCTAGAATCTATGCTGATACAAGTTTAATCATTTCTGACATTAAACCAGCTTCTGGATATTATTTAAGAGGAGTATCGGCTTCTAGAGGTGGTATAAGTAATAGTAATGGGACTTATACATATAAAGTTTCTTCATTAGGTGGATATAAATGGCCAGATCCAGGCAGTGGTTTCTTTGACATAGTTAATGTCCAAATGGGGAGATTGACTCAACAAAATATAAATATTTTATCGCCTTCTGGTTCAGAAGATGGGCAATCTGGAACCATGGATGTGTATTATTCTTTTAATGATACAAGATATGATAATCAAGCAAATGAGCCGATAACAGGGACAAATGTTCAAGATAATAGTTATATAGAAATTTCCGATATAAGACCGGCAACAGGAATGAGAATAGAGAGTGTCAAAGTTGGGAATACAAATATAACTCCATCTAACGGAGTTTATAGAATTGATTGTAATGCTTCGCAAACAATCGTTGTTCAAATGGCATGGAAAGAATATTATGTTGATGTAAATATTATGAGTCCGACAAACGTCCAAGACAATGCAAGTGGAACGGTTGATATTGTTTATTCAAGTCCATATCAATCGTTAAATGATGTGACAAATGAAGCAACAACAAGTTTAATACAGCATGGTGGGACAATCACAATTTCAGACATAAAACCAGCGGCAGGTATGAGAATTGAAAGTGTTTATATAACAAGTGGAAATGGAACACTTTCAAACAATAATGGCACATACACTTTTACAGCAAGTTCAGACGGGAGTCATCAAGTTCAATGGTATAATGAAATCATTATTAAAATGACATGGAAAGAATATTATGTTGGCATAAACATTATGAGTCCAACAAATGTTCAAGATAATGCAAGCGGAACGATTGATATTGTTTATTCAAGTCCATATCAATCGTTAAATGATGTGACAAATGAAGCAACAACAAGTTTAATACAGCATGGTGGAACAATCACAATTTCAGACATAAAACCAGCGACAGGGTATAAACTTGAAAGTGTATCTTTGTCGGGTGGAAATGGAACACTTACTAATAATAATGGCACATATACTTTTACAGCAAGTTCAGATGGAAGTCATCAAACTAAATGGTATAATGAAATTATTATCAAAATGACTTATCAGGAATATCGGCTAGATGTCAACTACAATGTGAATGGAACATGGTATAATAGTGGATTAGATGGTTTTCAGTTCAGTATCTATCACGGTGATAATTTAATAGGATCAAACTTTAAAGATTATAATGCCGAAATAGATTTTAGAACAGAAGTAAGAGTTGTTGCTTCAACAATTTTAAATGGATATAAATTATCACAAATAACTTCTCCGGTTGCAACTGTGCAAACAAACACATTGACATTTTCAATGCCAGCACAAGATATTAGTGTTAGCATATATATTGTTTCAAATGTTTATACAACGACACTTAAATATCAAAATGGAAATGCAGATTCAACTATATACTTAAAATATGGAGTAGGTTGGTATAGTAATTCAAGTTGCACTACAAGTATTACAAATATTCCTGTACCAAGTAGAGAAGGATTTAATTTTAGTGGATTTTATAATAGTTCTACAGGAACAGGGACACAGACAATAAATTCGAGTGGAGAAATTCTTGTTTCAAACACATTCTCCACAAGTGCAATGGTATGGTATGCAAATTGGATTGCTAAAAATCCAGCAAGATATGATGAAGAGTTGGGTAAATGGTATGTGGAAATGGGAAGATACCCTCAAACAAGTATTATAGATAGCGATTTAAGGAATTGGAGTGAACGTAATGGTAGTAATTTCTCAAATATTAGCTATAATGAAATGACCAAAATGAGCACCTTTACAGTTACAACAGTAGGAGTCTGGGAAATTCTTACAATTGCTATTCCTGCGATTGTTGGTGTTGAATATACTTTAACTTTTGATTACATAGTGCCAAATTATAATAGACTTGAAGAAAATTTAGGAGATTATGGACAAGTTCAAAATGCAGATGGTGGATTAGCAATTCAAATAATAAATGCTGGTGGGCCAACGAACTCAAATAATACTGAGAGGGACTATCTAACATATAGATTGCCAACAACAGAAGGTGCTGGAACAATTACAACAACATTTAGAGTTATAGGGACTGATACTAATATGTATATTGCAATCAATGCTGGTTATATCGCAGATAATCAAACGGTAACATTTAGTCTTGGCAATTTTCGCTTATCAACAGGCGAAGTGAGTTTGACAACTTCAGGAAATACTTATAATCTTCCAACAAAACAACTTGAAGAAAATATGACGCATTGGAATAAATATAGTTTAAATGAAAATATTGGAACTTCATATAATTATGAAAACAAGCAAAGTTCAATATCAATTAATACTGCAGGTGGTTGGGAAATCGTAGGGACACAAGTTCAAGTTTTGAAAAATACTAATTATACTATTAATTTTAATATGTTGTCTGGGGCAACAAATAATCCAAGTAGCAAACCAAGACTTCAAGTTTTAAATGCTGCTCCAGTTAATAACGATAATTCTTCAACAGAAATTGCGTATTTAGATTTAGTAAGTAATGGTTCTAAAAAGTTAACTTTTAATTCTGGCGACAATGAAACTTTATATATAATTATAAATGGTGGATATCTTAATGATGGTTCAACATATACATTCACTTTTTCTGATTTTTCTTTCAAAAATGGAAAACAAGAAGCATATGGAACAAAAGGATATAATTCATATATTCTTAGTAATGGCGAAGAATATTTAAGATATAACGGAAATTGGTATAAAGTTGAACCAGTGAAGTATTATCTATCTGGGAATTATAGCGAAGGATATGCAACTGAAAATGGGAATATTACTGCTGTAAGTGAAAAAGTTGTTTTCGCAAGTGTATGGAACCTTGGATTTGTTGGACTTAATGGTGGTTATTCATCTTCAAACTCAACAATTTTGAATAACCATGATAACCATTTTTTGATTGATAGTAATACAGGTTGGGATGGAACTGTGATGAATAATGATTATATAACACGTAAAGATATGAGTTGGAAAGTTTTTACAAATTCAAGTGGTAATATAACTGCACAAACTCATTCTGATTCCTATGCTCTACCAACATCAACAATAGATTTGGACGAAGTCTTTGGCGAAGGAAATTATCAAGCAGAGTTTTCTGACTTGGTTTCAGATATGTTGGGAAATAAATTAATGTATTGGACGCGCGATGTTGGCTCAAATTTAAATAATGCAGAGTGTATTACAAGATTTGGAACAGTCACGCAAGCCAAAATGCAGAAGTTGTTAGGCGTAAGGATAACACTCAATGTTAAAACTTTTGCTTGTGTTTAAGCATTGTTTTCACATTATTAATTATTCATTTTTAAATTAAAAAGAATCGTTTTAATTAATCGTTTATCAAATAAAAAAATAGTGGTAAAAATTGCCACTATTTTTTCTAATTTCAAAGGTTACGAGTATTTAAAACTTATTTTATGATTTGATATCATTTTAAGCGAGTTCTTTATCTTTATTTAGATATTTTTCATAATCAATTCCAATTTTTTCTCCAACTGATAAGATAAAATCTGCATCTTTGAGTTTTTTATTCCCTTTGTAAAAATTGATAAATACAGAAAATTTAGGGTTATCCTTTTCCATAAAAAATTGTTCTTTATCATACATCTCGAAACCTCTTTTGAGTGTAACATAAGACACGACATAAGGGAGTCTATCTAAAAATGCATCTGGAAAATTATGTCTATAATATATTTTTTTCAAGTGTTCTTTGTCAAATTCAATTCTTGCATTGGTTGATTTAATAAGACTATTATCAGTGATAACCATTAAACCTTTAAGTAGACTATTGATATATTGTTGCTTTTCTGTATTGGTTTTTAATGCTTTATATTCAGCATCATTATCTAAAACGGCTTTAATACCTTGCAAATATTGGCAAAAAAGGATTTCATTAAAATCTAATTTATCAACATTTCGTTGGTAAAAAGTGTCTTTATTAAATATAGAGCCAGTAATGTCGTCTTTTAATTTTCCTTCTTCGTCACAACAATTTACGATTGGGCTTTCGAGTAGTTCTGGAGTTACTAAATTATATTTTAAATATCTATCTATATAACTATCAAAATTAAGTTCCATAAAATTCTCCTTTTCATAAAATTATTTTACCATAAAAGTAACTAAAAGTCAATAAAAATTTTTTTGACAAAAAGAGTGAAAATTTTTAAATTTAACTGATTTTTTTCTTAATATATTTTGTTTTAGATTTAATAAAATGGGAGAAAGGAGTGGAAGATGGAAATTATTGTAGAATATACTCTTCTTCAAAATTTCATAATCGACTTTCTTATTTTCAAAACAACAGCAAAAGTTTTGCGAGTGAAATGCCATTTTATCATTTTAGCGTCAATTTTAGGGGCGATTGTTGCCTTGATTTCTCCACTTTTCCATTTGTCTAAAATTGGAGAATTTTTGCTTAAAATGTTTTTGGCAGTTTTGCTTGTTTCCATAACCTTTTCATATAAGAAATTTTCTTCTTTTTTGAAAATATATTTAACATTTTTCTTTTGCACTTTTCTTTATGGGGGAGTGTGCGCGTTTTTTGTGCAAACCTTTGGGCAGTTGAGTACAGTCATAATTTTGAGTATTATCATAGTGACGTATTTTGTGCTAGGTTATCTAATCAAATTTGTTAATAAACGGAAGGAGATTGAAAAATTTTGCCTAGAAGTCAAACTTTTAAATGAAGGGAAAACTTGCGAATGTAAGGGGTTTTTAGATACTGGAAATCTTCTTTCTGACCCTATAACCAATAAACCCGTAAATCTAATTAGTTACAAACTTTTTAGAGAGTTGTTTAATGTGGACATTGCGGACATTTTGACTAAGAAAATAGACATGAAAAATCTTAAATTTGCTCACTATATCAATCTTGGAACTGTGGCGGACTCTTCAAAAGTTTTAGCTTTTGAAATTGATAAAATTGTGGTGGGAGAAAAGGAACAAGAAAAGCCAGTGCTTGCCCTATGTTTAAAGAATTTTAAGAGTTACGAGATGATTTTGCACAATAGTTTTGCATAAAAGGAGATTTATTATGAATTTTATTCAAAAAATTAGGCTTATTATATACAAATTTTTAAATCGTAGTTACTTTAAAGAAACGGAAAATGTTGTTTTTTATGTTTGTGGAAATCAGGCACTTCCTGAACCGCTTGAGCCAGAAGAAGAACAAGTGCTTTTGGAAGAGATACAAAAGGGAAATAATGTCGCTCGTGATAAACTCATTGAACACAACATTCGTCTTGTGGTCTATATCGCCAAAAAATTTGAAACAAGCGGAATTGAACTTGAAGATTTAATTTCTATTGGTGCGATTGGGCTTATCAAAGCAGTGAAAACTTATAGCCTTGACAAGAACATTAAACTTGCAACTTATGCATCGCGTTGTATTGAAAATGAGATTTTGATGCAACTTAGAAAAAATACTCGAATTAAAAATGAAGTGAGTTTGGACGAGCCACTTTCTAATGATGGAGAAGGAAATGAGTTACTTCTTCAAGACATCATTCCTGTTGATGAAGATATTGTTTCAAAAGGATTAGAAACAGGTTCGGACAAACAAGTGCTTTTCAGCATTTTAAATAAATTAGATGTAAGAGAACAGCAAATTATGGTATATCGTTTTGGGTTAAATGGGCATGAAGAAAAAACACAAAAAGAAGTCGCTGACCTTATGGGAATAAGTCAAAGTTATATTTCAAGAATTGAAAAGAAAATTTTAAATAAATTAAAAAGAAAATTAGAAAAAACTGATATTATTTAAAAAAATATTAAAATTAATCTATTTTAATTTAAAATTTTATTTTTAAAACCTATTTATAAGTCTTTTGTTTAGGAATTTTTAGTGATTTAATATTAATTTTGAATTATTTTAATTAAAAATTATATATTATCTAATTTTTTGTATTTTTAAACGAAAAAACATTAAAATTTTTGTTATTTTTTGACTATTTTTGTATTTTAAGATATTTTTTGAATATTTCCCTTTAAAATTGAGAAAAACATTTTTGTATATTTTAGGGGGCAATATGGCAAATCGTGTTGTTATTTCTGGAGTGAACACTTCTCTTCTTCCAAAACTTAAAAATGCAGAAATTGTGGAACTTATGAAAAAAGTAAAAGCAGGAGATGAATTTGCACGCGACCAATTTGTTGTTGCAAACTTAAGACTGGTGCTTTCTGTCGTGCAACGCTTTTCAGGACAATCTGAGAAGGCTGATGATATGTTTCAAGTGGGGTGCGTGGGACTTCTTAAGGCAATTGATAATTTTGATGAAAATTTGGGAGTTAAATTTTCCACTTATGCAGTCCCTATGATTATCGGCGAAATTAAAAGATATTTAAGAGATAACAACTCCGTTCGTGTCAGTCGCTCTATTCGTGATGTCGCCTATAAATCATTAAAAGTAAAAGAAGAAATAATCAAAAAGGAAAATCGTGAGCCAAGTTTAGATGAAATTGCCAAAGTTCTTGAAATTCCGCTTGAAGAAGTCACTTTTGCCTTAGATGCGATAAGTGAAACCGTTTCTCTTTCTGAACCAGTTTATAATGACGGAAATGAAACCGTGCGAATTATGGACCAAATCACAAGCGAAAAGGACGATGATGAAAACCTTGTTGAGAAAATGACATTGAATGATGCAATTAAAAACTTGTCAGAACGCGAAAAAGAAATTCTTTTGATGCGTTATTATGTTGGAAAAACTCAAATGGAAGTGAGCGAAGAAGTCGGAATAAGTCAAGCACAAGTTTCTCGACTTGAAAAAACTGCCCTGAAAACTCTTAAAAAATTTTTCGAGTAAGTGATGTTGTCACAAGTTGTTAATTGATATTTTAATAAAAATTTTTGTTTTGGAAATAATCAATAAAGTGTAAAATTATAAAAGACAGGCAATGCCTGTCATTATTTGACAATTTTCAACATATTATGCTTTATGGAAACATCATTTTTGGAATTAAGGTGCAAAGAAGTTGTCAATGTTGTTGACGGAAAAAGACTAGGACACATTGTGGACATTTGTTTTAATCTGCAAACAAGTTGCTTGCAAGGAATTGTTGTCCCGGGAGAGAGAAACTTTTGGAATGTCTTTAAAAGTGGAATGGAACTTTTTATTCCAATTTCTCAAATTGTCAAGGTGGGAGAAGATACCATTTTGGTGGAACTTTATGCTTCTTCAAATCCAACACCTTATGTGCTTGGCACATCAAACAATAAGAAAAAATGACAGGCGTTGCCTGTCTTAATATTTTACAATATATTTAAGAACATTAAGTTTAACATAACTTAATCAAACAGTGATACAACTTAAAAAGCATCAACAATACAAAAACAAACTTTGCTAAAATCTAGAGAGTAACATTGTTACCAGTTCGCAACTGGAGATTTTGATTAAGTTTAATTATATTTATATATTTTGTTAGTAATAAACTTTGCTAAAATCTAGAGAGTAACATTGTTACCAGTTCGCAACTGGAGATTTTGATTAAGTTTAATTATATTTATATATTTTGTTAGTAATAAACTTTGCTAGAATCTAGAAAGTAGCATGGCTACATTTCGGTGATGAGTTTGATGAAGTTGGTGACATCTTTGAATTGGCGATAAACTGAAGCAAAACGCACATAAGCGATTTCATCAACTTTTTTAAGTCTTTCCATAATCATTTCGCCAATCTCGCTTGATTTAACTTCTTGATTGAGTGAATTTTGAATTGTTTTTTCAATATCTTCTGCCATTTCGTCAATTTGAGCCATACTTACAGGGCGTTTTTCGCAGGCTTTAATCATTCCGCACTTGATTTTTTCAATATTAAAAGGTTGGCGAGAACCATCTTTTTTGATAACTAAAATTGGCACAGTTTCCACTGTTTCATAAGTTGTGAAACGCTTTCCACAATTAAGACATTCTCTTCTTCTACGAATTGAATTTGATTCGTCTGTGCTACGACTATCTAAAACTTTGCTTTCTTCGCAACCGCAATATATACATTTCATAATTTTTTCTCCTTAAACACTTTTATCTTATCACAAAATATTGTGTAAACGCAAACATTTTTCCACAATATTTACATATTTCAAGATTTTTTTCATATTAAAAAATTTTTTACCATAAATTTTTAATATGATGCCTTTGACAAGTGGAAAACTTAATATATCATATAAAATTAAAAGTATTTCTGGCGAAAACGAAAAGGTTGCTCGCAGATTTTTAGAACTTGGGTTAATTAAAGGACAGGCTATTAAAATTCTCAATACTTCCATTCTTAAGAAAGTTTTTTTGGTGGAAATTAGGGGATATATTTTGTCAATAAAAGCAGACCTACTTTCCTATATTTTAGTGGAGAAGATGTGAAATGGAAGAAATACTTTTAGTCGGAAATCCAAATTCTGGAAAAACCACTTTATATAATGCACTCACTCGTTCAAATGAACATATTGGCAACTGGCACGGTGTGACAGTGGAAGAAAAGAAGAAAATGATGAAAGTGAAAGATAAAAATTTTCTTCTTGTGGATACACCCGGGCTATATTCACTTTCGCCACTCTCATTTGAAGAAGAAGTTTCTTTTAAGATTATTGAAGGCAAGAATTATAAAAAAATTATCAACATTTGTGACAGGAACAATCTTCAACGCAATTTATATCTATCACTTTGCCTTTTGGAAGAAAATTTAGATGTTGTTATTGCCATAAATGAGATTGATAAAAAAGTTAAGTTTAAAGTCGATGAAAAAAAACTTTCAACAATGCTTGGTTGCGATGTAATTTTAATTAATGCGGAAAAAAAGATTAAGGTTGATGCGTTGAAAGAGAGTTTATTAAAAGAAAATATCATAAAACCGCTTCCATATCTTGAAAAAATTGATTTTTCAGTTGTTAAAAATTATTTCAAAGATAAAAATAAAAACGAACAAACAATTTTTGCCATTAAAGCCTTTGAAAGAAACGAAAGTTTTTTCAAACTTAAAGGTTATAGCGACGAAGAAATCAAGAAGATTTTTTCTCTTGTGCCAACTAATAGTTTAGAAATTTTGACAGAAGCAAGATATAATTTTCTTGACGAAGTGATAGATAAAAGTTGCCAAAAAGTTAATTTCACTTATGGAAAAAGTAGGTTGGACAAAGTGCTACTTAATAAATATCTCGCTCTTCCACTTTTTCTTCTTATTATTGCTTTTATTTTCTTTTTAACTTTCTTCTCTCTTGGTGCTTTTTTAAGTGACTTACTCTCGCAGTTTTTATCTTTGATTTCTTCTCCAATTTTATCTGGACTTAAAAGCGTGCTTGGAGAAAGTTGGGTACATTACCTTTTTTCTGATGCTATATTTAATGGTCTTTCCACCGTGCTCTCATTTTTACCACAAGTCGTTCTCTTATTTTTCTTTTTGAGTTTACTGGAAGATAGCGGATATATGAGCAGAATTGCTTTTACATTTGAAGACATTTTAGGGAAAGTGGGGCTTTCTGGAAAAAGTATTTACACTTTACTTATGGGGTTTGGTTGTTCCACAACAGCAATTATGACAGCAAGAAATATGGACAACAAAAATAGCAAAATTAAGACAGCACTTTTGTGTCCATATATGAGTTGTTCGGCAAAAATTCCAATCTACACTGTTGTTGGTGGGGCATTTTTTGGAGCAAGCAATATTTTTGTTATTATGGGTTTGTATCTTTTAGGCGTTGTTGTGGCAATTTTAGTTTCCCTTGTTTTAGATAAAACCGTTTTAAAAAGCGACAATCAAACTTTCATTTTAGAATTTCCGCCATATCGAGTGACTTCTTTAAGACGCTTGAAAAACATTTTAAAAAACAATGTAAAAACTTTTCTTGTCAAAGTCGGCTCAATTATGATTGCTATGAATATCATCGTCTTTTTGCTTTCTTCTTTTACTTTCAAATTTCAATTTGTGTTAGACGGAAATGGCAGTGTTTTGCAAGAAATAGGAAAATTTTTAGCACCAATTTTTGAACCACTTGGATTTAATAACTGGGCGATTGTTTCAGCCTTGCTTGCCGGACTTGTGGCAAAAGAAGTTGTTGTGTCATCAATCGCAATGTTTAATGGTGTGGACTATAATGCCACCAAACTCATTTCTTCTTCCATTCTGCTCTCAACCAGTGTGGTCTATTTTCCATCGACCGCTTCCGTTTTGTCATTTTTAGTTTTTTGTTTACTCTACACACCTTGTCTTGCTTCCATTTCCATGATGAAAGCGGAGATTGGAACAAAGTGGACGATTGTGGGAATTATCATTCAACTTGTGGTGGCTTATGTTTTGAGTTTTATTGTTTATAACATTGCTTTGTCTTTTGAAATTTTTGATTTTTGTCCGACAGTTCTTGTTATTTTAGCAATACTTTTGGTTCTTGTTTCCATAATTTTGATTTATCGTTTAATAAAACATAAAAAATGTCCACATAACTGTTCAAATTGCCATAGAAATTGCAAAAAATGATGAAATATTGACTTTTGATGAAATTTTTGCTAAAATATTACTGGAGATAAAAATGGCAAAAAGAAACAAATATATGGAATATAAAGAGAGAAATGTAAACAAAATTTGTCACAACTTAAAAATTGCCGGCTTTTGTTTGTTGACTGTTAGTGTGATTTTAGTTGTTGTTGGGGCAGTTTTCCTTGCAAAACATAATTTGCACATTGGCATTTCACTTTTAGTTGTTGGCATTTTTGTTTTGGCAATTTCTTTGGTTTTAGTGGTAATAAGTTTTATTCCAAATTTTTCCAACTATACCATTAAGACTAGCCAATATATTCAACAAGCTGGTAAAGAAGATATTGAAGATTTAATGTCAGCAAAAGTAAGTTATCCTAAAAGAAGAGAAACAATTTTTGACGAACCTATTCAAAACGAGATTAAGAAAAATCAAATTTATTGCAAATATTGTGGCAAGCAAATTGACGAAGATTCAAAATTCTGTAAATATTGTGGAAAAGAACTTTAAAACAC
This sequence comes from uncultured Clostridia bacterium, assembly GCA_930990515.1. Classification (GTDB taxonomy): domain Bacteria; phylum Bacillota; class Clostridia; order Christensenellales; family UBA1242; genus Caccovivens. The sequence goes on from CAKNPS010000004.1 coordinate 122,586, forward strand.
CTTTTGGTGTTTTTTGTTTTTTAATAAATTCGTTTGATTTAATGGCTTAAAGTGTGATATATTTAATTTATGGAAAAACCTATTGTTGCCATTGTTGGGCGTGCAAATGTTGGAAAATCAACATTTTTTAATAAAATTTGTGGGAAAAGACTGAGTATTGTCGATGATGTTGCGGGGGTTACTCGTGACAGACTTTATGCTGACGCAGAATGGTGTGGGCGTAAATTTACCATTGTGGACACTGGTGGTGTGGAATTTAAGTCGGAAGATGTTTTTCAAGATGAAATTAAAGAGCAAGTTGATTTAGCACTTGAAAATGCCACCGTCATTGTCTTTTTGGTTGATGGGAAAACCGGGGTAACGCTTGGAGATTTGGAAGTTGCCAAAATGCTTCGTAGAAAAAAACTTCCTATTGTTTTAGTGGTGAATAAACTTGATAATTTTGACACGACAAATCTTTATGATTTTTATAGTTTAGGCATTGGCGACCCTATGCCAATTTCATGCACGCAGGGAAAAGGCATTGGCGATGTTTTAGATAAAATTGTTTCATATTTTCCAGATAAGGAAAGTGAAGTAGAAGTAGACGGCATTAAAATCACACTTGTTGGACGTCCAAATGTTGGGAAATCTTCTCTTATCAATCGACTTCTTGGTAAAAAGAGAGTGGTTGTAAGTGATGTGGAAGGCACAACCAGGGACTCTGTGACAATTCCATTCAAGTGCAATAAAAAAGATTACTATCTTGTTGACACTGCAGGACTCAGGCGACAACGCGGAGTGGAAAAAGAAAGTGTGGAAGGCTATTCTGTTTTAAGAAGTATGAACGCCATTGAAAATTCAGATGTTGTTTTGATTGTTTTTGATGCTTCAAAAGAAATTGCTGAACAAGATGTCAGAATTGCAGGTTTCGTCCACGAAGCAGGAAAGCCTAGTGTTGTGATTGTTAACAAGTGGGACTTAAAAACAATGGACAAAAATAAATATGTGGAAAATTTAAAGAATAAACTTGCGTTTATGTCCTATTTTGTGGTGCTTTTTGTTTCGGCGCTCACTGGAAAAGGTTTAAGTGAAATTATGGAAGCGGTTGACAAAGTCTATGAAAATGCATCAAGAAGAATAACCACTGGTGTTTTAAACGACATTTTGCAAGATGCTATTTTGAATTTTGAACCGCCTGCTAAAAATGGACAAAAAGCAAAAATTATGTTTGCAACAGAAGTTTCCACAAATCCGCCTAAGTTTGTCTTCTTCTGTAAAGAGCCAACTTTAATTAACTTTTCATATCAAAGATATTTAGAAAATAGGCTCCGCGAAAAAGTTGATTTTTCGGGAACACCAATAGAACTTATATTTAAAGGGAGAGATGAAGAATGAGTGTTTATATCGCTTTTGCAATTTGTGCCGTTGTTGGATATCTTATTGGAAGCATAAGTTTTGCCCGCATTTTTTCTTGGGCATTTGGTAAAAAAGACATCACAAAAGTTGGAAGTCATAATCCAGGAACTATGAATATGCTTAGAACCCGTGGTTTTGGAGAAGCAATTTTAACTTTGGTTATGGACGCAATCAAGAGTGGACTTCCAGCACTTATTGCCTATTTCGTAATCAATCATTTTTATGCTGGAGAAGGAAATTTAGCGTATTTTATTACGGCGTTTTTTGCTATTGTTGGGCATTGTTTTCCAGTTTATTATAAATTCAAAGGCGGAAAAGGGGTTGCTTCAACATTTGGACTTTTCACATTCCACCCAACATTTTGGTGGATTTCCCTTATTGTTTTTGTGATTTGTTTTTTGCTTCTTTTGTTTGTTTTAAAATATGGCTCGGTTGTTTCTTTCACATACATTTTGACAATGTCTATAACTTCCACTTGCCTACTCGTTTTAAATTCAATGCCGAATTGGATTCCTTGTGTTGTGATAATCTGGCTTAATGTTATCTTAGTTTTTGCACTTCACCACGGAAATATCAAACGACTTCTCACGGGAAAAGAAAACAAGGTCGATTTGATGAGCAAAATTAAAGGCAAAAAAGGCGATGATAACGAAGAAAACAGTGAAACATCAGATGCCACAAATAATGTTGAGAAAGAAGAAGTTGAAGTAAAGAACGAAACAAACGAAGAAGTCGAAGTTCGTAAAACTAAAGAAGAGAATATAGAAAAAGATGACGATAGAAAATCTAATTAAGTATATTGAAAGTGAATATGGAATTAAATATGACACACCTTTTAAAGAGTCGGATATTTTAATTTTCCGACACAAAGAAAACAGAAAATGGTTTACTCTTTTAATGCGTATTTCCGCTGATAAACTCGGAAAAAACGGAAAGGAAATTCTTGACATTTTAGATGTTAAAACCGACCCGTTAATACGCGAACCAATGCTAAAAAAGAAAGGTGTTTATGTTGCTTATCACATGAACAAGGTTCACTGGCTTACTATTGTGCTTAATGAAGTTTCTGACGATGATTTGAAATTTTTGCTTGATTTAAGTTTCAACTTGACCAAAGCAAAAAGGAAAAAATAAATTTAAGGCTTGTTTTTGAAATTAGAAATATAGTGGGAATTAAACCACTATTTTTTATTTGTCCATAAAATAACTAACTAAACTTCTTTCATTTTTTGTTCTTTTTTGCAAATTTCTTTCATAAGATAGGGTATGCGTGGAGGTCTTATGGAAAAATACCAAATTTATGAAGATATTAAATCTCGCACAAACGGGGATATATATGTCGGTGTTGTTGGACCTGTAAGAGTGGGAAAATCCACTTTTATTGCAGAGTTTATGAAAAAACTTGTCATTCCAAACATTGATAATGAAAATGTTAAAAATCGTGCGATTGACGAACTTCCTCAAAGTGCAGACGGCAAAACAGTAATGACAACTCAACCTCGTTTCATTCCAAATGAAGCAGTTAAGATTTCAGTTGCAGACAAAATCAATTTGAAAGTCAGAATGATTGATTGCGTTGGATATTTGGTGAGTGGAGCAATGGGGACAAAAGAAAACAACAAGCCACGACTTGTCAAAACACCATGGTCAGAAGAAGAAATGCCATTTGAAAAAGCAGCAATGTTTGGCACAAAAAAGGTTATGACAGAACATTCCACAATCGGCATTGTTGTCACAACTGATGGAAGTGTGACAGACTTAGAACGCGGAAGTTATGTGGAAGCGGAAGAACAAATAATTCAAGATATGAAGGGAACAGGAAAACCTTTTGTTGTTGTTTTAAACACAAAAAATCCAACAAATAGCGAAAGCAAAAAACTTGCTCAAAGTTTAGCAGAAAAATATGATGCTCAAGTTGTTGCTATGAATGTTAAGGAAATGAAAGAAAGCGATGTGGATAGAATTTTTGAAAAAATGCTTTTGGAATTTCCAGTCACAAGCATCAAAGTTGATATGCCAAAATGGATTTCAGCATTACCATTTTCTAACCCTATCATTAAAGAAATTGTTGGAGAAATCAAGAAATTTGGAAATGACATAAACAAGATTGGTGACGCAAATAGAGATGCCGTTGTTTTCACAGAGAGCGAAAGTTTTGACCCTATCACTTTTTCTAATGTGGAAATGGGCGAAGGCATTATTCGTTTTTCGGTTGTTCCAAAAGAAAACCTATTCTATACAGTTCTATCAGCGGAGTGTGGCTTTGAAATTAAAGACGATTTCGAACTTGTTTCATATATCAAAGACTTGGCAACTGCAAAACTTGAATATGACAAACTCAAATTTGCACTAAATGAAGTGGAAGAAACAGGCTATGGAATTGTTGTTCCAAAACAAGAAGATTTTGTTCTTCAAGAACCAGAAGTTGTGAAGCAAGGCAATCGTTTTGGTGTCAAAATTAGGGCAACTGCTCCAAGTTTGCATATAATTAAAGTTGATGTTGAAACGGAAGTTACTCCACTTGTTGGAAGTGAAAGTCAAAGTCAAGACCTTGTAAATTATCTTAATGAGCAATTTGAAAATAATCCTGAAAAAATTTGGGAGACAAATCTTTTAGGAAAGAGTTTGTCTAGTATGATTGGCGAAAACATTTCCTCCAAAATTGTTATGATGCCAACTGATGCACAAAGAAAAATGCGAAAGACTTTAGGAAGAATCATCAACGAAGGGAAAGGCGGTGTGCTTTGTATTCTTCTATAAAAATTTAGTTAAAATTTATAAATAAATTAAATAAAAAACCACTACACTTTAGTGGCTTTTTATTTTTTAAAAGAACAAATTATTAGAAGATTTAATATATATTAGAACTTTTTTAGTAAAAAAATAAAAAACAGTTGCAAACAGTTTGGAATAAAATTTTGATGTGGTATAATCATAATTAATAGGGGGATTTTATGAGTAATAAGAAACAAAACGATGCAACTTTAGAGAAAAAAGAAGAAAATCTTGCTGACAAACTTTTTTATAAGAAAAAGAATTATTTTGAAGAATCAGATGAAAAAGATATTGAAAAATGCTACAAATTCGCTGATGAATATAAGAATTTTATCAATATTTCAAAAACAGAGCGTGAAACTTGCAGAAATGCTGTTGAAATTGTGAAGCAAGCAGGTTTCAAGGAGTTTAAATTTGGAGATAAATTAAAGGTCGGCGACAAAAGATATTATGTCAATCGTGACAAAAGTGTTGCAGTGTTTAGAATTGGGAAAAATAATTTAGAAGAACACGGTATCAAAATTTTAGGGGCACATATTGATAGCCCTAGAATTGATTTGAAGCAAAATCCTATGTATGAAGATAGTGGCTTTTGTTTCTTTAAAACTCACTATTATGGCGGCATTAAAAAATATCAATGGACAACCATTCCGCTTGCTCTTCACGGAACCATAATAAGAAAAGATGGAACTTCAGTAAACGTAGTTATAGGTGAAGATGAAAATGACCCGATTTTTTACATCAATGACCTTTTGCCACATCTTGGACAAGAGCAAATGATGTCTAATGGCTACAAAATTATTACTGGTGAACAACTTAACCTTGTTATTGGTGGCAAAGCATATAAGGGAGAAAAAATTAAAGACAAAATCAAACTCAATGTCCTTGCAATTTTAAATGAAAAATATGGTATTTTGGAAGAAGATTTCCTATCAAGCGAACTTTGTGCCGTTCCAGCATATAAGGCAAGAGATATTGGTTTTGACAGGGCGTTTATTGGTGGTTATGGACACGATGACAAGTCTTGCGCGTATCCAGCACTCCGTGCCATTTTGGATACAAAATCTGACGATACAATTTTGACTCTTCTTGTCGACAAGGAAGAAATCGGAAGCGAGGGAAACACTGGAATGAAGAGTAAAGTCTATGAAGATTTGATGGACGAAATTTCAGAAAGTTTAAAATGCACTCCTAGAAAGGTTCGTGCAAAATCTAAGTGCTTGTCGGCTGATGTCACAAGTTGTTTTGACCCAAATTTTCCAAATGTTTATGAAAGAATGAATGCTTCTATGATTTCTTGTGGTGCGTCTATAAATAAATTTACTGGCTCTGGCGGTAAAAGTTCGGCAAATGATGCTTCTGCTGAGTTTATGGGAGAAATTAGAAAAATCTTCCGTGACACTGATGTCATTTATCAAACTTCTGAACTTGGTAAGGTTGACCTTGGTGGCGGTGGCACAATCGCAAAATATGTGGCTGAACTTAACATTGACACCATAGATATCGGCGTGCCAGTAATCTCAATGCATGCCCCTTATGAACTTATTTCTAAAGGCGATTTATATAACACCTATAAGGCTTTTTGTAATTTTATTAAATAGAGGCAATGGCTCTTTTTTTGTTTATCTTTTAAAAATATTTGGTAAAATCATAAATTTATTTTATAATAAACTATAAATATATTGGCATAAAGGTAATTTTTAGGAGAAATGCTTATGAAAAAATTAATACTGAATATTTTTTCTTTGGTTTTGATGCTGACCACAATTATTGGTGGTGGGTTTTTAATTTCAGATTTAGAGAAAAATAAGAATTCCGATATAGGACTTGACGATTCTGTTGCAGTAGCATCCGCACCATCAATTGATGTATTCTTCCCTGTGCATAACGAAATTCAAGACAGAATTAAACCTTCAGGAGCAGGGACTGAAGCTGATCCTTACATAGTTAGCACTCCAGAAGAATTTGCTTATGCAATTTATGGTCAAGAACAAAATGTCTTTTATGAGCAAGTTAATGACATAGATTTGTCGGGAATAAGAATTATTGGAAGAGATGCTGTTGGTGTTACATATAACGGAAATGGCTATAGCATTTATAATTTTTATTCTAATATGCGAGGTGGACTTTTTGACGACATTGAAGATTCAACAATAAAGAATGTCAAGGTGGTAAGTTCTTATGTTAGTGCAGATGGAAATTATACCGGCGGTATTGTTGGACGAGCAACAAATTCAATAATTGAAAATTGTGTTTTTGGTGGCTTTGTTGTTGGGGAAAACAACGTAGGCGGAATTGTTGGATTGGCAAGAAATACAGCAATCATAGGCTGCTCAAATCGTGGAAATATTTATGGGATAGAAAATGTTGGTGGTGTTGCTGGTGGTTATGAGTCAAGTAATAATTTACAATATCCTTTTGTCTATAGTTTTAATATAGGTGCGGTTTATGGTAATAATTATGTGGGCGGACTTGTTGGAACTACTAGTGCGACTTCACGCATTTTTTATTCCTATAATATTGGAAGCATACAAGAAAATGGTCATACTTCTGCAAGTGAAAGTTTCTTTGGCGGATTAGTTGGACAAATGGTTGAAAGAAGTGCTGTTGAGAATTCATATAATTATGGCGCAATAACAATTTCAGCAGGATATGCTGGTGGAATTGTTGGCATTATGGAAGATGATTCGGCTATGAATACTTGTGTAAGTCTTATGGACGCATCTTTTGCACCATATGTAAATTTTGGAGCATTGGCAGGCACAATTATGAATAATAATGACTTGTCAAATTCAGTCTGGGGTGGACCTTATTGTGATATAATAGATTATTCTGGTGGAAATGATGGTGGAGTTGATTTTATTGATCCAATCAGCGGAACAGTTGATGATGTTTTCAGTGCAATAAATTTTTTGGGAGACCCATGGTATCAAGAGCGTGCAATTCAAATGAATTTACCTTATTTAAGATATGAAAGTGAAGAAGGAATTATAAATTCAGCAATCATACCAGTTGATGATCGAAGTGAGTGGTTTGATTATGCATCTTCTCGTCTTGAAGGTTCGGGAACGGAAGATGATCCATATTTAATTCAGTCGGCAGAAGATTTGGCGTATTTACTTAGAAATGCTGAGAGAGAAGGAGAATACTATCTTCAAACAGCAAATATTGATTTATCAAGGACTTGGTGGCCAGGTATTATGGATTTTAATGGGCATTATGATGGCAATGGATTTTTAATTTCTGGTATGTATGGTGATGATTACGGATTATTTGGTAGGATTGATGCTCTTTGTGAGACATTTGTGGCTAAAAATATTACAGTAACAGACGCGATAATTCATTCTAGGGGTGAAACTGGTGGAATAGTTAGTGATGTAAGAGATAGGAGAATTCCACATATTATTACAGAAATTTTTAACTGTAAATTTCAAGGTAATATTTTGTCAAGTGGTGATAATGTTGGCGGAATAGTAGGCTATACACAAGATAGAAATAATACATACATAGTGGCTTGTGAAAATTATGGAAATATATATGCTATGGGTTCATATATTGGTGGAATTATAGGAAATTTTGATGGAACAAGTAGACTAGATTATTATGCAAAACCAACACTTCAATATTGTCGAAATGCTGGTAATATTGTGGGGGAAGCTTATGTTGGCGGAATTGCCGGTGGCTGTGTGAGTGTTGATGTTAATAGTTCATTCAACAGTGGAAATATAACAGCTCTTGATAGATTCGTTGGCGGAATTGCTGGAGTGTCAGATTCAACAATTATATTTACATATAATCACGGATTAATAAGTGGATTAGGATCAGCTGGAATTGTTGGAGATGGAACAAATGCAAATGTTTATGCAGCATTTAATTTAGGAATTATTACAAGCTCTTATGGTATTTCAGGAACACAATTAAATGATATTGCTTCTTGTTTAGTTGGTGGCTATTTTACAGACTATATTGGAGAGAGTGATCCTAGACAAATTTATGTAACAAATTTAGATACAGTAGATCGTTTATCAGATAGGGCAGTAGAATTTAGAAGCACTTTAATTAATGATGCAAAAAGTAGATCAATTTGGAATAGTATTGAATTAAGAGAGATTCCTATGTATGGGGATCTAATTGGTAATGCTTTTTTAAATAAAGGAATGAATGATTGGATTGTTGATGAAGATGATGAAAGTGTTGATAATGATGGATTTATTCAATTGCCAATAAATATGTATATTATTCAAAACGATGATCGTTTTGTGATTCAAAAGGTTACTTATAATACAAATTTAAATGATGAAGCAAATGATTATGAAGTTTATGAATATTATTATCTTCTTAGAAATCCACAACTTGTTGCTGATGTTCAGTTCGAAAGAGAACGATTTGAGTTTACTGGTTGGAACACTTTGCCAGATGGCACAGGAATAACTTTTAATGTAGCTTCTGATGTTGAACCAAATTTATATTTATATGCACAATGGAAACAAGTGGAATTTATGATAACACTTAATCATAGTGGTGCAACGGGTGGACTTGATGCAATTTACTCTAGACCAAATGAAGGATTCTTCTCTAATAGTAGTATGGCGACATCAATTACTGAAATTGAAATCCCAGTAAGAGCAGGTTTTGAATTTTATGGTTATTACACTGCTCAAAATGGTGGTGGAGAGCAGGTTATTGATGCTCAAGGACATATTGTTATGAGTGATACAGCAATTGTGCGTGATATGACAATTTATGCTTATCTTGTTCCAAATGTTGGCGCGTATTATGATAATGATGGCGGATATTGGTATATAGAATTTGGGAAAATGCCACAAACAAGGGTTACTGATAGTGGGGTTATTAACGCATTAAATGGCGATAGCACTTTAACAGATTCTGATGGGGTGACAATTTCTCCAAATGTATATTATTTTGCTGGTAGCATGTTTTCAGCAAAAATATATAACGGGAATGAATATTGTAACTTCCAAGGAAATTGGTATTTGGTTGAACCTATTAAATGGCGATTAGATACCGATTTAGCATCAAATTCAACTGAATATGTAACAACTGACACTTTGGCGGTTATGGATACAATCGTTTATGTCGGAGCATATTCCCAAACCGCTTTAGAACAAAATCAAGGATATGTCTCAGCAAATAATGGAGCATTTTCATCAGTGCAATATTTCTTAAACAATTTTAATATCAATGATAAAAGTTATTTAGTTGATTTTAGTGCAAATTCTCAATACTTTACAGCAACTGGACCAAATGGAAATGAAAGTTCAACAAGTTCAATTTTTCTTTCTTCTCAAGATGAAATTTCAAATATTTGTGGAAATTATGAATGCGAATTTTCTGACTTAGTTACAGATTATCTTAGTTCTCCTTATGGTAATGGGGAATATTACTTTTTGAGAGATTTAGGAAACAATCTTAATAATGTTGTGGTTTCAACTGAAAGTGGTGGTATTATCTATCAGCAACCGACCTATGTTTTAGGTATGAGATTAACAATTAAGGTGACAGAATTTGTTTGTGTTTAAAATATAAATAAAAAACGACTAATTTTAAATTAGCCGTTTTTCTTTGCTGTTTTGATGCATTTTGTGCAAGCCTTCACTTTCTTTCCATTGATTTCAGTTTCTTGAAGGTTAGCATTATATTTTCTTGGGGCTTTGTTATTAGCATGACTAACAGTTTTGCCGTCCATTTTACCTTTTCCGCATATTTCACAAACTCTGCTCATTTCCGTCTCCTTTTAGTTAATTTTTGTTTTTTTTAAGAATTTATTTGGTAATATGAGAAAATTTATATATAATAATTTTGTAAATTACATAAATTCCTTGCTAAAAAGATTAAATTTTAAGAGGTAAAATATGAAAAAAAATAAATTAAAAAAAGTTTTTATCTTTTTATTTTCTTTTTTGTTTATAGCATCCGCAACTATAACGAGTGGAGTCTTACTCTCTGGTTCAAGTTATTCCGTTCCAGCATCAGAAGATGCGGGAGGGGGAATTCAAGACAGTGAGAATTTAGAATTAGACTCTGACGAAGGCTCAACAGAAAACGAAAATAATGTAACTTCAAACGCGACCGAGCCGACAAATGATGACTCTTGGGCAAATCATTATGCCGATTCCTTCGCAGGTGGGACAGGTTCGGAAGCAGATCCATATCAAATCGAAACAGCCGAACAACTTTCTCTTTTAGCAGTAAACGTCAACAGTGGAACAAACTATTCAGATATTTACTTTGAGCAAACCGCAGATATTGACCTTTCAGCATATTGGTGGGACGCAATTGGAACTTATACAAGTTCAAGTGATTATAATGAGTTTGCAGGACACTATGACGGAGGAGCTCACACGGTTTCTGGTGTTTTCACACAAGCAGGCTCAAGTTCAACATATTCCTATCAAGGACTGTTTGGCTATGTAAGAGGAACATCTTTCACAAACAGAGCAGAAATCTCCAATGTTGGAGTGATAAACTCTAATATTCAAGGATATAGCTATGTTGGCGGAATTGCAGGAGGAGATTATTATACAGATATCACAAATTGTTATAACACAGCTTCAGTGTCAGGAACTGGTACTGTAGGCGGAGTTATAGGAGACAATAGTTATTCATCAATAGTAAGTAATTCATATAACACGGGAGATGTGACATCAAGTAGTTATAATGTAGGCGGAGTTGTGGGATTTAGTTTTTCATCAACAGTAATTAATTCATATAACACAGGAACAGTGACAGGAAGTTCATCTGCAGGCGGAGTTGTGGGTTCTACTAATTCATCAACAGTAAGTAATTCATATAACAATGGCACAGTGACAGGGACTGGTAGTGTTGGTGGAGTTGTGGGAGCTAATTTTTCAACAGTAAGTAATTCATATAATACAGGCTCAGTGACAGGAAGTGGTTATTTAGGCGGAGTTGTGGGACAGAATTTTTCAACAGTAGAAAATTGCTATTATGGTGGAGGCTGTCCTTCAAGTGTTGGAGGAATTAATGGTGCTGACGTAGACGGACAAGCGGAATATTTAGGCACTATTACGACAGATGCAAAAACAGAGTCTTGGTATGGTTCTTCTTCCACAGTGACTTGGAACAGTTCTTATCCATGGGATTTTACAGATACTTGGGGTATAACTCAGTATGCGAATGACGGTTATCCATTTCTTCGTGCGGTTGGTGTTGGTGCAGATCTTCCAACCAACTATGATTTGTTTTGGACGGACAGCGGAAATTATGACACAACTTTTGCAGGTGGGACAGGAACTGAGTCCGACCCTTATCTTATTTCCACGGCAAGACAACTCGCAGGGCTTGCTTATGAAGTAGATTTTGCTGGGAATCATTATTCTGGAGTATATTTCAAACAAACGGCAGATATTGATGTTTCAGCATATTGGTGGAATCCGATAGGGACAGATGGAGGTGTAAGTAAATATTTTTCTGGACATTATGATGGTGATGGACACACAGTGTCTGGAGTTTTCACATCTGCAGATTCAACAGATATTAAATACAAAGGTCTCTTTGGCAGTGTTATTGAAGAGTCTACAACAGACAGAGCAGAAATCTCTAATCTTGGGGTGATAAATTCTTATATTCAAGGAACTAATTATGTTGGTGGTATTGTAGGATATACATCTAATGCAAGAATCATCAATTGTTATAACACTGGCATAGTGGTAGGAGATAATTTTGTAGGTGGAGTTGTGGGTGAAAATGCTCTATCAGCAGTAAATAATTCATATAACACAGGAGATGTGATAGGAAGTTCATCTGTCGGCGGAGTTGTGGGGTGGAATTATGTTCAATCAACAGTAAATAATTCATATAACATAGGAAATGTGACAGGAAGTTCATCTGTCGGCGGAGTTGTGGGAAATAATCAAATGGCATCAACAGTAAATAATTCATATAACATAGGAAATGTGACAGGAAATGATGATTATGTAGGCGGAGTAGTGGGATGTAATTCTTTATCAACAGTAAGTTATTGCTATTATGGTGGAAATTGTGCTTCAAGTGTTGGTGGGATTAATGGTTCTGACGTAGATGGGCAGGCGGAATATTTAGGAACTATTACGACAGATGCAAAAACTTCAAGTTGGTATACGTCAACTTCTGGGAATTGGGACTCTTCATATCCTTGGGATTTTACGTATGTTTGGGCATTAGATAGTTCTGTGAATGACGGATATCCAC
>CAKNPS010000005.1 GCA_930990515.1 uncultured Clostridia bacterium
GTCAACTTGAGGCATCACAATACCAGGACAAAATAGACCGTCAGTCTGAAAGAAACGTCAAAAAATATGCTAGAGGATTATAAGGAGGAAATATGAAAAATAAAGATTTAAAACATTTTGAATGTTCAAGATGTGGCAAAGAATGTTTTTATATGCCTGATTATAACTCCACACTATGTAAAGATTGCAGAATTAAAATACTTGAAAAAGCATTAGAATTTGCAGTTGAAGAAGCACCAGGACATTGTCCAAATCCACCAGAAAGATATAATCTTCAAAATGAATATGGAAGTGATGAACCATATTATGTTGAAGATGGCGGTTGTGAATTTAATGAACCTGCTCGATGTTTGGAATGTAATAAAAACTATTATATAGATAAAGCAGAAGATTTTTTATTTAAACAAACTATAAAAAATTTTAGGTAAAAATTCCTAGAAAAAATACAAAAATTTTTAAATCCGTGTATCTCAGAGCATTTTAGAAGGGTTAAAAGGAGAAAAAATGTCAGATTATATTGAATATAATGAGTTACTTTTTAATAATAATGAAGAATTGATGATTTTTTTAAAATCACAAAATTTTGATTTAATAAATGAAGTAAAAAACTTAGAAATTGAAATAAGTTCCTTGCAAAATGTTATTAGAAAGCAAGAAAAGATTATAAAAGAAGGTAACCAAAAACTTGAAGACCATTATAATCAGCAAATAGATGAATTAGATGAAACATATAACAAAGATTTAACAGAAAGAGAAATGAAGTGTAATAATTGGGAAAAGGCCTGCGAGTTAGCGTGCAATTATATGTGTAAATTTGTGATACCATGTCCAGATATTCATAAAAAAGAATGTGAAAATTTTTGTGATTATGACAAAGCTAGATGTTATCAAGAGCATTTCTACCAGCAAGCAAAAAAAGAAAATACAAAATGAAAGAAAAAATTAAAAGGAGGTGATGAAATATGGCAGATGTTACAGTTCAAAATATGATTACTGAAATAATGACACACAATGACTGGTCACAACAAGAATTTGCAGACCATTTTAAAATACAAGCTAGTCAAGTTACACGCTGGCTTAAAGGTATAACTCGACCGAACTATGATAATCTGATGATGATAATAGATGCCTACAATAAGATAAGAACTGCATAACAGAAAATGTTACAGTCCAGGGTGAAATTCCCTGTTAATATATGCAATCAGTCTGAATAATTTAAAAAGAAAGACACCAAGTGCCTTGTATTTTTTATTGTCAAAAACATTGTATTATGTTATAATTATACATAGAGAGGAAATATGGAAATGAAAAACATAGAAATCGGATTATATAGATATGATAGAAATTTATCACCAATGGCAAGATTATTTTATGCTGAAATGTGTGCAGATTATAAGTCAAAACATTATATATTTATTAATGATGAGTATTATGCTAAAAAATTTAAAATCACCGATAGGCAAATTCGAAGGTTAAGAAGCGAATTGTTAAAAAATGGATATATTGCAAAACAGTTTGACGAATATTCTAAGAAAACAATTATAGTTCCTAAAATTATTTAACTACAATTTAAAGTTGACTTATCCACATAAATTGTCATTTAAATTTTTAACTTATCTACATTTTTGAAAAAAACTTCCAATTGGTTTTGGAAAAAAACTTCCAACTTATATACTATAATAATATATAACATACACCAGAAAGAATGATAGAATAAAAATATTTAAATATAAATACTTATTGTAACGCGCGCGTTTTATATAATATATGTTATATATAATTATGTTCTGATTTTTAATAGGATTTTTTTTGCAACCTTATCGGTTGCGAATGATGGCGCCAAATTATCAAAAAGAAAATAAGTTATTAATTTGGCTATGAAAAAAGATTAGAGAGACTATTAGCCCCCATAAATCTTTTTTTTAACTAATAAAATTAAGAGAAAAATTGCTGGGGCAATCAATGGGGCAAATCGCTACAATGCCCATAAATAGGGAACTCTATTAAATCTTTTAATCTTGGGGTCCCGGGTTCGAGCCCCGGGCAGGCCACCAGAAAAAACAGTCGACTGACTGTTTTATTTTTTTGTTTATATCTAGCATTTCCCAAATTTGAATTTAACTTAAAACTCTTTTTGTAAACTATTGATAGACACCAAATAAGATAGGGTTTATGCTATTATTTTTTTATAAAAACATTTCTAATAATAAGAATAAACACTTAGTCTATCTCAAAATTTTATTGATTTTAAATTTTCAAACCAAGTTTCTTTTTTGAAACTGACATTTGCAGGGCTTGTTGATGGCAGATATCTAACTTCTAAATTGGGAAATTGTTTTTGTGTTAAATTGAAACTTGCCTTACCATTGCAAAAAACTTTTTTAATATTGGGATAATCTTTTAAAAGTTTTTCTATGTCGTTAAACTCAATTTCGTCTTTCACAAGTTCTAAATCGCTAGAACCTATAATTTTGGAACTCTTCACAATATCCCACACTGCAATTTTATGATTTTTTAGAAAAACCTTTTTGCTTTCAATGTCATTTTCAATTTTTTCGCCAAAAAATTCTTCTAAAACTTTCCAAAAACGATTTTGAGGATTTCCATAATAAAAATTAATTTCCCGACTTTTTACACTAGGAAAACTTCCCAAAATTAAAATTTCACTGTTTTTATCTACTACTGGCTCAAAACAAACAAAACTTTCCATAAAAATATATTACAGAGAAATTTTAAGATTGTCAAATTTTTTATATAACAAAAAAGATAGCATTTGCTATCTTTGTCTTTCAAATCTTGTGCTAGGATTTATCATCTTTAAAGGGTCATTAATGACAACCACCGCTTCTTTTTTTGCAAGTTCGCGGGTTTCTTTATTAATAAAGCCGACATGAACAGTTTGAGTATAAATTCTTTCATTTTCATTGTCAGTTACAACACGATAATATCTTTGCGTTTCTGGAAAAAGAACTTCTCTTTCATTTTCAACATAAGGAATTAAATTAAAATAATAATTAAAAATTTCAATCATGCGTTCATTATATTCCCCTATACGTCTAGCAATACTTTTGTAAGCAGAGTCATATTCAAAACCTTTATCTTGCGGTAAGTATTTATAATGCAAATTTTCAATGTGGTCATAGTATGATAATAAGTCATTTAATAGTTCAATATCAGCATCTTTAGAATTGATAAATTTTTTGTCATTAAATTTTATGATTAAATTATTAGTTTGCTTCAAAACAAATTCACAATCTGTGAGCAAATGTTTAAATTTTTGAAGATTAGAAATAACATCACCAAAATGTTCATAGCCGTATTCAATCATATATTCCATATCAACGGCAATCATTTCAAGTTCAGAAGAAATAGGCTCTCCAATAAATCTATATTTCTTATCTTTCTTACTCATTTGTAACTCCTACTAGAAATAGTATACCACACGCAACATTATTTGTAAATACCTATTTTAAAAATTTCTAATAAGTAAAAATTAAAAAAATAATAAAAAATATTAAAAAATGCAAAAAAAATTGATTTTTAATACATTTTTTATTAATTTTTAAAATAATTTAAAATTCGAATTTGTCATATTTTCATTAATTTACATTTTTATTTTAAATTAATTTTGCAAATATAATTCTTTAACAATATGGCCTTCCAATTCTAAAAGTTTCACTTTCTTTTCAATTCCACCAGAAAAGCCCGTTAAGTTTCCATCTTTACCGACGACCCTATGACACGGAATAATAATTGGAAACAAATTTCTTCCAACTGCACCACCAACCGCTTGAGCGGACATTTTTTCTTTACCAAACTTTTTTGCCACAATCTTTGCAATATCGCCATATGTCATTGTCATTCCATAAGGAATAGATTTTAAAATTTCCCACACTTCTTCTCTAAATTTTGAAACTTTGTATTTCAATTTTATAGTAGAAAAATCAACATTCTTACCATCAAAATATTTTGTTAGTAAATTTTTTGTTTTAACAAAAATTTCTAAACTATCTTTCTCTTCAATTTTGTCAAATTCTTCGCGATTTTCAAAACTTATCTCTAATAAACTCTCTCCATCACTTAATAAATACAAGTCTCCTATTGGAGAAATCATTTTTGATTTATATAATTTCCTCTCACTTTTCATCATTTACCTACTTGAATACATATAAATAAAACTACATTTATCAAAACAATTAAAAAAGACAAAACCATAAAAACAATTTTCAATACTCTAAGTTTTTTGGTTAAAGCAACTGCTACTATATCTAAAACACAAGAAACTGCCCCTAAGATAATTGCCGGCAAACCAAAATAAGCCATATAAATTGCCACGCCGAGCGCAGAACCTAATTGTTCTTCTCCTTCAGAAGTAAGGAACAAGAAAGTCATTATAGCAAATAAAATTGTAAAAACAACTGCTATAGTAAATAAAACAGTGGCAATTATAAACAAAACTAAACTTGTTTTGTCCTTTTTTGTGTTTTGGTCAGTTGAAGATATAACTTCATTTTTATTTTCAATATTTTCTTCCACCTTTTCCCCTCCCCTTTAAGATTAATATATCAATAGAATAAAAAAATGTCAAGGTTATCTTCATCATATCTTCAAAAATATAAAATTTGATGTGATTTAAGTCTTAAATAAATAAATTATTGTTCAAATTGCTTGAAAAATCATAAAAAAGTAATTATAATAAAAAGGACTTGGAGAGTTGTCAGAGTGGTCGAATGTGCCGCTCTCGAAAAGCGGTAAGGTGAAAGCCTTCGGCGGTTCGAATCCGCCACTCTCCGCCAATTTCTAATAATTACATATTATAAAAATTAATATTATCTAATTTTTCTTAAAAATAAAAAATAGCATTGTTTAGATACTATTTTTTATTTTCAATTTATTCATTCGCAATCTTTTTTTTGTTAGCATTTACTGCTTTCACAATGTTGTTAATTACCTTTTGTTTATTAAGCCACCAATCACGACTCCAAACTCTCATAATTGTCCAGCCACGCGATGACAAAAATTTGTTGCGATAGACATCACGCTCTAAGATTGAAGGACTTGACTTATATGCTGAATAGTCACATTCAATTCCAAGCAAATATCTGTCTTCTTTCTTATCATAGACTGCGAGAGAAAGTTTGTAATCAGTGTTACCAAGATTTGTCTCCACATTATAGCCAAGTTTTACAAGTTCCGCCTTAATTTCATTCTCAAGTGGACTTCCAATTTGTTCTTGCTTTACTCCATCCAAACTTGAGCGGAAACTATCTAAAATGAAACTTGCTTCCTTATTCTTTTTGTTAGAAACTGCTCTAACATATTGAAGATAACTTTTGAAAATTTTTGGTCCTGCATTTTTTGTTCCTTCAACTGCAAGTTCTTCTGGTTCAATGCTTGTTACAACATAAATTTTTTCTTTTGCACGAGTAATGGCAACATTCAAACGATTTTCTCCACCTTCCACAGAAAGCGAACCAAAATGTGAAACAACCTTGCCATATTCATTTCTTGCATAACCAATGCTGAAAATAATGATATCTCTTTCATCACCTTGCACATTTTCAAGGTTTTTGATGAAAATTGAGCAATCTTCATTATTAACTTTTCTGTTTTGTTCTTTTATGTAAGCATCACGGAAAGCAGAATCTTTTTGACACTCTGCATCAATCGCATCTTCAATGGCATTTTCTTGTTCAGTGTTAAATGTGATAATTCCAATGGAAGATTTGTTTCTTTTGTTTTTGATAAGTTTTTTAAGTAAACTTACAACCGCATTTGCTTCTTCTTGATTTTTTCTTCCTAACCATTTCCCGTTGACTTTAATTCTTTCAATCGGTTTGTTCCCAACATTTTTTGATATGTTTGGAGCAATTTGAAGTTTTCCATCATAGAAAGCATAGTTTGAAAAGTTTATGAGTTCTTCGTTTTTACTACGATAGTGATATGTTAAATTTGTGCTGTTAAACCTTGATGTCGCAAGGTCTAATAAACTTTCCACTTCAAGTGCCGCTTGAGTTGCAAGGTCAAGTTCTTCGTCACTATCATTTCCCATATATCTCTTAACGAATGTTGCTGTAGGTCTTAACTGCTTTGAGTCCCCCGCAACAACAATACTCTTGCCACGATAGATTGTTGGCAAAGTGTTTTCAATAAAGACCTGACTTGCTTCATCAAAAAGAATAATGTCAAAAAGTTCTTTCTTGAGTGGAAAGATTGTGGAAACACTTTCTGGTGACAAAAGCCAACAAGGAAAAAGTTTTAACAAAAATTCGTTATAAAGCTCCATTGTCTTTCTTATTGGCAACAAATTTTGTTGTTTTGTGATTTGATAAAGATAGTTTTTGTTATCTTCACTATTATTAAAATATTCCATATATTCATCTTTAAATTTGTTTAGACAAATTTTTCTTGAAATCTCTTTTTCGTCTTTCTTAAGCGACAAAATTCTGTTTCTAATGTTTTCAAAATCAATGATTTTTGCAAGTTTATTTTTATATAATTCTTCATATTTCAAAGTTTCATAATAAACTCGGAGTGACAAAATCTTGTCAACAATTTCTTTATATTGTCTTGCAGTTTTAGAATTTTCATAGGCAAAATTAAGAATAATTCTTTCTTCATCAGTCAAATTTGAAAGAGCATTGTTGACATCGCGAATTTCAAGATAGTCATTTAAGGCGTTAAGAAGCAGTTTAAGGAAAATGGCATTACCATTGATAATATTATCAATCGCCATAAGATAGCCTTTTCTGTCCAAAACTTTATTAAGAAGGGAATATTCTTTGATATAGCCCTGAATATCTTCCAATGTCTTATTAAAATTTTCTTTAATTTCTTCTTCCTTCTTGTTTACTTTACTTTTAACAAATGGATATGCTGGGAAGAAGATTTTGGCCCAAAATAGTCCCTTATGAAGCCCTTTGTTTTCGTTTTTTGAAATCATCTCAACAAGCGGTTTCATATCTTCCACATTTTCCACATCATTTTCTAGCATATAAACCATAAGTTGTCGTGCGTGTGGGTGTCTTGCCGTGTCAAATGGGACAATATTTTTTTGAGTTATCTCTCTTAGATATGTTTTTGTTTGGTTTATTGTATGTATGTCAACCTTAGGTTTTATGTGGTCAATAAGTGGATTGTTTTGTTTAAGTTCGATGTAACGATAATAAAGTTCTGCCTTGTTTTTATCTTTAATTAATCTCAAAGTTGATGACATTTCATCATAGTTCATTGCCATCAAATCTTTGTTTTTGAGCATCAATTTATAAAGCACATAGTCATTGCTATTCTTACCAATTTTAGCAGAATTAGCATACATCTCTTGAAGTGTCAAACCAAATGGTGTTTTTGTGAAAAGAGTGTCAGAAATGGTTTGAAGTTCGCCAATTTCTCTATTAATATTTTCTTCCACTTTGTCAAAGTCTTGTGTATCTACATCTTCTACGCGAGAATTTAAGATGAGTTGATGCATTTGGGCACATCTTTCATAAAATTCCACTTTGTTCTTTTCCGCGTCCGTAATGAACATACATTTGGAATTCAAATTTCCAAGACGATTATAAACCACTTCCAAAGCGGCTTTCTTTTGAGAAACCACCAAAACCCTTTTATTTTTGCAAAGAGCATCAGAAATAATGTTCACAATAGTTTGTGATTTTCCAGTTCCTGGTGGTCCATAAATGACCAAATTTCCATTCTCATTAAGTTTTGTTATGGCATTCTCTTGTGAATAATCAAGGTCGTTTATGGTATATACACGGCTGTCCACCTTTTTCTTCTTTTTCTTTAAACTTTTTGCTTCCAAAAGTTCACGAATACTGAATGTGGTTAAATGTTTTTTCTCTAACAGAGTGTAGTCATTATAAATTGAGTTTGCAAGCGGAAATCTTCCAATAACACAAGAGTTGACAATCTTTAAATTATCAATTTCATCAGGTTCGGCAATGTCATCAAACTTCATAAGTTTTGATGCTTCAAGTTTTTCTCCGAGTTTAAATTTATAACCATAAGCAGAAAGGTAATCGACAACATCTTTAACAGTTTTAAGTTTATAGTCCATTAAGTTGTCAAATTCCATTAGCATTCCTTCAGTGTTCAAGCGGTGTTCTCTTGCATAGGCAAGCATCAACACCTTATTAAATTGCACAAATTCATCGTTTTTCGCTTCAATCGTCACTTCTTTATCACTTTCCACATTGATTGTGACAGGGAATAAAATAAGTGGCGCTTTAATTGTGATATCTTTATTTATCTTTCCAACAACAAACGGATAGCCAATAAAAAGTTCATAACGCCCTGTTTCTTTGGCAAATTCGTCAATTTCTCTTTTTAGGTTTTTAAGAGAGTTAACTTGAGATGTAACAATCTTCTTTCCTTCTTCTCTTTTAATTCTCTCTTGCCTAAAAAGTTCCGCTCTCCTATCTTCTGGTGACATTCCGTCAGTAGATTTTGAAAGAGCCTTAACTTTTCCTTCCAAATTAAAATTTTTATAAAGTCTATCCTTCATATTTTTGTGGATAAGTGGATAACCTGTGCGTTTTCCTTTCCATAAAAATGTCAAAAATTCTTGGAACTCGTCTTTATCATTTCCAATAACCGCGCCAATGTCATAGGCATATTTTTTGCTAATATTCCTTGCATATAAACTTCTGTTTTTACCACTTATTTCAATAAGTCTTTCTTTGTAATATTTATAAATCGATTTCATCTTTTTGTTCCTTTAATATATATTATTGTAACAAAATACAAATATTTTTTCAATCAATTTGATAATGTTAAATAAAAATTTAAAAGGAAATAAAAAAATCATTTTGAAAATTTGATAAAATATAATATCATAATAAATATAAATTAGGAGAAAAATATGATTAAATTTGGAACAAGTGGCTTTCGTGCCATAATAGGAGAAAATTTCACAAAAGAAAGTGTGCAAAGAGTGGCTTATGCAGTAAGCATACTAATCAAAAAAGAAAAAGTGGAAACCCCTGTTGTTGACATTGGTTTTGACAATCGCTTTATGGCAGAAATCTATGCTAAATGGGTGGCAGAAGTTTTAGCATACAACAAAATCAAAGTGAATTTCTTTTCTCTTTCTACCCCAACTCCAACCATTGCATATATGTCAAAAAAACATACATTCGGCATTGTTTTAACCGCAAGCCATAATCCTTTTTACTATAATGGTATGAAAGTGATTAAAGAAAGTGGTGAAGTAAATGACAAATACGCTTCTAAAATTGAAAAAATAGCAAATAGTATTGTTTACGAAAAAATTAAAACTCTTTCCTTTGATGATGGCGTAAAGCAAGGTTTAATTAAACTTACCACAAACACAAATGCTTATCAAAAAAGCATTTTATCTTACTTAGATAAAGAAAAACTTTTAACCTATAACCCAAGAGTTCTTTTCAATGCAATGCACGGAAATTCCAGCCGAGTTGTGAGAGAAATTTGCAAAAAACTTGGCTTTACAAACTACGAAATTATGAAAGAGAACATTGACCCATACTTTGAAGGCGGACTTCCTGCCCCATACTTAAAAAATGTTGTGGACCAAAAAGAAAAAGTGGTAAACGAGCATTTTGACATTGGTCTTGCTTTTGATGGCGACAGCGATAGACTTACCATTATCGACAAAAATGGAGAAATTTATGACTGTAACTATGTTCTCCCAGTGGTTTTCGACTATTTTGTCAAAGTTAAAGGCTATAAGGGAGGCGTTGCACACAATGGTGCTTTCTCAAGTTTGATAAGTCTTGTGGCAAAAGACTTAAATGAAAAAGAAGTCATCACAAAAGTAGGCTTTAAAAATGTTGCAGAAGCATTTAAAACTACCACCGCATTTATGGGCGGAGAAACAAATGGTATTGCACTCAAAGAACATATCTATGGAAAAGATGGAATTATGGCAGGTTTCTTTGTTTTGGAAATCCTTTGCCACTACCAAAAGTCGTTCAAAGAAATTTTGGAAGAAACAACAAGAAAATTTAATTTCCCATCTTGCGTGATTGAATTTGCATATCCAATCACAATGGAAAAGAAAGCAGAAATCAACGAGCAAGTTTTTGTGAAAAAAGAACTTCCTTCCTTGAAAGAAAAAATTGTTTCCACAAGTTATTTTGATGGCCTTAAAATGAATTTTGAAAATAACTATTGGGCAGCAATTAGATTCAGCGGAAACGAAAATGTGGTCAGAATTTTTACAGAAATGAAAGATTTAGAATCTTCCAACAAAATGGTGGCAAAACTAGAAAAATTTATCGGTGTGAAAGTAAGACAATAAACAGGCAGGCGTTGCCTGTTTTTGTTTTTATATTTTAAACTATGACTTTTAAAACCAGACCTTAAAAATGATAGCATCATTCAACAACAAAATATGAGCGTTTAGTTTTATAATATTTCTTTGCCTGTTCACACTTATTCACATAGTTTTCTGTTTCTTTAAAAGGAATGATTTTTAAGGTTTTTCCGTCAGAAGAATATTCTTCATTATTAAGCCAATTTTTGACATTAGTAGGTCCTGCATTATACGCACATAGTGCATTTTCTTCATCATCAAATTCATCAAGTAAAAGAGAAAGATAATAAGTCCCTAAGTTTATATTATCTCTAACATCATATAAATCATATTCGCCATAGTTTAATTTTTTCGCAAGATACTCTGCCGTTGTGGGAAGAAGTTGCATAAGACCAACCGCACCTTTACTTGAAACGACATCTTTGTTAAAGCCACTTTCACTTTTAATAACACTTGCAACAAGAACAGGGTCGACGCCAAAGTTTTCACTAGAAACCGCAATTTCTTCTTGATATTTCAGTGGAAAAATAACGCCATAAACACAACTTATGCCAAACATAAATAAAAAGACAAATGTTAAAGAAAAAAATATTGGTAAAAAATATTTCATAAAATTATTTTATGGAAATTTTCTTTTATTATGCCTTTAAAAATAAATATTAAAAATGAAAAAAATTAAATAAAATATTTTTAAAACCAAAAAAAATCATATTTTTTTATCAAAAAATTGCGTATTTTTACATTTTTTTATTATTTTATAATTAATTTTTTATTTTATTTTAAATTTTAATTTATTTTTTATAAATATTATTTCGCCTTTTATGTAAGCAAAACAAAAAATTTGTTTTGCTATATTCTTTTAATATTATTCCCATTAAATGTTTCAGTAATTTCATAAAAACCATCAAACGAACGGAAGCTCTGCTCTTTAATTAGTCGTTGAACCTTTGGAAAATAGTCATACAAAAACTTAACTGAAAGCCCGCAGGTTTTTCCTAATTTTGAAGGCGTGCTGATAATGGCACAAGGCACAGAATTTGCACGAAGCAAATTTGCAAAATTTAAAACATTTGAACGGGATCTAAAAACAGCGATATAATATCTCATTTTTTCACCCTTAATTTTAGAAAATTTTGCGGACAAACTTTTTCTTAGTCACAAAATTTCCCCATTAATATTATATATGATAATAAAGAAGATTGTTCTTTTTTTAATAAGGAATTTGAATTATGATATATTTTGATAACTCCGCTTCAACACTGTTAAAACCAAAAAATGTCCAACGAGCAGTTCTTTCTGCTCTCACAACTTTTTCTGCTAATCCTGGAAGAAGTGGACACATTGAAGCATTAAAAAGTGCTATGGAAGTGGAAAAAGTAAGAGAAAAACTTAAAAAATACACAAATGCAGATGAAGTGATTTTCACTGGTGGTTGCACTCATGCTCTTAACCTTGCCATATTAGGTTTTTGTCGTGAAGGTCATATTGTTTGCAGTGAAAATGAGCATAACTCAGTTCTCCGCCCTTTAGAACACCTAAAGGAAAATTATAATGTAACCTATTCTGTCGCCAAGCAAGCAAACAAGAAAGGTATAACTTGGCAAGATATTGAAAAAGAAATCAAAAACGACACAAAACTTGTTATATGCAACCATATATCAAATGTTAATGGAGATGTCGCCGAAATCGAAGACATTGGACATCATCTTAAAGAAAAAGGAATTGCATTTCTTGTCGATGGGGCTCAAAGTGGCGGACATTTTCGTTATGATATGAAAAAAATGGAAATTGATATGCTCATCTTCTCCCCACATAAAGGTTTTTATTCTCCGCAAGGTGTGGGTGTTTTACTTAAAAACGATAAAATAAATCTATCTCCCATTCTTTTTGGTGGAACAGGCACAAATTCGCTGGAACTTCATCAACCAAATTTTTCTCCGGAAAAATATGAGAGCGGAACAATTTGCACTCCTGCAATTTTAGGCTTTGGTGCTGGAATTGATTTTGTGGAAGAAAACTTTTTGAATATTAAAGAAAAAATGGAAGATTTAACGACCTATCTTCACTACGAATTTTCCAAACTTCCAATAGAAATCTATACTTCCACAGAAAATGCCAATGGAGTTTTTGCTTTCAACATTCCAAATATGAACTCAAACGAAGTTGCCACATATTTAAATGATAAATATGAAATTTGTGTGCGTGGTGGTTATCACTGTGCACCATTCAAACACAAAGCGCTAGGAACAATTGAGCAAGGAGCAGTCAGAGTTTCTTTCTCTATCGCTAACACCTTTCAAGAAGTTGAAAGACTTAATTTAGCCATAAAACATCTATTAAAACTAAGAAAAATCATTTAATTTTATTTAATTTATAAAAAATCATTAGGAAAAAATTATAACATTTAAACTATTAAAAAAAATAGTGGAAATAA
Organism: uncultured Clostridia bacterium; assembly: GCA_930990515.1. Classification (GTDB taxonomy): domain Bacteria; phylum Bacillota; class Clostridia; order Christensenellales; family UBA1242; genus Caccovivens. The sequence continues at coordinate 12,732 of CAKNPS010000005.1, forward strand.
TTTTGCCACTATTTTTATACTAATTTAAACATGATTAAAACTAAAACAATTTTATTATTTAATTCTCACAAAACCTTTCAATTTAGGTGGATTATCTTTTTTTGATTTTTTAGCATCAACATCATTCACGATAAAGTCTTCATCGATTATCTTTTTATCTAACAATGTGTAATCTTTTTGTTCTCTGCCGAAAAGTCTTATTGTGATAAATTTTTCTTTGTCAAAACTGATATTTCTGACAACACAACTTTCAAGAAAACTTTGCCCGTCAATGATTACTTGTCCACTCACAAAACATTTCCCAAGTTGTGCACTTCCTGCAATTTTCGCATTGCCAAAGACTTCACTGTCAACAACTCGAGCTTGCTCCTTGATTTCCATATATAAGTCTTTCGCATTTTCTAATTTTGACCAACTGACAACCGCCATATCACTTAAAAGAATGTTTCCTTTAATTTCGCTATGACAAACATAAGTGTCGCCTGTAATTTTAATTCCTTGGTCATCAGAAACAAAAACACTGTCTTCATCAATCCAGCAAGTTCCATCTTGAGACAAGGCATTAAGAGAAATTCGTCCTCCAAATTCTCCTCTCTTAACTTTGATTCCAGTTGACTTATTAGTAAAATCTTTTAAAGCCCTAATTCTATATGTTTCAATTTGTCGTCCATTAAGATTTTCTATAATAGGACGTCCAACAATTTCATATTTTTTCTCTTGCATAAATTCTCCACTATTTTCAAACATATTATTTTTTATAAACTAAACGTTTGCAATGTTCACAAGTGATAACACCTGTGTCATTAATTCTTGAAATTGCGGCCATTGGAAGTTCCATACGACATCTGCCACAAAAGTTTTTACCTTCAAGAGGAACAACAACAGGAAAAATATTGTCATTTCTTCTTTTTTTATATTCTTCCATAAGTTTTGAATCAACGTGTTTTTCGAGTTCTTGTAACTCTTTTTTGATTTTTTCTTTTTCAGGTTCTAAAACTTTGCTTTCTTCTTGAATTTTTTTCTTACATTCTTCAAATTGAGCCCTAGCATTATCATACATCTTTTTGGTCTTGTTAAATTCACCTAAAATATTGTTAATTTTTTCTGCACTTTTTTGAAGCATTTTTTCAAGAGAATTTAAATTGCTTAAAATTTTACTTTTTAAGGTTGTGAAACTGTCAAGTTCTTCAAGTGAAAACTTGTCTAAATCTTTTTTAAGTAAACCATCTAAACTTTTTTTGTTTTGTGTGAAATTGGCTTTTAATTCATCAATTTCTTTTAAAACATTGTTTGCTTCATTTTCAAGTTCTGTTGATTTTGCTTGTGCTTTCTTTGCAAGACCTGCAAGTTCATTTGCCTTTTTCTTATAAGGACTGGAAGTCAATTTCTGCTCAATTTGAAAAAGTTTAGCATCAACTTCTTGATATTTTAATAATTGTGTTAAATCCATAAAATTCTCCTTTTAGTCCACAAAATCAGCAAGTCTTTTACTACGATTTGGGTGTTTAAGTTTTCTTAATGCTTTGGCTTCAATTTGTCTAATTCTTTCTCTTGTGACAGAAAATTCACGACCAACTTCTTCCAAAGTCTTTTGTCTGCCATCAATAAGCCCATAGCGTTGACGAATAACTTCTTGTTCTCTTGGTGTTAATGTGTCAATAACTGCAAGAATTTGCTCTCTTAAAAGACTTTGTGATGCACTATCCATTGGTGATTGTGCTGATTCGTCTTCAATAATGTCAGCCATTTTTCCATCGTCTTCTTCACCCATTGGAGTTTCAAGAGATATTGGGTCTTGTGATGTTCTTCTAATCTCTAAAACTTTTGCAGTACTTATTCCCATTTCAGCAGCAATTTCTTCAACGGTCGGTTCTCTTCCAAGTTTTTGCATCAAAACTCTGACAACTTTAACATACTTATTGATTGTTTCCACCATGTGAACAGGAATACGAATTGTTCTTGATTGGTCTGCCATTGCTCTTGTGATGGCTTGTCTAATCCACCAAGTTGCATAAGTGGAGAATTTGAAACCTTTTGTGTAGTCAAACTTGTCCACTGCTTTCAAAAGTCCCATATTCCCTTCTTGAATTAAATCAAGGAAGGACATTGAAGTTTTGCCCACATATCTTTTTGCCACACTGACAACAAGACGCAAATTGCTTTCACAAAGCACAGACTTTGCATATTCGTCACCTTTCATTGCACGCTCTGCATATTCTCTTTCTTCATCAGCAGAAAGAAGTGGAACTTTTCCAATGTCTTTAAGATACATTTTGACAGGGTCATCAACATTTGGCATAAGAGCAATGTCGGCAAAACTATCTTTCAGTAAATCTTCATCATTAGTTCTGATGATTTTGACATTTTTCTTTTCAAGCTCTAAAATAAACTTTTCAATGTTTTTAGTGTTTTCCCCTACTTTAGATAAAGCAAAATAAATATCATCGGCATTGATTGCTCCTTTTTTCATAGCAAGACCGATAAGTTTATCGTGCATAAGTTTAATTTTTCCTTCATCAATTTTCTCTTCTGACATTGAAAACCTCCAAATTTTTATTCTTTAAATCGCTAGCAATTTTTCCAAGTTGTTTCGCGATTACCTTTCTTTTTTCTAAATCTTCACTGTTTTTAAATTCTAAATTTAGTTCACTTTGCATCTTTCTTAATTTTTCTTCCGCAACAAGCCACAAACACTCATTAAAATATCTTTCTTCCACATCTTTATATAAGTTAAAGTTGTAATTAATCATATTAAGAAGAAGTTTGTCGTCCTGCGTTCCTTCCAAATCAAAAATGGAAGATAGTGGTAAGTTCATATCAATTATATCCAAATACCTTTGATATCCATCAAGAAGCAAACGATAATCAATTCTATTGTTGACAAAATCTTTGTGGTGTAAAAGCGATGCTAAAATAAATTCTACTGCTTTATTGTTGCCTTGTTCGGTGTTTATAACAACATTATTTGTTTCTTTTTTGACAAATTTGATTTCTTCTCCAATTTCTCGCCTTAAAATTTCCATTGGAATGTTGGTTATCTCACGCACTTTGTCAAGATATGGCTCAAACAATGCTTCACTTCCAAGTTTTTTAATCTCTCCTAAAACCGCTTTAACAAACTTCCCTTTTTCTTCTGGTTTTTCAAGGTTATATTGCTTTAAGTGATAAGAAATGAGATAATCCATATAAGGCACAGCATTATCAATCATTTTCTCAAGTTTTTCTTTTCCAAGATTATTCAAAACTTCGTCAGGGTCTTTCCCTCCACTTAAATTTACCACTGAAAGATTGACATCTTCATCTCTAAACATATCAATCGCTCGAATTGTCGCTTTTGTCCCGGCTTCGTCATTATCAAAGCATAGAACAATATTGTCCAAATATCTTTTAAGTTCAGTGACATGGTCTTTAGTTAGAGCCGTTCCCATACAAGCCACTGTTGACTTAAATCCACCTTTATGCATGGCAATGACGTCCATTTGCCCTTCCACAAGAATGATGTTTTTAAGTCCTTGCTGTTGCTTGAGTTTTTTCAGCAAATTTATACCAAAGACTATTTTCCCTTTTTGAAAAACAATGGTTTCGGCAGTGTTTTTATATTTTGCAAAATCTGTTTTTTCTAATGCTCTTGCACTAAAACCGATACATTCATTAAAGGAATTGAAAATTGGAAAAACCAAACGCCCCGCTAAAACATCAAAAACACGATTATTTTTCTTACCACAAATTCCAGCAGCAATAAGTTCATCATCAGTAAAGCCCTTGCCGTGTAGATAATTTACAAGTTCAGTCCAATCTTTAGAATAGCCGATTTTAAAATCTTCCAATTCTCTACGAGTAAATTTTCTAAGTTTTATGTATTCCTGAGCCTTTAAAGCATCTTTTGAATACAAATTTTCCACATAGTGTTTATAAGCATAGTCAAGTGCTGACAAAACTCTTTCTTTAAGTTTTTTCTTTTTGCCTAGTTCATCGGTTGATTTAAGTTCAGGAAGTTGCATACCAACTCTATCTGCCAAAAACTTTACTGCATCATAGAAATCAAGGTTTTCCATTTTTTCAATAAATTTAATGACATCTCCGCTTTCTTTGCAACCAAAGCAATAATAAATTCCATCTTCTCCATTTATCGAAAAAGAAGGTGTCTTTTCGCTATGAAATGGACAGCAAGCCCAAAATCTTCGCCCTTTTTGTTCAATGCGAAGATAGTTTGATGCAACGCTAACCAAATCATTTTTCCTTTTAAGTTCTTGTAACCATTCAACAGAAAAACCTTTGCTTTGCAAACTTATTCCCCCAAAAAAGCCCAATTTAACCTTATTATACCACAAAACTTCTAATATTCCTTTTTTTAAAGGAAAAAATGTCCGTATATTTGGACATTTTTATTATGAAAAAAGAATTAAAGTTATATTTTCACAGTTTCCTTTACATAATTTTTTGAATTTTCAGGAAAGTAAAGTGGTTTTTCTCCATTAATACATGCTCTATAAACTTCTCTTATGCAAGAAACAAGTGTAGGTAATTTGTTATCTTTTATTACTTTTTCAACTCTACTTGGGAGTTGCTTTATATCTTCTACGCCTAAACCATTAATTTGATAAGCATTATCTAAATCCATTAATTTTGCAACATATTTTACAGCATCACTAAGTCTATCTATATGATTATCAAATGCATGGACATCTTTATTAACTTTCTTTGTGTCACCGAAAGCCATATTGACTAAACCTCTTGTTTCTTCCATAAATTTTAATGTTTTCCTATCAACAATTTTAGATTTAAAATTAACAATTAGTTTAGATAAATCTCCTTCAACTTCTCCTTTTACAAGAGCCTTTTTAACTTTGCTTATATATTCATTTCTCTCTTTTTCAACTGCTCTTGAAGTAAGTGTGATTAGGTGACAAAAGTAATATGGGTCAATATCCATAACTTTAAAATAGTTGAGAGAATAAATCTTCCCTGGCTTATCAGTTGTTTCAAGTGCCTTTTTCACTCTAATCACATCTTCAATAAATAATTGAATTGTGATTTGATTTCCTTCAGTATTTGGATGTGCAAGAGCATCTCTTACAGAGATATAATACTCGCCAAAGTGTTCATTGTATGAAGATTTCTTTTGATATTCTTTAAGAGCAAAAGCATCATAAAGGAAAGATGCTTTTTCTTGACAAATCTTGACGATATCAAGATTTAAAGTTTCTTCAGTCATATAACTTTCTAAATGTTCTTTAAAAGAAATCATTAATTTCCATTCAATTTCCGAATTATCATTTTTATTATATGACCTTGTTGAAGTGTTATTTTCACGATATCCTTTAACAACATTTTGAACAAAGTTAACATACATTTCAACTAAATCATCTTGACTTAATCCAGAATCTCTGCGAACATTGTCTTCTTTTTTAAAGAATAAATTTTCTAGTCCGTTATATGTTAAATACCCTTTTGTAGATGTTAGATAATTGTAGAATTTATCCATAATTGAATTTTTGTAAATTCTTGAAAAATCAAGATAAAATGCCACAAGATTTCCCGAAACTTTTTTATCAATCAAAGCGTATATTTCATTTTTGATGTCAGCAATTTTTGTAACACCTTCCACTTTTATATCATCATCATTTTCTGTATAAATAAAATCGTTTAAAAATTTATAAATGAAAGCACCAAAATTTAAATTTTTAACCTTTGTATCTTTTAAATCAAGATAACTTAAAACCTCTCTTTCTCTACCAATTTCACAATATGATTTATAAATACTTGTAACTAAGTCATCAAAATTTTTTGTTTTTTGACTAGATAAGAGAGCCAAAAATTTTTTAAAGTTAGCATTTTTATCTTCTTTTAAATCAATTTTTTGCACTCTAACATTATCAAGGATACTTGTATGATAAAAAATAAACATCAATTTATCATCTTTTGAAATAACTTTTCCGATTGATTTTCCATATTCGTTAAAATCAATTCCGTATTTTTCTAAAATTAATTCATTGAGTTTTGTATCAGATAATTTATCTAATTCAACATCTTCTTTAATCAATCGTTCTAATTCTACCATATTAACCTCACTCGTATATTTTACCATTAAAGTGAAACTCTGTCAATACATAAACATAAAAAAAGTCCGCCTATTTAAAAAGCGAACTTTTTTAATTCATTCAAAATTAAAACTATACGATAATATAGTCGAACAAGCATTTAGTTTTTCAACTTATTTTCAAATTAATAAACTTCTTGTTCATCTAACTTATTATTCTTTTTATCTTCCACTTCAACAACAAGTGCTTCAGTAGTGAGCAGAGTGGCAGAAACAGATGCTGCATTGACAAGAGCAGAACGAGTAACTTTTGTAGGGTCCAAAATTCCTTTTTTGATTAAATCGCCGTATTCATTCTTAAGAGCATCAAAACCATAGGCAGACTTATCAAGGTTTTCATAAATTTTATTAACCACAACACCACCATCAATTCCCGCATTTTCAGCAATTTGGCGGATAGGTTCTTCAACGGCACGAAGAACAATTGTAGCCCCAGTTTTTTCATCTCCGTCAAGTTTATCAACAAGTTCCCTGATTGCTTTTGTAGTTTTAAGAAGTGCCACACCGCCACCAGGAACAACCCCTTCTTCAGAAGCCGCTTTTGTGGCAGAAAGAGCATCTTCAATTCTAAGTTTTTTCTCTTTCATCTCCACTTCAGTTGCCGCTCCAACTTTGATAACTGCAACACCGCCACTAAGTTTTGCCAATCTTTCTTGCAATTTTTCTTTATCATATTCACTTGTCGTCAAAGCAATTTGTTCCTTAATTTGTTTAATTCTTGCCTTGATTTCTTCTTGTTTACCATTTCCTTCCACAATTGTTGTCTTATCTTTGTCAACTCTTACCATTTTTGCTCTGCCAAGATCATCAAGAGTGATAGATTTAAGGTCAATTCCAAGTTCTTCACTAACAAATTGTCCGCCTGTTAAAATAGCAATGTCTTGAAGCATTGCTTTTCTCTTATCTCCAAAACTTGGAGCTTTAACAGCCACAACATTTAAAGAACCACGAAGTTTGTTAAGAACAAGCGCAGTGAGTGCTTCTCCTTCCACATCATCTGCAATGATAAGCATTTTGCCACCAACTTTGACAAGTTGCTCGAGAACTGGCAAAATTTCTTGCATACTGGAAATTTTTCTGTCAGTTATAAGAATGAAAGCATTGTCAAGTTCCGCAATCATTTTTTCTGTGTTTGTTGACATATATGGAGAAAGATACCCACGGTCAAACTGCATACCTTCCACAAGAGAAAGTTCTGTTTCAAGTGTTTGACTTTCTTCCACTGTTATGACGCCGTCAGCCCCAACTTTTTCCATTGCATTTGCAATAAGTTTTCCAACTTCTTCATCTCCAGCAGAAATTGAAGCCACTTGTTCAATATCTTTAGAACTTGAAATTGGTTTACTGATTTTCTTTAATTCGTCTGTTGCAACATCAACAGCCTTGAAAATTCCTTTTTTAAGAATAATAGGATTTGCTCCTGCTGTAAAGTTCTTAAGTCCCTCGCGAATTATTGCTTGAGCAAGCACACAAGCAGTTGTTGTTCCGTCACCTGCGACATCGTTTGTTTTCACAGAAACTTCCTTAATTAGTTCTGCTCCCAAATTTTCAAATGGGTCATCAAGTTCAATTTCGCGTGCAATTGTAACCCCGTCATTTGTGATTAAAGGTGTGGCAAATTTTTTGCCTAAAACAACATTCCTTCCCTTTGGACCAAGTGTGATTTTCACAGTGTTTGCCAAAGTGTTAACACCTTTCTCTAATGCTTTTCTTGCTTTTTCGCCTTCCAAAATTTTCTTTGCCATAACTTTCTCCTTAATCTTCTAAAATTGCCAAAATATCGTTTTGTTTAATAACGATATATTTCTTTCCTTCGTAGGTAAATTCCGTTCCGCTATATTTTGAATACAAAACTTCATCACCCTTTTTTACCTGCATTTTAACTTCTTTTCCGTCCACAACTCCACCTTCTCCAACAGCAATAACGGTGGCAACTTGCGACTTTTCTTGTGAAGCAGTTGGAAGAATAATTCCACTCTTCGTTTCTTTGTCCGCTTCTTTTGGAAGCAAAACAACTCTATCAAAAATAGGTTTAATTTTCATAAATTTCCCATCTCCTTTTAAAATTCGCTTAAAAATCAAGCATCTTGAACTTAGTTGTCCTATATAAGTATAAAATTTTGCAAAAAAAAAGTAAAGTAAATGTGTCAAGAAAAAGCGGAAAACTTGTCGAAGCCGACAAAATCTTATATGTAAATTTACAAGAATTTGTATCTACTTTTTATCTTTTCCACCACCATTTTTACTTTTATTTGAATTTAATGCATAATCGCGGAAAATTTTAGGAAATTTATTTATACCAATATTTAAAATTGTGTTCATTCGTCTTTTATATTCCAAAAATTGCTCATCATTCCAGCCTTTTTCTATTTCTTTAAATAAAGAAGTTATGGCATCAATTCTAAACGAAAAATATGCCGATAAACTTAAAAATTTTTCTTCTCTTGGAAAAGGTCGCCAAGTGACAAAAGCAAGATAAGTGTCATTTTCAAGGTCTATGTCCTTTACCTTCAACTTATCTTCCCTTTTCTTAAAATAAAAACAACCAACCTTTTCTTTAAAATTGTTTAAATCAAAATTTAACTCATTAATATATTTTAATACCGCATTTTTAATAATTTTCCCAACTTCTTTTGGCCTTAAATTTGTCCTATTTTGAAAATAATAGGAGAACCGTGAAGTCTCCAAATAATCTAAAATAAAGATAAGTTCTAAATATAAATTAAACACCTTTTGAACGTTTAAACTGGCTTTTTCAAGCACATCAATATCTGTCACATTAATTTTGTCAAAGTTAGACCTTAACATAAAAAACTCCGCTATTATCACTTTATGCATAGCGAAGTTTTAATGTTTTATTTAATTAAAATCTTGACTGGAATTTCACTATCAACAACTTTTTGAAACATATTTTCCGCTTCCTTTCCTAGTGTTCCAGAAATACAACCATAGTGCGTTGGAATGGCAAGTTTTGGCTTTACAATGTTGACAAGTTCTCCTGCTTCTTGTGGATTCATTGTGAATGTTCCACCAATTGGCAAAAGTAAGACATCGGTTTCAATTTTCTTTAATTCTTCTGTTGCATCAGTATCCCCACAAACAGTGAACCTTATTCCATTAAGTTTGATTGTGTAGCCCACAAATCCAAGTTCCTTAAAGTGATGATGACCAATGTTATAGGCTGGGAAAGTTTCAAACTCAATTCCCTTAACTTCTCCTTTTTCGTTTGGTTTTACAATCAAAATCTCATTTTCAATTTCCTTTTTAAGTATTTCTTCACTGTCTTTTGTGCAAACAATGACTGTATCATTTTTTATTACATTTTTAATGGAAGAAACTTCCAAATGGTCAAAGTGTGAATGAGTGATGAAGACAATTTCAGCATCATTTTTCTTTTCTTTCACTTTAAACGGGTCAAAATAATACTTCCCATCAATACAAATTGAACTATGGCAATTTATTTCAACATTATCTCCTAACATTCTTCTCTCCATTTATTTAAATTTTTATCGTAAACTATGGTTAATTTTCTACTTTTTCCAAAGATTCTTCAACAACTTTCGGTTCTTGATTTTCTAAAACTTTTTCAACTTCGACCTTATTTTCATTTTGCTTTTTAAGTTCGGTTAAAATCTCTGTCAAAAGTTCTTCTTGTGTTGGCTTTGGCGGAACTGATGCTGGCTTATTCTTTTCACGAAGTTCTTGAGTTGCCACTATCACAGCCTTGCGGTCTTTCATATTCACGCCCTGTTCTTTCAAAACTTTCTTTTCTGCTTTTGTTGGTCTTGAACTCATTTCTTTCTTCCAAAAACCTTGTGCATTCATCATAATACGAAGCACAGTAAACAAAACAAGAGCAATCAAAATGAAATTGATGATTGCAGTTATAAATGTTCCCCAATCTATGTAAATGCTATTTGCAAGGTCAATTGTCACCCCATCTTCAAGATAAGCAATTTTTAAAAATGTGTATGCAGAATCAAGCCCTGCCCCGCCTAAAGCCAAAAGCCAATTGATAAAAGGCATAATAATTCCATTCGTAAGAGCAGTCACAATTGCAGTGAAGGCACTTGCCACGATAACACCAATAGCCATATCCACGACATTTCCACGGCTAATAAATTTTTTGAAATCGCTAAAAAATTTTTTAATCTTTCCCATAATTTTTCTCCTTCACCTATATTTTAATAAAAAATCTCGCAAAACCCAAACGATTTCACGAGAATTTATTTTCACGTTTGACTTTTTCATTATAAAACAATTTTTATTTATAAAAAATTTATTTATTTCTTAAAAAGTAAATCAATTAAAATAGAAACAAAAATATTTTTGAATGAAAAATTCTAAACAAGATAATACATTAAAATCTAAAAAATAATTTTATGTTGCTCTATATGCCAAGCTGGCGAACAAGACATCACCACTTTACAATCTGCATTCCAAAAATATTTTTCATTTTTATCAATCAAAATTGCATCTCCTTTTTGAAATGAAATTCTCTCATTGCCTTTGAAAATTTCTCCCCTCCCATCAATTACAAAAATTATTTCTTTTACTTGTGTATTAACGCAGAATCCTTTTTCCGGATATCTTCCTTTAATAACTGCCGTTGAAATATCAATATCTCTATCTTTAAAATCGTATTCAGTAGCAATACAAGAATCACTATTTTTAATTTCTTCCGCTTCATTTAATGAAATTTTTTTCATTTTTCTCTCCTTTTGCAACTTGGTCGAGATGGCGGGGAATAAACTAAAAGCCCTAAACATACGATAATTAAAGAAGAGTAGATTTTTTTGACTAAACTTTTGACTAAACTTTTTACACAAAAAATAGAGATTTTGTCTCTATTTTTTATATAATTCTTCAATCTCTTTTTCAATTATTTGACAACGAACATATTTTAATAATTAATCCATTTTTTTAATTTTAACTCCAGGTCAAATGTAATACTTTTAATTCGATTTGTTTGTATTACAATCTTTGATAAATTCATTTAGTGCAATTTCTAATAAATCTGCAATGGAAAATTTGGAAGTTCGATATAAGTCTGTATATTTATCAGGTAGATAATTAAAATATCTTTTTGTCCTATATGTTTCATAGGTTTTTGTGTTGTTTTCTATTATTTCATTCGCTTTGTTATATAAATCACTACGAACTCTCAAGGTAATAATTTTATCTCTTTTCATAAACTCCTATTCCTATTGACACCGCTAAAGCAATATCAATCTTCTTTAATGTCTCAGAATTTACATTCCCTATTTTTGTTTTTAATCGACTTTTATCTAATGTCCTAATTTGCTCCAAAAGAACTATTGAATTTTCAGGAAGTCCGCATTCACTAGCAATTATTTTAATATGAGTTGGAAGTTCTACCTTATTTAAACTTGAAGTAATTGCAGACACTATGACCGTTGGTGAGTATTTATTCCCAACATTATTCTGTATTACTAACACAGGACGAAAACCGCTTTGCTCACTTCCAATATTCTTTCCTAAATCACATAAATAAATTTCTCCGCGTTGTATAGTCATATTTTCAACACACTCCGTTTTTATTTTGTTTTTCAATTTCCAACAATTTACTTAACTTTAAATACCTTATTCTACAAACCTTTATAAATTCTAGCATTTTTAATTTTTCTTCATCTGAATAATTTAAAAATAAAAGTTTGTCCAATGTTTCTTCGATTGTCCTTTTCTCTGCATTTATCTTTTTTCTAATTGTATTATCTTCATATCTTTTCAAAACGGCATATCTCCATCTTCTTTAATAAGTTCCATTTCTTCGTGAACAAATTTATTTTTTTGTTTTTCATAATGAAAACCTGTCTCATCAATTCTAATAATATTATTTATTCTTTTGACAAAAGCATCATATATTTCCGGTCGTCTTTCTTGGTCATCTACATATTGTTTTGACAAAGGTAAATTTGAAATAATATAAACTTTTGTATACATTGAAAACCTATTGTCATATCTTGCTGGTAAAGGAATATAATATCTATCTAAATAATGGTTCATATCTGTTATCTTAAAAGAAGAATTAAATTCATCGAAAACTATAACATCTTCGTCTTTATAATCGTCAAACGCAGAATTGTTATATATTGTTACACGATAAAATTCACTCGATTGATATTTATTATAAATATAACTTGTTTTACCAGAACGAGACGGACCATAAATATATGTAACTTCAACATCTCGAAATTTATTTTTAAATTGCTCTTTTAAATTTCTTCTATAAATACTCGGTATTTCTTTATATTTATCTAAATATAATGATGGATACAAATCTCTTATTTCTTTATCACTTAAACCTGCACAAGCCATTTCCAAAAAACCTTTTTTATCTGTTCTTGCTCTTTCTTCTGCAAATTGACCATTTTCATAAGGGCCACTAATATGTGTTTCTTTTTTAGAACAATACTCTCTACATTGCAAATTAGTTCCCCTTGCCTGCTCAATGTGAGCCTTAGGAAAATAATTCTTTATTGTGCTAAATCGTTTACCAATTGTAAAAATTAAAAATGCTTGAAAATGAATAGTTCCTTCTATCTCGCCCTTTTCTCTTGAAAATATACTATACTTAATATGCTCTAAACCATTAAGATAATTTTCAAATTCTTCATCAGTTTCAACTGGATTGTTTATTGTTAACATCCACCGTCTGCCCTGAGTATTTGGAGATATATCTTCTAAAACTTCTAAATCTTCCATTTCTCCCCTTTTTGTCTTATATCTTAATAAAAATGCGACACAGTTACACAGTTATGCGACAATTTTTAAAGCCTTAATCATTCGATATTTAGCTTTATGCGACGATGCGACGCAGTTCTAGGTAATACTACTAGAACTGCGTCGCGAACATTCTAAGATTTTTCGAAAAGAATGTCCTACTAAGTTCCCACTTTTACACTCAAACTACAACACCGCCACAACTTTTATGCACAAGCATAAATCATACGCTGGCCACTCTGGGCGTGTGCCCGAGCAAGCGGGCAGTGGTCGGTTGCTGGCAGTTTCCGTAAGTCCGTCACCGACAATGCAATCAAACGGAAAGACTAGTTGATTTCTTCGTCAGTCACTATATCTACATTCCCATTTTTGACTATCTCATTATTTCCATTTTTTAAAACTGGGGGTGTAACCGTAAATTCTTTGATTGAATTACCTTTTAAATCAGACTTCTTGCTAAACATATTTTCCCCTTCCTTCTTATAGGTCGGAAGTTCAATATATACAGGTATTTTTTCGTTAATCTGCTTTACACCCTTTTTAAAATCTTTATAAACTTCTTTTAAAGACTTATTTAAAAATCTTTTTCCATATAAGCCACAAGTTTTATATACTGCAATTTTTTTACTAAAAAGTTCATAAAGTTCAGAAACATCAAGAACTAACTGTCTTTTGACCTTTAATCTTTCCATTGTTTCTTGCAATTCAAATTCTTCTTCCATATAAACCCCTATATTTCTAATTCTTCATAATCATTCTGATTACTTTCATTTTTAATTTTAACAGCACTTCCTGGTTTAATTAAATAACCTTCCGGCATATATAAACCAAAATTAGCAACGAATTTTTCAACATCTTCCATAGTTTTAATTTCTGGAAAATGCTCAATAATATAATCTTGCATTTCTCTACCTTTAAGTGCCAAATATTCACATTGTTTTGTATTATAATTTGAATAGACACATCTATCTAAAATTAAAACATATTCGTCTTTTATAAGTTTTTCGTTCATAGTATCAAAATATCTTTCTAGTTGACTATACTTTTTAAATTCTTTCACATACAATTTATGCCCAACAACAACTCCATCTGAATTAACCATTTCTTCGACATCTTTATATAAATAAATTATTCGATTTAATAAATTTCTCATTCCGTTATATATTAAATTAGGACTATTAGTATCAATAATAATTTCAACATCAATTTGACGAGAAGTTTCCCAAAATCTACGAACTTCAGGTCGAAAATAGTTCCATAAATAAGCATTAAATACTGTTTGTGCTTCAGTCAAAATTAAAAATGAATAAGGTGGCAAAGGTGTAGTTTCATAATCGTCACAATGAAAACCAATTCGATAGGGGTCAACAACATAAGATTTAAAAGAAGGAATGCGAGTATAAGAACAATTAATATCAAAATTAGAGAAAACTAAATGTTCATAATTTTTAGAAAAGTTATAACCCAAATCATTATATTTATCTACCTTTTCGTAACTTCTCCAGCAATCTTCAACACCCTTTAACATTTTTTCAGTTCCAATATATGTAGAGAGAAGTGTTTTCCCTGCACCTTCTTCTCCACATATAAGAACTTTTCCCTGCCTTTTGGACAAATCCATAAAATCTTTAAAATATTTTACTTTCATATTTAAACCTATATTTATTTGACTTTTAAATTTTATTAAAGTTATAATTTCTTAAAAGGAGCAAAATATGAATGAATTAAAAATTGCTAAAAATTTAATAAACCATTATAATGAAACCAAAAAACAATACAATGATTTAATTTCAATTGCAATAAAAACAACAGATAATGACTTTGAAAATTGCGACTTTGAAAATTTAATAAAAATTTTAAAAAACAAAGGTTTTAATTCAAAAATTGAAATATTGGACAATAAAGAATATTTTACTTATCAACCCTTATAATTTTCCATAAACAACATATTTATAAAATCTGTTTAAATTAACAAACTGAGTATGTCTTTGTCTCTTTTTGTCATACTTGTGGCCAACAACAATAACTTCGTCAGCACCATAATCGTCAATATATTCTTCAAAATATCTAATTAACTCAGATTTTTTAAAATTTGCAAAACCACGACCACATAAGAAGTCATAATTATTATTGCAATCTGCTTTGCATATTAAGATTTGTCCACTTTTCTTTATCATTTTAACCCCTATGTAAAAGAGTAGAAAATCTACTCTTTTTTTATCTTTCAACTTTACTTATTTCTATTGCCTTTTCTATTAGCAAAATTTACACCACGCATAAACACATTTTGTTGTTGTCTTATTTCTTCTGCTCTATTTGCGTGACGAACCCTTGTAACTGTATTTACTACTTTTCCATCAGGTGTTTTACCTGTATTTGCAATTCTACTATGGTATCTAAATCTTTGCTTTAAAGAATATCTTTTTCTTGGCACTACTTATTCCCTACCTTTTTATAATTTTTAATATAAAAATCGTAGTAGTTTTTAATCATTGTATTTGAAGAATAATCTTTCGGAAATAATCTATAAACTTCCCCATTAGTAAGTTCATATTTAATACAAGTATAAACACCTGTAATATTTCCTTCTTCGTCAACCTTAAATTCATCTACGAGTTTTTTCGACTTTACAAAACCATTTTGACCTGTAATTATAAATGAACGAAACAAGTCATAAAGTTTATTTCTATCACTAAAAATAATTTCTTCGCCATTATAAAATTTTACAATACATTCACTTAAGATTCCAAAATTTGTTTTTCTTGACTTCAACTTTATACTTTCAACAATCTCATTCAAATCTTCTCTTAATTTAAATTCTTTTTCTTTTACTTCTTTAACATTTTCCATTTCTTTTTTCCTTTTAAATAAAATAAATTATTATAAATTTAAGGTTCCGGACCACTTAAATTTATTGGTAAAGAGAGATTTGACAAATCAAGGAGAAAATAAAAACAAATCTCTCTTTTGGTGGTGGGTAGTATTTAAAAAGGCCCCACCATCGCTTTTATATATTAAGCAACTAAACCAAGTTCAGTTGTTTCTGCATCATCTTCAATAGGTGTGCAAGTTCCAGATTCAAAATTATAGTAAACTTTACCTTGGTCTGGATTTACACTAGATGAAATAGTTGCTCCGTTTTCATCTTCTTCAACAGTGTCCCAAGCATAACCAGATGAATAAATTAGTGTAATTTGATTATTTGCATTTTTAAATAATAACAGTCCTTGATAACCAGAGTTGTCAGAACTTATCATTACATCTCCATTTAATAAAGAATTAAAAATGTTAAATTTTGGACTCTTATATAATTCAGTTACTTGCTCAGTCTCCGCATCAAATAATAATATGTTATAAGACCCAGATGATGGAGATACAATAACATTACCATTATTTAATTTATAAAAATATTTATAATACGCCCCTTCAGGATAAATATCTTTAAGATCATTTGATTCAAAATCAAATACCAAAAGCCCATAAAACGAACCAGACATTAAGACTTTTCCTGGAGCATATTCAAAATAATCTTCAATACTAGTTTTACTCCTAATTAAACTTTTGGTTATTATTTCATTAGTATTTGGATTATAAATTAGCATATTACCAGAAGTTCCATTTCCAGAACGATTGATTAATACATATCCATTTGATAAACGATAAAAATATTTCCAAGCATTATTACTACTATAAATACGAGAAACTATATTATTTGAAATATCATATAAAAATAATCCATTATAAGTTGAACTTGTACCATTTGAACTCATTAAAACGATATTGTTAGGTATTTCAAAAAAGTTTTGTAATGTAGGTTTATTGATGTTTTCTTCAAATGGAACTTCAGTTAAAGTCTTTTGTTCAAAATCATAAATATAGAGTCCACTTAAATTATCACTTGCTACTAAAACATTACCATTTGTAAGTTCATAAAAATTTTGAAAATGTGTACTTTCATATAATAATGTTATTGAATAATCTGCATTAATCAAATAAAGTCCTGTTATTTCATTACCACCAAGAAGAGAAATTCCAGTAGAAGTTTTAAAGATATACAATTCTCTTCCATCAAATAATGTTTCCAAATAAACTTTATTAGGGTCATTTTCAAGAGCATATTCAAGATTTGAAATTGTAGCATTAAGTGTTGCTATTTGTCCTGTAAGATTTGAAATTGTTTGTGCATCGGTTGTGTTTTGAGCCAAAGCATCATTATATAATTCTTGTATTTCTTCTAAATCTGCTTGCACTTCTGAAAGTTGACTTTGAAGAGTGGATATCTGACTTGTTTGAGAAGTAATTGTTGAATTAAGTTCTGTTATGTCTTCTTCAAGGTCAGCAACTTGTCCTTCAAGTTCAGTCTTATCAGCAGTTAATGTTGAAATTTGAGAATTAAGAGAATTAACAGTTTCTTCGTGTTCTTCATTTTCTGTAGCAATTTGTGTTTGAAGTGAAGATATTGTTTGGTCTTTCTCTGTAACTTCTTCTTCAAGAGTTGTTTTCTCTTGAGTTACTGTTTCAAGTTCCTGAAGTTTTTGATTTAAAGTGTTTGTTAATTCTTCATTATCATTTTCACTTTCTGCTAGTCCACTTTCCAGTTCATCAATTTCAGTTTCTAGTTCTGTGATATAACTTATTTTTTCTTCTAACTGTTCTTCAATTACTGATTTCTCACTTGTTAAAGTTTCAATTTGATTATTTAAATTTGAAACGATTTCTGTGTGTTCTTTATTAGTATTATCTAATTCAGTTTGAAGAGAAGAAATTGTGTTCTCTTTTTCAGTAAGTATTATTTCTAATTCTGCTTTTTCATCTGAGATTTGTTTGTATTTAACATTAAGCAAAGTTAATTGATTTTCTTTCTCAGTCAAACTTATTTGCAAATTATTCACATTTTCAGTTATTGCATCAATTTGACTTTCTTGTGCTTCAACTATCTGAGTATAATGAGAATCATTTACACTGTTTGAAACAGCAAGTCCAGCACCGAAAGTTCCAACTGGAATCGCAATACATAACAGAGCAATTATTGTCTTGGTTAATTTATTCATAATTCCTCCTTTTAACTAACTCTTGTTAGAACAATCTCATTTTCGCCATCTTCAATAACCATAGTTTCGTCATCTTGATTTTCATCTTCATTTGGTGTTTCTTCAACTTGTTCTTGTGAACTTCCAAAGTATTCCTGGAACACTGGTGTTACCATTTCTCGATTATCAATGAAGAAATAAATTGAGAACCCAGCAAAAATCAGCACCGCAAGAGAAAAGAAAAATCCACAAATTTTACCAATCAATTTCAAAATTAACATTCTTTTCACCACCTTTTAAATTAAATTTTAATTTTGTTCGTATGGCAATTCAGAACCAATAGCATCAGAAAGTAAAGATATATATGAATTTTCAAGTTCATATATAAATGAACAATTTTCAACACTTATACTATTAATTCCATTTGGCAATGTTTCAAAATTAACATTGATGCCATAACCATTTCTAGTAAAGAAATTCCCAAATGTAATTGTAAAATTGTAACCAGCAAAAGTGCCTGTAGTTGAATATTCAATTCTATTGCTAAATAATGTTTTGTTTTTTGAATTTAAATTTTTAATTTCAACATTATCAGTAAAACCTTCTTCATTAGATGTTAATGTAAAATTAATATTCTTTAAACCTAAAAAGTCTACATTATATTTACTTAACTCATCTAAAGTCTGAACACTCATATAAGAATCTCCAGCACTAATACGATATTTAGTGTCTGTTGCTTGAATATTTAAAAGAATTTCGGCATTCAAAACATATTCATAAACTGTTGTTCCTGATAAATCAATCTGATAACCTTGTGTAGATAACTCAGTAATAGGAGTATCTAAAGTAATACCAGAATCTAAAACCAATTCAAGATTTTCATCACTAAAATCAATTCTATTATCAAAAACTAAAATATCTTTAACTGTTAGATTTTTTCCATAAAAATAACACTTTTCATTGTCGTTTAATCTAACAGGAACTGTTTCGCCAAGAACAGAATAAAATGTATAATCATTATCAACTTCAAAATTAGAAAAATCAAAAACTACATCAGAGTTTTCAGTTGTTGACCAACCATAAAACCAAGTATCTTTTGTTTGCTCAATAGTTGGAACTTCAAAATTTGAACCTTCTTTTAAATATAAAGAAGAAACTACTAAATCAGTTGATGTATCAATAAATTCAAGTTTATAATAATCTGTTAAATTCATATCTTCATAAGCTTTTAATTGTGCTTGTAAGTCTGTAATTTGGTTTTGTAAATCAATTTTATCCGCTTCCAAAGTAGAAATAGTATTTTCCAATTCTGCATTTTTTTCTTCTAATTGAGTTTTTGCAGTTGTTAATAAATTAATTTCTTCAATTTTTGCATCTATTTCTGATTGAAGATTAGTTTTATCAGTATTAGCTTGAGATAATAAACCATTAAGTCTATTTATTTCTTCTGAATCAATCTCTGCTTGATTTTCTAATTCAGATTTTGCAGTTTCCAACTCTACAATATAAGCATTTTTTTCTGCCAACTCTGTCTCTTTTTGAGTTTTTTCTGTTGTTAAAGTTTCAACTTGAATTTTATAATTTTCAATAGTTATCAAATTTTCTTCGTTTAAACTTTGAAGATTATCAACTTTTAAAATTAATTCATTTTTATCATTTTGCAAAACACTTATTTGTTCTTGTAATTCTTTTGCTTGCTCAATTACAGAACTATTTTCTTGAATATAATTCTCATTTTGAGCATACATTATACCAAAGGTAACTCCACAAATTGTTCCTGCAAAAAGAAAAATAATAACAATATAACCAACAATTTTTTTCATATATTCCACCTTTTAACCATTATCACTAAAGATAGAAAATGGAGCAGTTATCAAATACCAAATTCCTTTAAATAAATATTTAAAAAATAGAAAAATTAATTTTAAAAAGCCAACAATTAATGAAGGAAAAAATGTCAATAATAATACAAAAACTAATAAACCTAAAATAACATAAAATATAATTTTAAAAATATCTTTAACTGTTAAATAAGTATTTGTCTCATTATCAGGAACACCATCGCCAGTTTGTTTATTATCAATAATTCCTAAATTATAAATTTTATCATTATATTCAAATTTTAGACGCATTAATGAAACATTGCTAACAATAGTATAATCAACATCTCCACCACCACCTGTTCCTAATGTTTCCAAAATATAATCAGTTGCATCAAAACTTAACACCCATTGCATTTCTTCTAAATCATTTTTACCTTCTTCAGTTAATTCAGACACTATATGAACATCAAATATTCCCGAAGAATATACCTTTTCAACATTAACACTATCTAAAAATTCATCTACTGTTTGTATTCCTTCCCAATCATAAGTAAAATTACGGTCATTACCTATTAAACCACTTGAACCAACTGTAACAGAAACTTCATTATTAAACAACGATAAATGTGAATATTTATCTTCAATTTCTCCATAATTAGAAGAAAACGGCTTATTATTATTTAAAGAAGAATTATCTAAATATCTTAAATGAACTAATTGTGTTTGATAATAAATATCTGCTTCATACAACTTATCTATTTCCATATCTGTGGAAAAAGCAACAAAATGTCTATCACAAGACTTATTTATCCAATTATTTACACCTTCATATCTAACAAACCCAACATACTTAGATGTAACTTCTATAGTATCAAAATAATCACATTCAACAACTACACCATTCTCACTATTAGACATTGTATAGGCTTTTCCTACTTTATAAGAAACTTCTTCAACTATATTTTCATTGTCAGGTTCTTCATCAATAAGACTATTAAATAATCTAAAAATTGAAGATATTTCATAATATCTAGTATTTTTATCAGAAACAGTGAAATTGTCAACTTTATATTTAAAAATAGTTTGATAATTATCTAAATATATCAATTTATAATTTATATAATTTAAAGTATCTCCGTATGTAGTTGATATATTAATTGATGTTGCTTTGATTTCTTCATATTTAGAATTAGGTTGATAAACATATATAAATAATTCGTTATCTTCGCTTTCTGCAATCTGAATGACTTGAAGTGAATAATTTTCTTCAATAACTGGATATTCTTCAATATTAAAATTTTCGTCTTTTTCTAAATCTTCTAACACTGAAGTATATTCTATTTCACTTTCTGCTAAAACATTAAAAGGTGTAACTATGGAAAATAAACAAGAAAGAATAAGCATTAAAATAATCAATGCAGAAATAATTTTTACATTTTCTCTTTTAACTTGTCTATTCTCCATAACTTCCCCTTATTATCTCAAAAATAAAACTTTAGCAGTTTCAACAACAGGTTCTTCAACTTCTTTTGCAATTCCAAACCAAGTTTGCCATTCTGTTACCACATCTTGACCGTGAACTGATGCAAGAATTAAAGACACAATAAAGAAACAAGCAACAATAGCAACGACAGCAATAGCAACCCATAGTTTCCATTTCTCAATTGATAATCTTGCCATAACAACCACCCCTTATATAAATTTTGGTTAGACACTTTCGTGTTTCGACTTTTATGTATTAACAAAAAGATTTTTTATAATTTTTTAATGCTAATTCGTCTCTCTTCAAAAGATATTCACGATATAAAACCGCTTCTTCTTGCGTTTCAAATCTTCGTTTAACATATTTACAAGCCGGATTATAAACTATAAAATAATCTTCACACTTCTCAACAATATATTTTGTCATTTACACATCTCACTTTTAAACCTTTAAATTCAGGTGTTTTTTGATATAACATCGCATATTCAAAATTTCCGTGCTTTTTCATAACCTTTGCAAGATTAATTTCATTCCCAGTTTTTGCGACTTGCTTTAACTCTTTCTCTGATTGCTTATATCTTTTTCTTAATTCACTTTTGCTTAACTTATTAGCCAAAGATTTTTGATAATCTGTAAAAAACATTTTCCACCCCTTTTAAATTTCCTTTTTGTTTCCGTTTTCGTCTACAGAATATAAAACTTGACCAACTTTAAACGGAATATCGAAATTTACAAAAACATCTGAAATTTGCTCCACTTCTTCACTAGAAAGCAAAGATAAATTTTTCCTTGTCACATCACAAAATACTACATAATTTTTAACTTCTTTATTTTCTTCTTTCATACTTTTCTCCCTTTTTTATTAATTTTAGTAGTTTTTCTACTAATTTCAATGCAATTGTAACAAATTTCTACTAAAAAGTCAAACAATTTAAACTATTTTCTACTAAAAAATTATTTTTTTTTCTAAGTATTGAAAAAATATACTATTTTAGTTATTATTTTAACAGGAGGCAAATATGAAAATAAAATATTTAAGACAAACAAACAATCTATCACAAAGTGAACTAGCAAAAATAATTGGTGTATCACAAAAAAGTATTTCAGATTATGAAAAACAAAAAACTCAACCAGATATAGAAACACTTATAAAACTCGCCGATTATTTTCATACAACAATAGATTACATATTAGGACATAATGTTCCATATCTGCTAGATAAAAGCACTTTATCACAAGAACAACAAGAATTATTAAATTACATACAAAATCTTTCCCCACAAAATTGCAAAAGAGTTAAAGATTTTATAACCGGAATTTTAATTGCTGAAGAAGAAAAAGAACAAATAATCAATAGATACAAAAAAGGAGAATAAAAAAAATGATAACCTTAATCGAATATATAAAAAGTCAATAATATTTTAAAACCACTAATTCAACAAAACGAAGATATACTTGCGGGTTATGAAGCAAATCACAAACCTTTCCTTCTTTCAGAAAATGGAAAAATAGTAAATAGTTTAGAACAAAAACAAAAAAATCTACTCCAAAAAGAAATAAAAGGAGTAGATACAATGAGAAAAAATTGTTATAAAAGAAAAGATGGTAGATGGCAATATTCAAAGCAACAAAAAGGTTATAGATATTATACTATTGCCAACACCTATAGAGAATTATTAGAAAAAATTCCCAAAATACAACCAATTTTAATAACTTCAATAAAACATAAAAACAGAAAAACAAATAAATTTACTTTTGTTCAATATTATCAATTCTATATTGATAACTTTGTTAAAAATAAAAAAATAGGACAAGAAACTATAAAATCTTGGCAAAGGCAGTTAATACAAGATATAACACCAAATTTTAAATTTTTAAAACTCGAAGAAATTACAACCGAGAAAATTCAAAACTTTGTTGATAAAATACCTTATGAAAGAAAACAAGAAACATTATATCAAAGAATAACAAAAGTTTTGAAAAAAGCCTATGCAACAGACAAAATAAAAAAAGATATTACACTAGGACTAGAAAAACCAAAAAGACTACATAAACAAGAACGAAACCCATTAACTGCTATTGAACAAATTAAATTATTAAAAGAAGTTAAGAAAAATAAAAAATTATTTCCTTTCGTTGTCTTTTCAATAATTGTTGGAAGTAGAAGGGAAGAAACTTTAAAATTTAACATTCAAACAGATATTGACGAGAAAAAACAGACAATTCATATCAAAGGAACAAAAACAGAGAATGCAGATAGAAATGTTTATGTCACTAAAGAATTTATAAATTTTTTAAAAGAAAATTTACCAAAAGGAAAATTTGAATTTAATAAATCATACCCTACAAATTATTTAGGCAAAATTTTTAAAAAACTAAAAATAAATGCTTGTCTACATAGTTTAAGACATACCTGTTCAGCAAATTTATATTTTTTAGGAGCAAATGACAAATATAGGCAAATGCAACTAGGTCACGCAAGTATTATAACAACAAATGACATATATACAAACATAAAGGAAAACACACCAGAACGAAGAATTCGCCTAATTTACGGCAATTTATACCCACGATTTGACTAAACTTTTGACTAAACTTTTGAAACAAACAAAATCACAAAAGCATAAAAAGAAAAATAAGTATACAATATATTGATTATATTATATACTTATTATACAAAATGTAGTATTTTTATAAAAATAACTGAAATGGTCGAGATGGCGGGATTCGAACCCACGGCCTCACGGTCCCGAACCGCGCGCGCTACCAACTGCGCTACATCTCGCGATAAGGCTTAAAAGCCTTATTTTTATTAAATTTAATTAAAAATTATTTCACATAACGAATATAATCTTCTTTACGTTTGATAGGTGGGTGAAGTTCTCCATCTGCATAACCTAAAATGCAATGCCCAATACCGACATAATTTTCACTAACACCCCATTCTTTCAAAAGTTTCTTACCTTCTTCTGTTTCAAATTCTTCTTTTGCACGATGTATCCAACAAGAGCCAATCCCAAGACTGTATGCCGCATTCATAAGATTACCCATAACCAAACTGCCGTCCTCAACATAAGTCCAAATTCTTTTGTCAGCAAGCACAATTAAAACGGTCGGAGCATTATAGAATGGGTCCACCTTTGCTCCTAAAATTGATGCGTTAAGTTTGGAAAGTTTTTCAATTTTTTCTTTATCTTGCAAAACCAAAATGATTGGTGATTGAAGCCCTTTCCCACAAGGAGCATACGTCCCCGCTTTTAGAATTAAATCTAAATCTTCTTTTTTAATTTGTTCACTTTTAAATCTCTTGCAACTTTTTCTTTCACACAAACATTTAATAACTTCGTTCATATTCTCTCCTTTAAAAATATTATAACAAAAAAGCAAAGACTTTCAAAACAAAATCTTTGCTCAATTTTATATTTATAATCAACTTTTCGAACTATGCTTATTTACTATTATTAAAAAGCAAAAATTCCATAGCCCGTGGCTGTTTCTGTACTTGGAACAACTTTTCTTCGGAAGAAAAGTTGCGACTTGGTCAGAACCTGCACTTTGTTTCACATTTTGCCTTCGCCAAAAGTTTTATCACTCGTTTGTTTCTTTCCTTTTTCCAAAAGTAATAGACACTTTTGAAAGCCCTTAAAAAGTGCGTTTTCGTTTGGTCGCATAGCGGCGAAAACAAGCAAAATCTCTCAAGCCACTGCTGTTTTTATTCTTGGAACGAATCTTCTCAAAAAATAAGTAGCGACCAACTCGCCAATGAAATGCGAGTTGCGTCTGGTCGCTAAAGAGAAAACACAAGCGAAAAGCGACGCTTTTCAAACTTGTTTTGAAAACGAGCATAAGTGCAGCAGCCTGTGGCTGTTTCTACACTTGGGACAACTATCTTCGAAAGGAAGTTGCGACAAAACGCCAACGAAGTGCGTTTTCGTTTGGTCGCATAGTGGCGAAAACAAATGTTAAAGCGCAGTTTTTCGCATAAAAAAGCGAAAACAAGCAAGAATGCCGTTTTCGCCACTGGAGCGGATAATGGGAGTCGAACCCACCTCTCAAGCTTGGGAAGCTCGCATACTACCGATGTACTATATCCGCATAAAGAGACAATGTCTCTTTTATTTTCAATTTATTCAAACCTTTCAAAAAATATTTTTTCAAATATTTTTTTATAAATCACTTTAAATAAGCCAATCTAAAAGGTGACAACATCACTCACTCTTGAATGTTTGGTGGTGTCACGATTGGTCCAACTGTTGAGTTGAGAGTAAGTTCTGTTATGATATTAGAAATATATCCAAGCATAATTCTGACAGGCTGAGAATTTTTGATATAGTCCTTTGGGTCAGGAAGTCGAGAAAATTCGATGCTGTCAACAGGGATATCAATGCTCATTGAAACTGTGACTTTAAGTAAACTTGCAGGGATAACTTGCAATGTTCTTGTTGCAGTTGCTCTAACAAATTCTTCGCTAACTTTTTTCACATCAATGCTGTCTTCTGGTTTAATGTTAACCATAACACCATTTTGTGGATTTTGCAATTTTTCAAAAACTACCTTTTCAAGCAAAGGTTTTACAAGGTGTGGTTTAATAACTTTTTCTTCCATAAATCTAGTCTCCTTTAAAAATCTAGACTTATTTTACCACAAACAAAGAAAAAAAACAAGAAATTTTAATCTATTCCCTGTTCTTTTCTCAATCTTTCAAAAACTTTTTCATTATACTGCACTGAAGGGTGGTTAGGCTTAAATTTCTTAGACATCTTATGAAATTTATATGCTTTCTTAAAATCGCCAAGTTTATAATATAAAACACAAAGTTGAAGTGCTGGTGTGAAGTTATGGAAATCTGGAAAAACAAAACCGCCTTTTGTGGTGTCAACTGGAGATTTTAAGGCTAGTTCATAATAATAAATTGCTTTTTTGTAGTCTTGCTCAAAATAGATTTCTCCAATCTTGCAAAGAATTTCTGCTCGTGGCAAATCATAAACAAAACTTGAAAACAATGTTTTTAAGGCTTCGTCTTTTAAATTTATTGCTAAATAACAATTCGCAAGATTTAAGCACGCTTCAATTCGATTTTCCACCCAAGCATCGCCGCGCCTTAAGAAACTTTGAAAAGTTGCTATTGCTTTTTCATAGAACCCATTGAAATATAGTTCTCTTGCATAATAAAATTCTGCACGTGCAGAAAGTTGCTCGCCCATTTTTATTCGGTTTTCATAAATTTTAAGATTTCTTCCAGTTTTTTCCTTTCCACTTTTGAAGTGGTAAATTTCAATATCTTTATGAACAATTTTTCCAAAAGGCACAAGAACTTCGTGGACTGGCTCAAACCACTTAAAATTCATCTCTCGTCTGACAATTCTTTCTCGTTCAAAAATGAAAGTTGGTTTAAAATTTTTGTCAAAATTGGTTACATACTTAAAATATGCCACATCAAATTCTTCATCTTCATTCATAAATTTTTTAATTTTTTCAATGTCTTTAGGAAAGATATAGTCATCAGCATCAAGCCACATCAAATATTCACAAGTGGCTTTTGAAAAGGAAAAATTTCTGGCCTTTGAAAAATCATCACACCATTCGAAAAAGAAAATTTTGTCGGTATATTTTTTTGCAATTTCCACCGTTCTATCTGTTGAACCAGTATCCACCACCACAATTTCGTCAGCAAAGCATTTAACCTTTTCTAATATTCTCTCAAGCACTTCTTCTTCATCTTTGACAATAAAACACACAGAAAGAGTTTTCATACTAAAACTTATGTGAAAATAGAAGAATTTGTTAATCAATAATTAAACGAATTTTTGTTAAATAAAATGCTATTATAAAATTAAACGCCATAAATCATTTTGATAAATTCCATCAAAATGTTAAAATATATGCTATGAAAAACGAGAATACAATTTTTTGCCAAAGTTGCCCTAGACATTGCCGAATTGACCGAAACAGTCAAAAAGGATTTTGCAATGAAACAAACAAAATTAGGACTGCAAAAATAATTGATAATTTTAAATGGGAAGAACCTTGCTTAACAGACGAAAAGGGAGTTTGTGCCATTTTCTTTTCTGGTTGCAATTTGAAATGTTCCTATTGTCAAAACTTTGAAATTTCTTGTGGACAAAAAGGCAAAGAATACACCGAAAATGAATTTATCGAACTTTTGAAAGAAAAAGAGAAACTTAATTCCTATTTTGATTTTGTCACGCCAACACATTTCTCTTTAAGTCTATATAACATTTTCAAAAAATACACACCAAAAATTCCTATCATTTGGAACTCATCTGGCTATGAAGATGTTGAAATGTTGAAAAAACTTGATAAATACATTTCCATTTATCTACTCGACTTCAAATATACCATAGACTCTCTTGGTAAAAAGTATTCAAATGTTTCCAATTATTTTGAAATTGCAAAAAAAGTTTTAGCCTTTTGTTCTTTGAAAAAAGATAAATTTGATGGCGAATATATGAAAAAAGGAATTATCATTCGTCATCTAGTTTTGCCAGGCGAAATAGAAAATTCCCTTGAGACAATCAAATTTCTTGGACAAAATTATAAAAACCGAATAGTAAGCATAATGTCACAATTTACGCCAACAAAATTAAGCCCAATAAAAAGGAAATTAAAACCACTTGAATATAAAATCATTATGAAAAAGGTGGAAGAAGAAAATTTAAAAGGATATTTCCAAGATTTTGAAAGTGCAAACAGTGATTTTATTCCAGATTTTAATTAATTTTTGAAAATGCTTAAATTTATTTGACTTAAAAGTGAAATAATAATATCATATTTAAAAGGGGTGAATTATGAAAGCAATGAAAGATAGCACAAGACTGATAATTTTTAGCAGTGTTTTTTGTGTGTTGACTTTAGTATTCTTCTTGCTCTTCCAATTTGAAGTGATTTCAAATTTAGATTTCTATGCAGCCATGGTTTATATTACATATTTTGCAGGGCTAGCACTTTACTATAATTCACAACTATTAAAAACAAACAATAAACTTAAATCTTCAAAAATATGTTTAATCTGCTCAATAATTTTGATTTTAGTTTCTTTAGTAGCACTTATTTATGGCTTTGCAACTGGAAATTTAGCTTTCTGGATTTGGTAACACACAATGTGTGATTTTAATATTCCACATTAAATTCTGCTTACTAAAATAGAAACAACTTTTAAAAACTTTTGATTTTTAAAACTGAATACAAAAAAATTCCAAGTAAATTTACTTGGAATTTTTAATATTGTTATTTCTTATGAATTCAATTTCTTAACTTCTTCAATAAGGTCGGCAAGTTTTTTGTTAATTTCAGCAATTCTTGTTTCACTATCGCTTGGATTTACTGCTTTTGCTTCTTCTTGCAAATGTTCAATCTCTTGATAAATTTCATTTTTTCTTGCTTCATTGTCGCTTGCTTTTGCCTCGTCTAGATTTCTCATAGCAGTTTCAAATTCACGGTTTAAATTATCTCTCATTTCACTAAGTTTATTTTCTTCCTCAGAAATCTTCTTATTTATCTCTTCAATTGAATTCATATTCTTTCTTGGTCTCCCACGTTTCCCCTTTGGTTTGACCTCTTCAGTTGCGTTAACAATTTTCTTTGGTCTACCAACTGGCTTTTTTGGTTTTTCTTCCACATTAGTCACAATTTTTCTAGGTCTACCCGGTTTCTTCTTTGGTGTTTCTTCTTGAACAGGAGTTGTTGTCACCTTCTTTGGACGACCTGGCTTTTTCTTAGGAGTTTCAGTTACAACTTCGACTGGTTGTTGTTTTCTTGGTCTTCCGCGCTTGCCTTTTGGCTTAACTTCTTCTGTTGTGACAATCTTTCTTGGGCGACCTGCCTTTTTCTTTGGTTTTTCAGGTTCTTGAGCTACAACTGGCAATGTTGTATTTTCAGGATTTGCATTTTCAACATCATCAATCTTAACATCTTCAAATGAAGCTTCTTTAGGCTCTTCCACATTTGTTTCGGTTACAACATTTTCCGTTTTTGGAGTTTCATTTTCTTTCTTTTCGCTATTTATTACTTTTATTTCGTCATCAACGTTATTGACAACACCAGTAGCAACATTATAAATATCATCTTTTTCGTCTACATCAGTCATAAAATCGAAGGCATCTAGAGTGCTTAAATCAACGATTTTATTTTCTTTATTTTCTTCCTTTGTTTCGGTATTTTCAGTTTTAGCATCTAGAAGATTCTTCACTTCGTCTTGACGAATAAAGTTCCCATTTTGGTCATAAACTTTACCATCAACATCATGGAACAAACCTTCCTTATCATAATATGTTCCATTGTTATAAATGTAATTACCTTCTTCGTCATAGTGCCCATCAGTGTCTGCTGTATTTTGAGTTTCACTCGCATTTGCCTGTGCGGTCAAATCTCCTTGACCTGCATCGTAAGCACCTTGATGTGTGTTTTTAAGTTGAATTTCAAGTTCGGTAATTCTTTCTTTTGCTTCTTCATTTTCTTTCTTAAGTTTATCCATTTTTTCAGCAAAAACTGTTGTTACCACTTTTTCAGCGCTATTACAGAAGTTGTTAAAGAAGTTTTGATATTCGCCAAGCATAACATTTTCCACTTCTTTCTTGCTTTGTTCAAGCTCGTCTTGATTTTTCTTGATTTCTTCATCAAGTTCGTTCTTTTCAAGCAAATATCTTGCTCTTTGTTGTTCGAATTCTTGTTCAAGTTGTTCTTGCTTTGCAATTTCTTGTGTTTGTTGCTTTCTTAAATAGTTACTTTCAATTCTGTTCGTTGTTTCTTCTTGTTGTTGAAGAAGTTTATCAATATTTTCACGAGATGCTTGAAGTTTGTTTTGATAATCTTTTTGAACATTGTCAAAGTTTTTCTTTCTTGTGTCAAGTTCGCTTTCAAGTTGAGCAATTTTAACATACGCTTTTTCTTTCTTTTTCAAGAAGATTTCACTTTCTTTCATTGCTCTATCTAAAACAACTGAGCCGTTAACACCGGTTGATGAAAAGTCATATTTTTCATATTCCACATCTTGTTCTTTTGCACGATTGAAATCTTCTTTTTCACGGCGTGCTTTGTAGTCCAAAAATTCACGAAGAACAGGTTGCCCTTTTTCAATTTCTTGTGGAGTGAATAGAATTTGATAGTCAATATAACTTGGCAAATCAACGCAAGCATTGTCCATAAATCTACCAAACAAAGAAACATTTTGGAAAATGGAATTTAAAAGAGCATTTTTTCTTGCACGAAGATAAATTGTAAAAATCAAATTAATAAGAAAAATAAATGCGACAACAACAATTGCTCCAGCAAGAGCGGAAACTGTGAGCATATCATTAGAAGAAGGCACAGCCATAATCATAAAGAGTGCAACAACAATCGCCCAAACAATTGAGATAACATTCAAGTTCTTAATATTTGAATTATAAGAAGAAGTCTTTAAAGGTTTTTCTACTAAATTGTCTGAAGACATATAACTTGATGGAGTTCCTTCCCTAAAGAGTATGTATTGTTGCCAAAAATAGCATAATCTTTTAGGGGCCTTTGTTTTCATCAAGTTGTTAAATTCACGAACATTTTCTTCCGTGATAACTTTTCTCTCAAAAAGCCAATAGTTAAATTTGTCCAAACTTCTGTTTAGACTTGCTTCATAAGAAAATGCTGACTTAATAAGGAAAAAGATAACAAACACAGCTTCCACACAAAGAGCGATAATAAAAATGACATCAAGCCCGAGTGTGGTTGTGGCTGAACTTAAAAAGTCAACTATATTAGTTACAATATTAGTAGACATAATAAACCTCCTACTTGTGTATAGTATAACACAAGAAAAAAATATTTACTAATAATTTTAAATAATTTTTTAAATATTTTTTAATTATTTTTTCAAAAGCATTTTTAACTACATATAAATAGGAAAATAATAATTAAATATTTTCTAATTTAATTAAATTATTATACCTAAGATTTAATAAATAAATTTCCTTAACTTCTTTGTCTAAACCTGATTCTATGGCATTTTTATATAATTTAAGTTGTAATTTATACCTATTAATTAAAACTTGACTATTTCTTTCACCTGAATATTTATAATCAATCAAAATTATTTTTCCGTCATCATCAACGGCAAAAAAGTCGACAATACCTTGCACCATAATTTTGTCAGGGCTATTTTTATCAATTAAATTTGAAATTGTGTCTTTCATAATAAATTCTTGCTCTTTAAAAACTTTTTTATTAAAAGGCTTTAAAGTCGAAATGTTTTTGTAAAGTAAATTAATGTCAACTAAATTTCTAACCTCATCAAAAAGTTCATTTTCTAGTTCTTTTTTGACATCTTCTAAAGAATTTATTTTGTTAAAATCAATAACCTTCAATGCCAAGTGGTAAGCGTTTCCAATTTCCACCAAACTTGAGTTGGTGTTTATATATTCGTAATTTGGCTGAAAAACACTGTTATCTTCATATTTTTTTGTTAAATTTGTTACCGAATTTTTGAAAGAAATATTTTCATTATTATCATATAAATATTTAAAATTTAAGTAATTTTGCACATTTTTTACGATTTTTTCATTAATTTTCCCATATTTTTTTTCATTTTTTTCAATTTGCAAATTTTCTACTTCTGAAATAACATTAAATTCAATCGTATCTTTTTCTAAATGCCCAGCATCTAAAAATGTTTCAATTTCGTTGTTTGATAGAGTATTAAAAACATAGTCAAAATAACAATCAAACTTAGAAACACTCAGCGGTTTCAAGTTTTTGAGTTTACTTTCGCCAATAACATAAATACGATTTTTTGCACGAGTTAAAGCAACATAAAAAATCATCATCTCTTCCATAAGACGCTTTTTATCATTCTTTAAATCAACTGCAAGCATTTTGACAGTGTTTTCTTCTCTATCGCCGTCATAAAATTTTGTGACAACTCCGAGTTCTTCATCAACTCGAATCTCTCCCTTTCTGTCCGCCCGCTTCAAACTCTTGCCAGCATTAATCAAAATGACAATAGGATATTCAAGTCCTTTTGTCTTATGGATTGTGGTAAGAAGTACGGAATTTTGTTCGCCAATTTCCACACCTGTATCTTCAATCTCCACATTTTCAAAATAAGAAATTAAGTTTGGCAAATCAAAGTCAAATTTTGATTTTTCAATTTCGCTTAAAAATAGGTTTATGGAAGAATAAAGTTCATTCCCATCAAATTGAGAAAAAATGTAGGAATAATAATTTGTTTCATCAAACAAAATTTCAAATGCTCGCCTATAACCATAAGTCAAGCCGTCATTTTTAAATTTTTCAAGTATAGAAATAAAAGGCTTAAATTTTCCATTTTCAGAAACTATTTCAAATAGTTCTCTTTCATTGTCTAAACAAATTTTGGCAATTTCATTTTGGTTAAATCTTCCAAAGTTTGACATTAAAACAGCAAGCAACGAAATGTTATCACGAATGGAAAGTGAAATTTTTAAAAGGGCTAACAGCACTTGAATTTCTGGAGTATCCATTAGTGATTTTTTACTATTTGTTGTGACAGGCACTCCACTTTTGAGAAGATATTTTCCAACATCATTAAAAAAGGAATTTCTTGAGCGAGAAATTATGGCAATATCACCATAACTTACTGGTCGCATTGCCCCTAGTTTGTTATCATAGATTTTTGTTTTTAAAATTTCTTCAATTCTTGCTCTTATTGTTTCAAGTTCGGTTATGTTAGTTCCATCTTCAAGTTCATCTTCTTTAACACTATAAACATCAAAATCTTTTTCTTTTTTCTCTTTAGAAAGAACTAGGTCAACTTTGACACTCTTTTCGCCATCATCTTCAAAATCAAAAGCATTTTGAAGCATTGAATTAGGATAGTAATCTAAATTTGCGTTTTCCTGTGTCATAGTATCTTTGAAAATTTGATTCACAAAATCAAGAATTTTTTTGTCACTTCTAAAGTTGTATTTTAAAAATAGTGCATTTGAGTTTTCGTCATTCCCAAAATCTTCCACATCTTTTAGGAAAATTTTTGAACTAGCAAGACGAAAGCCATAAATCCCCTGTTTCGCATCACCAACAGCCACAAAATTGCAATTTTCTGCCACTTTTTTTATGATTTTTTCTTGAAGGCTGTTCGTGTCCTGATATTCATCAATAAAGACATAGGAGAAACCTTCATTAAAAACCTTTTCCGTGGAAAGACGAAGCATATATTGTTCTAAGTCATTAAAATCTAAAACATTCAAATTTTCTTTTTGCTTCTTATATTCCTTTTGATATTCAATAAATAATTTAGTTAATGCCTTCTCTAAACTCCCCTGTTTTTCAATTTCTATTTTTTCTGAATTTAAGTTTAATTCTGAAAGTTTTTCTTTTAATTTCTTAAAATCTTCCTTAAACTCATCTAAAAATAACCATTCTTCAACTGATATTTCTGATTTTTTAGGAAATTTTGGCATAGAAAAGTTTTGGATATACAATATTTTTTGCATCAAAGAGTCAAGTTCACAAATCTTTTCAAACTTTTCTTGAAGTTCAAAAATTTCAAAGTGATGCTCAGAAAATGCTTTAAGATAATTTTTTAATTCATTATCAATAAACTCACATACCACTTTTTCCGCTTCAGAATATATTTCTTCTTGTGAATTTAAAATTTTATCTAAAAACTTATCTTTATCGGCAACTGCATAAGCCATATTTTCAATATCAAAAATGGCATCGTTAAGTTTCTTTTCATTATATTTAAATGCAAAATTAATATAAGTCATTTCATCAACATAATTTTCTTGGAAATTTTTTATTGTTCTTTTTAAACTTGAAAGTTTAATCTTTTTTGCCAAATTTTCATCTGCAATATCAAAATTTTCATTAATTTTTAAAACATTAGCATATTTTTTTAAACAATATTCACAAAATGAGTGGATTGTGGAAATGTTAGAAACAGACAAATCGTCAATTTGTTTCAAAATGAAATCATCAACTTTTTCTTCTTTCAAACTTTTGATTAATCTTTCTTTCATCTCGGTTGCCGCCGCTTTCGTAAAGGTCAAAATAAGAAGTTTTTTGATTGGAACTTTCTTTTTACAAACAAGACGGCAGATATATTCAATCAGCACGTGGGTTTTCCCACTTCCTGCTGACGCACTGACAATCATATTTTTTTTGTTGTTTTCTAAAACTCTGTCTTGTTCTTCAATCTTCATTTAAAAATCCTTTTTTGTCACTTGTTTTCTATTGGCATCTTGATTAAACTTACAAATTGCCTTAAACTCACAAAATTCACATTCCTTTTCAAGTGGTTTTGGCATAATATATCCACTTTCAATTTCTTCAACCGCTTTTTCACTCACTTTCTCGGCATAATCAAAATATTTTTGGAAAGAATTTATAAAGTTTCCATACTTAAAACTAAAACCATCTTTACTTTCTTTTCTTCTTGCTCCACCAATGATATCACTCTTGAAATCTTCATCTTGAAAACGATAATCGCTCGCATAAGCCACTTCGTCATCTTTCAATGTTAAGCCGTCCAATAGTTTGAGCGGAACATTTTTTTTCTTAAACTTATTTTTACAATCAAAATAGTAAACTCCACTAGGTTCTAATTTTAATTCTTCTTTCACGCATTTAGCATATAAAAATAGTTGCAATTTTTTTCCATAATATAAGTCTTTTAAAACTCCATCGACCTTTCCCGTTTTATAGTCGATAATTCTAAAATAATTTTTAAACCTATCAATTCTATCAACAAAACCCACAAAATTTAAATTTTTTATGGAATTTTTTATCATTTTTTCAGTATAAATTGGTTTAAAATCACTTTGCTGTTGTTCATAAACAATGTTTGACAACATATTGAAACATTCTTTTCTCAAAATATTTATAAAAATCTTGTCTTTTAAAACAATGTCGTCAAAAGTGTTTTTTGCTGAAATCAAAAATTGTTCATCTAAAAATTTTTCAATTTCTTCGTCTTTAACAATTTTTAAATTGGAAAACTTGTCCACAAAAAATTTAGCAAGTTCGTGTTTCAAAATTCCAATTTTTCGTTTATCTTGCTTTGCATATTCCTTTGGTTCAACTTTCAAAGTGTATGAAACAAAATGCTTGAACGGACAAACAAAATATCTTTCTAACCTTGAAGCAGAAATTTTGTCTTTAAGTGGATTGAAATCTAAATTCTCATAATTGTATGAAAAGATATCCGTTCCCACCACTTGATTAATTGAACTTGCATAATCTTCTTTTAATTCACTTTCAATTTTTTTGAAGTTTCGTTCCGCAGTCTCTTTTGTGCCCAAATTGAAATTAATAAGATTTTGCAAACTTTCGTCTTTTAAGTCTGGTCTATCAAAATATGAAAAACTTGAAGTGGAAACTTCTTTAACATTAAATGCTTTTTCAAGGTCAACAACAAATCCCGCTTTTTGCGCAGAATTTCCAAGTGGAACAATAGTAAATAAATGTTTTTTTGCATGTCCCAAAACTTCAAAAAGTTTAAGTCTATTACGCCTGTTTATCACACGAATTTCTGGCTCAATCAAGTGGTCAATTTTTTCAAGTTCGTCATCAATGATAATTCCTGCATCTTTTTCCGTCTTTGGAAGAAGAGAACTTGTTGCTCCGACAACAAACAAAGTGTCCACATCTTCAAAATAACTTTTTGTTGCATCGCCAACATATACGGCATCAATATATGATGGCACAGTTTCCACTTTCACACTTTTAAAAACTGTTTCCAGCAAAAAGATAAAATCTTTAAGTGCCATTTCTTCATCAAACTTAAAGTTTTGAATTTCTTTTATAATCTTTTTTATAAGCGTAATCGCTTGTTCATTTTCACTCTTTTTTTGAAGAGAAATGATTTTTTCTAAATAAAAATTTAGATTTTTTTCAATAATTTCGCAAATTTTTTCACTAAAAACGCAAAATTCTTGAATTTTTTTTGATTTTTTTATATTTTTTATAATTTCAAAAATTTCATTCAAGGAATTGTCATTTTTTTTATAATCACTTTCTTCTTCAATTTCATAGTAATCTACACTTGCAAGTTTTTCTTCAATGTTGTCCAAATTTAAAAATGGCGAAGAAATTAAATATTCCAAATTTTCTTTGTTTAAATTGTTTAAAGCAATGCTAAAAATTTTCAAGAAAAATTTGCTTACTCCAACTTCCCCCAAACTCAAAGTGTAGTCCATATAAACAGGAATTTCATATTTTGAAAAGATATTTTCAATTTCCTTAAAATAACTTTCTTCTGGCACAGCAACCGCGAAATCTTTATACCTTTTTCCATTCACAATTTGATAGCGAATATATTTTGACAAAAACTCAATTTCGTCCAATCGGTCACTTGCCACAATGCTTCTAAAAATATTGCCTTTTGACTTCTCTTGTTCAATGGAAAAAACATTTTTAAGAACTTTTAAATTTTCTTCTTCTAAAGAAATTTTCTTTTCTTCCACTTTGACCATAACGCCT
Organism: uncultured Clostridia bacterium; assembly: GCA_930990515.1. Lineage (GTDB taxonomy): Bacteria > Bacillota > Clostridia > Christensenellales > UBA1242 > Caccovivens. The sequence goes on from CAKNPS010000005.1 coordinate 49,362, forward strand.
ATAGAACTTGCATATTTCATCATTTTGTTCAGTGCATCATCTTCATAGATATAGGCATTCCCTTGCCAAATTGGTTTTGCAAGAGAAATATATATGGAATTAACTTTTTTTGAAAGTTGGCAAACAAAGTCAAAAATTTCTTTAGAAAAACTATCAAAATTCACAAAATATAAATTGTAGTTTTTTAAATCAATAAAATCACTTTTTTCCAAAAAGAAGGCAAGAAGTTTTGATAAGTTTAATCTTTCACTTAATAAATCTAAATAAGAAGCGTAAATAAGTTTTAAGTCCGTCATTTTTTTTGAAAGAATTTCATCGTCACAAGTTTTTATATCTTCCACCTTGACAAAACAATTTGAAAATTGTGACAAAATTTCTTTTACTTTCAAACAAAAATCAATTCCATAATTTTGAAAATAAGAAAAATTTTCTTCATTATCTTTAACAGCCTTGTATGTAAGCAAAATTTCTTCCAAACCACTTACTCTATCAAAAGGAATGTTGTGTTCTTTCAAAATTTTAGATGCAAGTCTTGAAATTCCAACAACGGAAATATTGAAGGTTGATTTAATGTTTAACGAGTCAAAAATCAAATTTTCTGCTTGCATAGAAAAACTATCTGGAACCACCACAAGATTTTTTTGTTCCAAATTTTTATAGTCAATTTTTTTTAACGTTTCCTTTGTCGCTTCAAAAAGTGTCCCGCTTGTGACAATATTTAAATTCATAAGAATATTTTAACATAAAAAAAGATATTTTCAAAACGAAAATATCATGCTTTTAATTTATCCACATTTCCACCAAGTCCATTGAATTTTTCTTTCAATCTTTCGTTCTTGTTTTGGAATAATTTGTTCATTTTTTCACTTAATTTAAGGTTGTCACTTTTTAAAATTTGATAGTCCGCTTTCAATGCCTTTAACTCTTTCGTTTTTTCATTAAGTTCATTATAGGCTTCTTTCAAAAGAAATTCATTTGTCCTTTTTTCTTCTTTAAATTTTGCTTCCACTTCTTCCGCACTTGTCTTTTTAATAAGTTTAACAAGTCCCATGAAAAGACTATGAATATCATTCATAGATAATGTTTTTTCTCTTTTATGAAAAGTTATGATATTGTTTGTTTTTTCTTCTTTTTTTAAATTTTGAAACTTGTTTTGAAGTCTTGTCATAAGAGTCATATCTCCACCGCTAAGTTTTATGCAGGCAGAGCGCACAGACATTCCTTGTTTTTTATACTCTTCAATCTTTTGCAAAAATTCTTCTTCCTGTCTTTTTGAAAAAGGAACAAGTTTGTTTTTCAAATGTTTTGATAAGTCTATTTGAAGCCTTTTTCTTCTCTTTTCATCTTTCTCTAAGTTGTCCACTTCGTGATAATAGTAATTTCTCACACTGTTACCCTTTCTATGATAATTGTTTGCGTGTTTTAAGAAAGCGTCCTTAAGTGGTCTATTCATAGATTTACATTCTTCCACCACTTGAAATAAATCTTTAACTTCTTGGTCAGACCAAACTGAAAATTTCATAATCACCTCACTTATGGCAATTATTGACAAGAATTGTTATTTTAAACTTATTAAAATAAATTTTATTTGTGTAACTATTTTTTATAATTAACTTTGTTCAATATGTCAATTAATATTATCCCTTTTTCTTTTTATCTCACATATTAAGTTCTATATTCAAAGTTAATTATTACATTTATTTGACTTCTTTTCATTTTTATAGTATATATTTTATATGGAAAAATGTTTGTTTACCTATAACCCACAAAGCGGAAAAGGTAAAATCGTTAAAAATGAAAATTTAATTGTCAAAATGCTCAACGAAAAATATGAAGTTAATGTTGTGCGTTCAGAGTATGCTGGTCATATTGGCGAAATCATTTTAGAGCAAGGAGAAAATTTTGATTTAATTGTGGTTGCTGGTGGCGATGGAACTTTGAATGAAGCAATCAACAGCATTGCAAGGCTAAATAAAAAAGTCAAACTTGGCTATATTCCAACAGGAACAGTCAATGATGTTGCCCATTCTCTTAAAATTCCAAAAAATATTAAAAAAGCAGTTAACATCATTTTAAATGGTCAAGAATTTCAACACGACATTTTCAAAATGAATGACCACTATGGAATTTATGTATGTTGTAGCGGACTTTTTACAGAATCAAGTTACGCCACAAACCAGAACAATAAGAAAAAATTAGGAAAACTTGCGTATGGATTATATGGCGTAAAAAAGATTTTTACAAGTAAATCTATTAACCTTAGTCTTAAATATCAAGGCGGAAAATTTGAAGGAAATTTTGCTATAATGCTTATCATAAATTCTCACAGTGTTGCAGGTTTTAAGATAAATCCAAAAGCAATTTTGAATGATGGTCTTGTTGATGTCGTTTTAATTAAATCAAAAAAAGAAAAAATAAATTTTTCTGCAGTTCTTCGTGTTGCCAAGTTATTTTTATTTGGTATTCCTAAAAAATCATCTAAAAATGTCACTGTTTTACATCTTGATAAATTTGAAGTGGAAACATCCACAGGCACAATTATCAACCTTGACGGCGAACGCATTGGTGACGGAAGTTTTTCTTTTGAAACAATAAAAGAAGGAGTTAATATTTTAATTCCTAAATAATTGTTTTAAATTTCAATTAATCAAATCTTATACGAAATTAAGAATTTTATATTTATAAAATAATTTAATAAAAGATAGCGGATTATAACCCGTAGGGTTAAAACGGACTAATATCTTTTTTTTTATTAAATAACTCCCCAATTTATTTGGATGGTTCCATTATTAACTTGGCTCCATAAATCGTCCCATGTTGGTGGTTTTTGAGGAATTTGACAATTCACAATTATGTTTTTGTTAAAATTAAATATATAACCTTCAATAAATTCAACAGTTTGTGGAATTGTAATCTCTTCAATGTTACAACCTGCAAAAGCACTATCACATATTTTGGTTAAATTTACACAATTAGATGTATCAACACTCGTTAAACTACCACAATAATAAAATGCTTTTTCACCAATTATTTGTAAATTTGCTGGAAGTACAACATCAGTAATTTTAAATCTTTCAAAGTTATTTTTACCGATAAATTTTAAAGAACTAGGCAAATTTAGTGATGTAACAGATGAAGAGTAAGAATATGCAAACAATTTTCCATCAATAATTCCAAGTGTACCTTCTTTAATTTCAATAGATTCAATGTTTGTTTCCTTAATATCAATAAGATAATTGCTTACATATAAATAATTACCTTCCCAATATGAACTCGTTGAACTTACAATTTGTGTACCCAAAAATGCATCTTTTCCAATACCTATTAAGTTTTGAGGTAAATTTGCAGTTGAAAGTGTTGACATATCATTAAAAGCATCTTTTCCAATATACAATACGCTTTCTGGTATATCTATGGTTTTTAGTGTTTTGGTTGAAGGCTTATAAAATGCAAATTCGGCAATATCTATTGTGCCTTCTTTTACAGTGTATGATGTAGCGTTAAAATCGCTGCTTACTGTAATTAAATGTTTACCAATGTATAAAACTTCATTTTTCCAATTACTTTTTGTATTAAAATATTTCGTATTATAAAATGATGAATAATGTAAATCCAACTTAACATCTGGCAAAGTTATATCTTCAAGTAATGAACAATTACTAAAAACATATTGACCAAAATCTTTTAAAGTTTCAGGAAGTTCAATTGCTGTTAAATTTGTACAATCTTGAAAAGCCATATCTCCGATATATTCAACCTTATTTAAATTAACAGTCGATAAATTTTTACATGATTCAAAAGTGTATTGCCATATGTCCGTTAAAGAATCCGGAAAGTCTATCGACTCTAACCCACTATTTCTAAAACAATCACTTCTTATTTCTATTAGTGTGTTTGGAAGTGTAATTGATTTTAGTGCTGTGCAATCTTTAAATGTATATTCATATAAAACGGTGATGTTTGCAGGAAGTTTTACGAAATTTAAGTTAGAACAATCTTGAAATGTTCCTAATCCAACATCCCAAATTGTGTCTGGAAGTTCTATGTGTTGTAAAGTTTTATTATTTTTAAATAAATAATTTTGTAAACTTTTAACTGTTGTTCCATTAACTTGATTTGGGATTATAAGTTCAGTAATACCATCTATATTATTTACTCCTGTTATATTGCCATTTCCGTCAATTATGTATTCAATTGCAACAACTTCGTCTTGTTCATAGTATGCATAAACTGTTTTATTTTCGTCAAGTTCTATGTTTTCGTATGTGTTTGCTTCCAACTTTTGTGTCCATGTATTCTCGTCAAAGTACCAACCTTTAAAGGTATATCCTTGCTTTACTGGTGCCGTTGGCAGTGTTATGAGTTCATTCCCTGATGTTTTTATTGTTTCAATAACTTGTCCGTCTGCCATAAATGTTATGTCATATTTTGTAGCTACAACTTCGTCTTGTTCATAATATGCGTAAACTGTTACATTATTTTTTAATTCAATATCTTTATATGTGGTTTCTTCTAACTTATTAGTCCAAGTGCCGTTGTCAAAGTACCAACCTTTAAAGGTATATCCTTGCTTTACTGTGCCGTTGGCAGTGTTATGAGTTCATTCCCTGATGTTTTTATTGTTTCAATAACTTGTCCGTCTGCCATAAATGTTATGTCATATTTTGTAGCTACAACTTCGTCTTGTTCATA
>CAKNPS010000006.1 GCA_930990515.1 uncultured Clostridia bacterium
CTATGCAAACCTATCGTGGTAATAATCTTTACTACTGCAAAGAGAAATATATAAAGGCGGAAGAACAGCCTCAAATGACCGACTCAAAACCGCACAAACGAACGCCAATATGATATCTATAAATAGCCATATAATGTAATCATTATATGGCTATATTATTAACACGATTTTAAGCCCTGCAAAGATAAAAAGCAACTGCAACGACGCTGCCTATTTTCAAAAATTTCCCCTAATGTTTAATTTTTTATATAAAGTTAGAGAGTTATAGTTATCTATTTTTCAAAAGATTTATGATAGACTCCTTAGTTATAGGTGAGGCGTTTTTAAGTAAGTCAATGATTTCTTTATCTTTATTATATTGATTCATATCATAGTAAAAAAATTCGGTTTCAGTCATTCCACAGGCAGAAATGATTTCAAGCAAAGCCGAAACGGAAGGCTCAAAACTATCATTCTTAGATTCAAGCCTTGAAATGTAGGCTTCATTTTTTCCAATTCTCAAACTTAAATCACGAGCAGATAAGCCCGCTTTATTTCTCGCTTGACCAATTCTAAAAACAACATCATTCTTATTCATTTCAGCCACCTCGTATATAAAAAATTATAAATGATTATTCCAGATTAACTCCTTTTATATAACTTGTAAAAATTACATATCATGAAAGATTTATTGCATTTATAAGTGCATTCGCTTGCATATAAGTGCAAAATATGCTATTATTTTTACAAGTGAGGTGTAATTTGAAAATAATTCTAAGCAGAAAAGGTGTTGATAGTGGAAATTGTAAGGCTTCAAACCTAGTGTTATTTAATAATCTTGGTCAAAGCGAAATAATTATGATTCCTATTCCAAATGATGACGATAAAATAGCCTACAAAGATATAATTTTTTCAAGAAATTATGAAAGAGATTTATATACAAAAGGCTATTTAAAAAGTTTTAATATTGACCTTTCTTCACACTGCCACTTAGACCCGAATCTAGCAAATTATTATGAAGATTTAAAGTTTTTAGGCTCAGTGGGTCAAGTCGGCTCTTCACAAACGCATTTAGAAAATCAAAGAATAAAAGTTGGAGATATTTTTATATTTTTCGGCAGATTTGAGTTCCAAAAGATTTCAACTGACAGCGTAGAAACTATAATGAAAGACAAACATGTTATGTTCGGCTATCTTCAAATAGGCGAAATTATATATCCAAACAAATTGACAAAGCAAGAAAGAGATTTCTATGAGAAAAAATACCCGTGGATTACGACTCAACCACACTGGAATTTTGAAAAGTATAAAGACATAGAAAACAACTGCATTTATGTAGCAAGAGATAAGTGTTCTTTTGATGAAAACATCAAGGGTTATGGAGTGTTTGAGTTTAATGAAAACTTAATTTTAACTAAAAAAGGAAAGTCTATATCTCAATGGAAACTACCTAGACCTTTAAGACGGTTAAATATAAGTTATCATGATAAATCAAACCGAAAGTGGACTTACTTTCAATCGGCTGTGCGTGGACAAGAGTTTGTTATTGAAGAAAAAAAGAAAGTGGAAAAATGGGCTGTAAACTTAATTAAAAACTATGTAAATAAAGGAGATATATAATATGAAGTTTCCAAAATGTAAAAATTATGCAGTGCAAGATTTAGGGAAATTGCAAAGAAGTTTTTTAGACAGACTATGTAATGCTACTGAGAAAGATAAACATACCTATCAATGCAAAAAATGTGGGCATGTGTGGGTGGAATAGTATAAAAAAACGAACGGAACTTGCAATTGCAGGCGAAATTTTAGAAATAATCGTAGGCGTCAGTTGGCTTGGCTATGCATTATTCACTTTGAGTATAGAAGAAAACGGGTAAGTTATAGAAAAATATAATCAAAATGTTCAAGCGGTTAACGAACAACCACAAACAAAAAATGAGTATAAGGAAGAAAAGGCTAGCGAAACACAACCGCCACCAACAAGAACTATTCCACCGCTTCCGCCAGAGATAAAGACAAAACTCGAACAAAATAAAAAAGAAGATAATACGCAATAAAAAGAAGAAATCTCCGTTATAGTTTTATAAGAAGATTTTTTATGTTGTATTTATTTGATAAAAACGGAAGAAGAATAGGTTATATAAGAGTTAATGGTCATGTGTCTTTTTGTTTTGACAGTCAAGGCAGGCAGATAGGAAAAATGGCAGAAAGCGGAAACTATATTTTTCTATATAATGGAAGCGGAAAACTTATTGCAAATTTTAATGGCAGACACACATACGACAGCCACAGCAACTTAATGGGAAAAGACAACTTACTTTATAATATTCTATACCCAGCACTTGCAGAAATACGCTGACTTATATCTCAAAGGCTTTCAAATAGGCTTGGAAGCGGTGAAAAGCATTCTCTCGGTAGAATGCTTATTTTTTATAAAAAAGGTTTGCAAAGTAGAGATTTTATTTTTTACCAATAATTTTATTAAAAACATCATCTACAAGAGATTTGACTGCATTTTCTAATTTCCATTTTAAATAGTTAAAATAGTCAGGGTTTTCATCATATTGCAAATTAAATTTTTGCTCGTTTTTAAATTGACTTTCAATTAATGATAAAGTTTGAATGTTTCTTAAAAGTTCATTATAAAAATCAGTTTCTTCGTTGTTTTTAGAGCCATCAGACTGTTTATCTTGCACTAGTCTTTTTATTTTTTCTATTCCATCATACATATCGTTCAAAGGTTTAGGTGTGCCACTCTCTGCTTTCGCACTCAATACAGTCATCTCGTTCACTATATTTTTTAGACTGGGGCTGGAAAGAATTAGATTTAATATATAAAACTTGTTTATATTCAATTTTGGTGTTTCATAAAATTTCTTGGGATTAAGATACTCTTCAAGGGCTCCCTTCTCTTTATATTCAACAATCTTGTATAGATTATCAATGGTTTCTTGGTTAAAGCCTATTATCTTTAAATCTTTTTCCGTAGTCGTGTTTTTTGTGGGATAATCAGGGTCTATTAAATATAAGAAATTTAAATTTTTGTCTGGTCTTAAAGATTTTAAATATAAATAGTATTTTTGCAAAAAGTGCAATGGAACATTACTTTGACCAGTAAAATATTTTGTTATTGTTTGTCTTTTCATTCCAGTATTTCTTTCTATATCAGAGAAAGAAACTTCATATTCGTTCATAAGTTCATTTAATCTTCTTTGAATAGTTGTATTAGGTTTCATAAAAGCACTTCTCCTTTAATTTAGTTGCATTATAACATAATCTTTTATTAAAATGCAACTTTTTTCAACAACTTTAATTATTTTGGTAAAAAGTGTTGCAATAGCCTTATGTTAAGGATAAAATGTTGTTGTAAAAATTATTTTACGGTTTTTCAGTAAATTTAAGTAGAATACTTTACATTTGCCGATTTACACGGAATTAATTAAATTGAAAGGTCCTTAAATTAGGAATGAAAATTTAAAAATAAAAGGAGGTGATGACTATGTATAGGACTATTAGCGAAACACTAGATATCATTAAGAGTTTAGATAAGAATACTTCTATAACTCTTTACTACCTACGCTGTTTATGTAAAACTGGCAAAATTCAAGTTTTGAATGCAGGCGGTAAGATACTAATTAATTTAAATAGTTTAGGAGAGTTTTTACAACTCGACCTGACAAAAAATATTGATTAAAAGGAGATAAAAGGAAATGGAAGTTATAGAAAACATAATTAAACACTTAGATATACATCGTTATTACTCATATAATGGATTTTATGAAATAGGTATATCTGACACCCTAGAACTGCATATTTCATGTAAAAACTCCATGAGTGGCAAGTATAAATATCATAAAAAATATGTTTCTAATGATAAAAGATTAAAGGGCGAAAAACTTAATGAGTGGCTACGAAAAGAACTCTATAAATTCATTAAGTTGAAAACACAAGGAATTTATTATTTCGTTCCTTATGAAGTAAGGGAGGCTGAAAATGGCGACGATATATAAACGCCCATTGAAGAATGGAAAGATAAATTATGCCATTCAAATTAAGATTAAAGGTGCGGACGGACGGTCAAAGTTCGTTTGCACCACTTGGAAGAATGAGAATAACCTTTCGGGTGTGCGTGCTGAAAAGGCTGCAACTGCATTCGCTGAACAGTGGGAACGAGAGTATCGTGAAGGTCATATTCACGAACTCTCTATGGCTACCTTTGAACAGGTTGCGAATGTTTGGTTGAACACTAGAAAATACAACATGTCAGATAACTATTATCTGCGTGCTGTCGAATGTATAAAAAGAATGTCAAACTTTTTTGGAAATAAAAGGTTTGTAGATTTGAAGGCTTTTGATATTCAACAGTTTTTTGTAAATATGAATGAGAGTCTTTATAAGGTTTCAAGGGCTAAAATCAAGCCGAATAAAGCGGTTGAATTTGACGAGTTAGTGAAAGCGTATGGGGTTAAGAAAGCGAGCCGAGAAAGTGGTTTCAACCGCCCTACACTTTACTATGCTCGAAAAGGCGAAATGATTGAGTTAAACTCTGCGAAACTTATTTGTGAGTTTTTTAATCTCAACACCTTTGAGTATTTTGATAAGATTACAATTGAAAAGCATTATCGAAAAGAAACTATAATGAAATACAAGCGAGTTTTAAGCACGATTTATAACTATGCTATGTCTATTGAACTTGTAAATCGAAACTATGCTACAAGTGCTTACCTTAAAAATGTTATCGGTGGCGAGCCTTCCAAAGAAATAGAAATTTTAACTCATGAAGAGTTTGATAACTTTATGAAAGTTTTAGATAGAGAAGAAGATGTTTGGAAAATCATTCCGCTTTATATCTTGGCGACCACTGGAATAAGAACTTGTGAATTGTGTGGACTTGAATGGCAAGATATAGACCTTGAAAATCGCTTGATAAAGATTAGAAGAAACCGTTTGTATATCAATAATAAAGGAGTTATTACGAAAGAGTTAAAGACGAAGTATTCTAAACGAACCTTGCATATCTGCAATAGGCTTTATGATAAACTTGTGCAGTTTAAAGAGTTGTATGATAGGTTAAAAGAAAATGATAAAAAGTTTGATAAGTGCGGTGCTATCTTTTGTAATCTTGACGGCACACCACGCTTTCCGCACTATCTAAATAAACTACTCAAAAGTTATTTAATGAAAGCGGGCTGTAAAAAGGTGTCCTGTCATAAGATAAGGCACACATGGATAACGAGAATGGTTAGTCAAGGCGTGCCTGTGAATGTTGTATCAAAACTTGCGGGACACGCTAACAGCGATATAACTCTTAAAATTTACACGCACTATTGCCAAGATATAGATAACTCAATAGATGCTATGGAAAAAATCTTTGCATGAAAAATGGTAGGTCTAAAAGCCTACCATTGATAATTGATTTTAATCTTCTGACTTTATATTTTTAATTATGTATGCTTTAAATTTTTTCTCATCTTCAAATTCTTGATCATTAGTGTCATATAATTTAAAGTCATCGTTATGAGACTCTTTAAATTTAGCAAATTCGTCTGTCTTTAAATAATCTCTGAAAAGTGGCCATTCCATTATATCTTTAGCACATATATAGTCTGATTTTTCTTTATTAATACCAATATAAATTGATTCTATCTGGTCATTAATATTTGTATAATTATCACTTATTAGGGACTTAGCAACTTTATATATAGGGCTTAAGTTTTGGACATTAAATCTAGAAAGATGTTGCTTTAACTCATCTTTTTCTCCTAGAGCTTTCAAACAACACATGTAATTTACATCAAAAATTTCTTTATAACCACAATTTTCAGAAAATCTGACTTTTCTTAAATAACCATAAAGTATTTTTGATATATTCCATTTTTCAGTTTGATAAAAAACCTTGAAAATAATAGCTTCAATAAATGATATATCATCGTTTGTAACACTTGTCTCTTCTCTATATATTGTTGCCATAAAGAGTTTGAAAATAACTAATACAATGGTTTCATAAATGGTGTTTTCATAGTCTTTAGGGAAGTCCAATTTTCCATTTTTTATATATCTCTTTTTTAATTTTTGAGATACATGTTTTTCATAATCTTTGCTTACCTTCCCTTCTCCATGTGTCAAAATATTTCTTCTATAATATATTTCATCAAATTGGTCATTAATGTCTGAAAATAAATTTTTATTTATTTGAAATTTTTCGCACACGTCTGATAATTTTGTTGATCCAGATGTCAATTCTTCTCCAGCGTTTTCCACTATGTTTTCAATTATTTTTTGCCTATCAAAATTTAAATTTTCTAATTCTTTTATAGATATTTCACATGTATGTAAAAACTTATGTGGATATAGGTAACAGTTTATTTTATAAAGCTTAGTATAAAAAATTTCGTATAAGGTAAATAGATTTTTACAATAATTTGCCACATTTAAATCCATAGAAGCATTGTTTGTAAAAAAAATTTTAACATTATCTCTCAATTCTTTAATTATATTTTGGTTTGTTTTTTCTTTTATTATAATTGAACCATTCTTTTCTATAAATTCAAGTAATTCAGTTAACGCTGTACCTTTATAAGTTAAATTTTCTAATTTTTTTATAATCTCTCTTTTTTCACTATCATTACTTGCACTAGATAATGAATATATTTCTCCAATAATTTCAAACCCATCTCGTCTATCAAGTATGCTTTCAACTTTATCAAGTAATGATGATTTAAGCAATAAAAAGTTTCGTTCCATTAAAAATAGGGAATTAAGTGTTTCATCTAATAAGTTTCTGCATTTCTCTCTAATTATTTTATCCATCAATCACTCCTTATTTATAGCTTTTAGATTTGATTTTAGTATAACATATATCATAAAAAATTGCATTGTTTTAAAAATGATTTTTGAAAAATTCTTTAGAGAGAAATAACATTTTAAAATTTTTGGTGTTCCCGCCCAGACTCTAACTGGGAATCTTCGCCTTAGGAGGGCGCTGCGTTATACAGTTACGCCACGAGAACATATAAAAATTATTAAATTTTAGGGGTAAAAATGGCGAAAGTATGGTTTTTTGAAAGTTGTGGTATTTTGAGATTTTCTTGATAGCCCTATTTTAAAGGGGTTCAGGGCTCTCAGGTTTCGGGTAAGACAACGCCTTAGGAGGCAACTGTTCTATCCATTGAACTATGAGAACATAAATTTTGAAGTGTTTGGGTTAAATATAGGGGGGGGGAATATAATAAGAATTGAACTTTTATATTATAACACTAATTAAAACAAAACGCAACTGCTATTTGGTTTGTTGTAATTTAAATTTAATTTAATATTTTGACGCATCTTGCCTAAAGAAATTAATATCAATGATTTTTAAATCAAGAGAAGGAAAATGGTCTTTTCTTATTGTTGTTATTTTGAAGTTTATAAAAATTTGCCTATTTTTAAAAGAAAACTCTATCAATTAAGATAGAGTTTTTATAATAAATAGTTTTTTGTTATTAAGGTTTTATAATAATTAAATTATTGTTTTTGTCCGCAGTGTGGGCAGAATTTATCATCATTTTCAATTTTCTTCCCACAATTTGCACAATATTTTGCAGTGTCTAAACTTTTCCCACAATTTGAGCAGAATTTTGAACCTGCTTCATTTTTTTCTCCACAATCTTGACATATTATTGCTTCAGCTTTTCCTTTTGCTTTTCCGCTGGCAATGCCTTCTGAAATTGATTCTGCCATTCCACCGACTGCATTAGTAATTGATGGAGCAATGTAGTCAGTTGTTTCCTTAAGAACTGGTGCAACTGAACTTGCAGTGTATGAACCAATTTCGCGAGCATGTGCAAAGAATGTGGCATAAATTCCAAATCCGAGTATAGCAAAGCCAATAACAAGTAAAAAGCCACCAACTCCAAACATAACCATTTCAGTTCCAGAATTTGAAGAAAAATTACTAAAACTAACAAATCCAACAATTAAAAGGACAATACCAATTATTGCCACGACCGCACCTATGCCAAGCAAAATTTTTCCAGCTTTTTTCAATTTTCCTTTAACTTTTTGGTGATTCTCTTCGTTTACATATTTTCCTTTCATTTTTTATCTCCTAATAAAATGATATCATATAAACTATTAATTTGTCAATTTTAATATAAAAGCAAGTTGTAATTTTACAAAATTTTAACATTTTTTAAAAGATAATAAACAAATATATGATATAATTTTTATGAGGTAAAGAAATGGCAAAGATATTATTAGTTGAAGATGTTGAGATTTATTCTTCTCGAAGTTATTTGGAATAACTTAATTTCCAATGTCATAAAGTTCACAGATGAAGGTGGCAAATTGGAAATTTCTTTAAATAAAGTGGATAATTATGCGATTGTTTCAGTGAAAGATAATGGCTGTGGAATTTCAGAAGAAGTTGGAAAACATATCTTTGAAAAATTTTATCAAGGCGACACTTCTCATTCTCGTGAAGGAAACGGACTCGGACTTGCTTTGGTTAAAAAGGTAATTGATATTTTAGGTGGTGAAATCTTTGTGGAAAGCGAACTTGAAAAAGGTAGTAAATTTATTGATAAATTAAAGTTGGGGGAAAATGAGTAAGTTTAAGAGTTTACTAAATTGGTTAAAAAATCCTAAGATGTGGTTTGTTATACTATATCTTATTCTTTCCATTGCTTTAATCACAGCATCTATTGTTGTTGTATCGTTTGGTGTCAATGATTTTTGGGCTTATTTAATTTATTCTTTAACAGCAGTTGATGTTATTTATTTGGTATATCTTATCATTTACTATGTGCCAAAGATTCGACAGGCATGCTTAAAATTTGCCTACAAGAACAGACTGACTAAAGAATATGTTGACAATTTTGGTTTTAGAAGTTTGGTCTCCGTCAGTTTTTCCTTTGCGATTAATGGGGTTTATGCACTTTTTCTTGCTGTTATGTCGATTATCTCCGGTTCATATTGGTATGGAGCACTCGCGATTTATTATTTTGCATTAACTTTAATTCGTGGCGGAATTTTGTTTAAGCATGTAAGACGGCGAAAAATTGACGATGAAAACACATATAAACTTAATTTAATTAAATCATACAGGAATTGTGGAATTTATTTAAGTCTTTTGACTTTGGCACTTTCTGGAGCAATTGTTCAAATGGTAATTTCTAATCAAGGGTTTAGATATGCTGGAACGATGATTTACTTGATGGCTCTTTATGCTTTTTACAAACTTATTAAATCAATTGTTGATATGACAAAGGCGAAGAGAAATGATGATTACACCACAAAGTCGATAAGATGTGTTAGATTTGTAGATGCCTTGGTTTCCATTCTTGCCTTGCAGACCGCAATGTTCCAAGCATTTGCACAAGATTTTGTTCCATATCTTCCAAACTCATTGACGGGTGGAGCAGTTTGCTTAATTATCGTTGTAGTAGGCATTATTATGATTGTTAATGGCAATAAGCAAATCAAAAAATTTAAGACGAATTGAAGTTCTTGAAAATGGCAGAAAAACGCATAATGGAAGCGGAAGAAAGAATTCAAAAAGCAAAAAATGAGAGAAAATAGTTCTTTTAAGTTATCACAAGTTCTGCTGGATTACGAATTTACTTTTGATTGTTTCAATTAGAAAGGATATAACATAAAAAATTATTGCAGAAAGAAGATAAATTAAAAATAAGTTATCAACTAAAATTGGACGCATTAAAATTCCTATCATAGCATGATAAAGATAGATTCCAAAATTAAGTTTGTCTAGATGTAATTTTTTGATATATTTTGTTGGAACATTAATTTCAAAGTTGATGCAACCAACGCAAAGTAATACACTTCCAATAATTGTGTATAAATATAAGTCACCAACAAAATCTTGTCTAGAGTTCATAAGTCTAAATTCAGGGACTTGAAAACTTAAGAAAAATATACCTAATAAGATAACAATAAAGGCAAAATCCTTATTTAATTTCAAATTTAACTGACGAATTAAAACTCCGATTAAGAAAAATGGTAAGCCAACAAAAATAGAATTCCTTGAGAACACAATGGCTAAATCGCCAAAAAAGCATCTTGAATACGTTCCAAAAAACAAATTAAAGGCAAGCAAAATTGGAATTAAATAGAAAAACACTTTTTTTAAATTATAATTGCAAATTAAATAGTAATAAAAGCGTGTTAAAAAATAGGAAACTAAAAACCAAGTAATACCAATAAAATCTCGAAACTGGCTTGTCAATATAAAATCAAAAAGTTGAACAATTAGTAAAAGAGCAATATAAGGAATATAAAATTTTATATCCTTTATAATGCTTTATATCATTTTTATTATGTAATAAATAACCACTTAAAATAAAAAAGGTTGGAACGGCAAATCTAGAAAAAGCCACAAGTTCAGGAATATGTGAAAAGTGAATGGCAATAACAAAAAAGATAGATATATATTTTAATATATCTATGCTAACATTTCTCTTTGAAATCCCCCTCCCGCTAGTTTTTATAAAAGGGTTGCCTGAAGTTTCCATTTATACTTATTATATCAATAATATATTTATCTGTCAATATATTTAAAATTCTTAACTAAATTTATTAAATTTCTTTGACATAAATTTTAAATTTTATTATAATTTAACTATACTATGGGGAAAGGAGAAAAATTATGGATAAGAAATTTGAACCACTTTTTACACCTTGGAAAATAGGTAATGTGGAAATTAAAAACAGGATTGTTCTTTGTCCAATGGGCGGTACATCAATTTTTGGTTGGATGGAACCACATCACTTTGATAAAGATGCTGCTGAATTCTTTATGGAACTTGCAAAAAACAATGTTGGGCTTATCATTCCGGGCATTGCACCACTTAAAAATTTGATTGGTGGGCAATGGCTATATAAAAGTAAACGCTCATTCAAAAAATTGAAACCATATATGGAAGAATTCCATAAAACTGGGGCAAAAATGTTCATTCAGCTAACCGCGGGTTTTGGGCGTTCATTCTCTGTGCCCAATGGAATGGTTCCAATGCTAAAATCTAAAGTATTAAACACTCTTTTAAAACCTATCATTGACATTCAATATCTTTGTGCTTCTCCAAGTAAACTTCCTGCTCGTTGGGTTGAAGGTGGACTTACTCGTGCGCTTACAAAGAAAGAAATTGAAAAAATGATTGATGCTTTTGCAAAAACAGCAAAAATGTGTAAAGATGCAGGTGTTGATGGTGTGGAAATTCACGCAGTTCACGAAGGTTATCTTCTTGACCAATTCACAACTGCATACACAAATCAAAGAACAGATGAATATGGTGGTAGTTTTGAAAATCGCTATCGTTTCCCTGTCGAAGTTGTTAAGGCAATCAAGGCTCTTTGTGGTCAAGACTATCCGGTTTCTCTTCGTTACTCTGTTGTTTCAAAGACAAAAGATTTCTGCGTGGGAGCAATTCCAGGCGAAGAATATAAAGAAGTCGGCAGAGATATGGAAGAAAGTGAAAAGGCAGCAAAATATTTACAAGATGCTGGCTATGATATGCTTGATGCCGATAACGGAACTTATGATGCTTGGTATTGGGCGCACCCACCAATGTATATGCCATTAAACTGCAATTTGGAAGAAGTTTCACATATCAAAAAGTTTGTTGATATTCCTGTTGTTTGTGCAGGTCGTATGGAACCTGTCACTGGAGCAAAGGCTATTAAAGAAGGCAAAATTGATGCTATGGGTGTGGCAAGACAATTCCTTGTTGACCACACTTGGGTCACAAAACTTATAAACGAACAACTTGATGAAATTCAACCTTGCATTTGTTGTCACAATGCTTGTCTTCCAATGTCTCACTATAAAGGCATTGCAAATGGTGCAGCTATGGCTGATACACAACACATGTCACGCTGTGCGTTAAACCCAATCACAATGCAAAATCACAAGTTTGACATCGTTCCTGCAAAGAAACAAAAAACTGTTGCTGTTATTGGTGGTGGTGTTGGCGGTATTGAAGTTGCAAGAATTGCCACACTTCGTGGACATAAAGTGACAATCTATGAAAAATCTGATAAACTTGGTGGTGTTTTCATCGCAGCGGCAACTCCATCTTTCAAAGAGAAAGATAGAATGCTTATTGAATGGTATAGAAAGCAAATTGCTAAACTTCCAATTGAAGTTAAATTCAACACTGAAGTTAAAGATTTAAGTGAAATCAAAGCAGATGAGATTGTTATTGCAACTGGTGCAACTCCAAAGAGAGCAAGAATACCAGGCTTTGAAAAAACTATTGAAGCATGTGACTATCTTCTTAGCGATAAAAAAGTGGGGGATAATGTCGTTATTATTGGTGGAGGACTTACAGGTTGTGAAATTGCTTATGAACTTTCATTAAATGGAAAAAATCCAGTTATAGTAGAAGCTTTGAATGATTTAATGGCAACACCAAAACTTTGTCTTGCAAATTCTTCATATCTTAGAGATTATTTCAAATATAAAAATGTTCCAGTATATCTTGAAAGCAAAGTTATGGAAATTAAAGATGATGGAGTTATCATTGAAGATAAAAATGGCAAGAGAACAGCGATTAAGGCGGATAATGTCATCTCTGCAATAGGTTACAATCCAAATCCACTTGCAAAGAAAGGTCGTCACATTCATATTGTTGGTGACGCTCAAAAGGTTGGAAATCTTAGAACTGTTGTTTGGCGTGCTTGGGAAGTTGCTGAAAAAATTTAATTTGAAAGTAAAAAATAAAGACATCAAGTTTGATGTCTTTATTTTTGTAAATTTATAAAATTAATTAAAAAAATAATATTTTAGTGTTTTTTATATTATTTTATCGAATTTTTATTAATTTTTAATAATTACTTTTTAATTAATAAAATTTTATTTACATAACACGACAAATAAGGCAAGCAAGAATTGTTCCGATAATAGAGCAGATAAGAGCAACTGGAATGGCGTATAAAAGTTTTTTTACTTTTGTTTGAGAAAAATATACAGTTGCAACATAAAAAATTGTTTCACTGCACCCCATAATAACGCAGGCACAACGAGAAATGTAACTATCTGCCCCATAAGTTGTTAAAATGTCTTCAAGAAGGGCATAGCTTCCACTACCAGTGAATGGTCTAAGTAAAACAAGTTCGGTAAGTTCTGGCGGAACTCCTAAAAATTCAAAAACTGGGGTTAAAATATTAGTGAGCCATTCAGTGATTCCGCTCACTCGAAGCAGGGCGACAGCAATAAGAATGGAAGCGATGAAAGGAAAAATGTCGACAACAAGTTTTATTGCACCTTTTGCTCCTTTCACGAAACTATCGTATGTGTTGATACGCTTATACATACAATAAAGGATTAATAAGAGAAAAAGGATAGGTAAAATGTATGCACTCATTCCTTTTTCCTACCTTTAATTTTTTTTCGTATTTTCTCAATTGAGTGGCAAAGTATTATTCCTAAAATTGTTGTTGTGAAAGTGACAATCAAAGTTGGGAGAATTATGTCTGCTGGGTTTTCACTTCCTGCACTCGAACGCAGACCAATTACTGTTGTTGGAAGAAGTTGAATAGAAGTTGCGTTGATGACAAGAAGCATAATCATAGCAAAATTTGCTTTTCCGCTTTGGTCATCAAGAGCCTGCATTGCTCTTATACCCATTGGCGTGGCAGCATTTCCAACTCCTAACATATTAGCGGAAATGTTAAGCGCAATGATTTTTTCTGTTTCTTCGTTGTCAACTTTGAATATTTTTTTGATAAGTGGTCTAAGAAGTTTGGCAAGTTTTTTAGATAAACCGCTGGCATCAACAAGCTCAATAAACCCAAGCCACACAACATACACGGCACAAAGTTCAATGCAAAGTTCAAGAGCGCTTGTGGACGCTCCAATCATTTCAGAAAGCATCTCGGCTGGGTTTGTGATTAAAAGGACAAGTATAGAAGATAACATCATTAATAGCCAAAAAATATTCATACTTATTTTTATGCATAAGTAATGTAAAAAAGTCATTTTCTTGACAACTATATTTGTTTTTGATAAACTATGAGAAAGGGAAAAAGTATGTTTGTTGATGTTCACGCTCACTTATGTGATGAGAAATTTAATGATGTAAAAGAAATTGTGGAAAATGCAAAACGTGAAAAGGTGGAGAAAATTATCTCTGCAAGTTATAATTTTGCATCTTGCGAAAAGAATTTAGAAATAGCAGAAAATTTTGAAAATGTCTTTATAACTGTAGGTATCCATCCTGAAAATGTTGATGAAATTGAAGAAGATTATCTTAAAAAGTTAAAAGAATTAGCAAAAAGTAAAAAGGTGGTGGCAATAGGAGAAATTGGATTAGATTACCACTGGAGAGATGATAACAAAGATTTACAAAAAAGAATTTTTATTGAACAAATTGAACTTGCAAACAAATTAGGTTTGCCTGTTGTTGTTCATTGTCGTGATGCAATTGGAGATACTCTTCAAATTTTAAAAGAGCACACTCCGAAATGTGAAAGCTTAATGCACTGTTACAGTGGAAGTGTTGAAAGTGCAAAAGAATTTATTAAACTTGGTTTTTCTTTCTCGTTTGGCGGGGTTGTGACTTTCAAAAATGCAAGAAATGTTCAGGAAGTTGTCAAAAATATTCCACTTGAAAAAATTATGCTGGAAACTGACTGCCCATATATGAGCCCTGAGCCATTTCGTGGGAAAATTAATGAGCCAAAAAATATTCCAATTATTGCAGAAAAAATTGCTGAGTTAAAAAATATTGAAAAAATAAAAATTGAAGAAATTACCACAAAAAATAGCGAAAAAATGTTTAAAATATAGCAAAAAATTGATTTTTTTATTAATTTTATTTAAATTTATTAAAAGGAAAATATATGTTTAATTTTAAGAAAAAATATGGGCAAAATTTTTTAAGCGACAAAAATCTTTTGAAAGCTATTGCAAATGATGCGGAAGTTACAAAGAAAGATGTTGTGCTTGAGATTGGTGCAGGGGCGGGAGCATTAACTCAAGAACTTTCGCTCTTGGCTCAAAAAGTTGTTGCTTTTGAAATTGACACAGATTTAAAAGACGAACTTTTAAGTTTAAATCTTCCAAATGTCGAATTTATCTTTCAAGATTTTATGAAAGTGAATTTAAAAGATTTTGAAAAAGATATTTCTTCATATAAAGTTGTGGCAAATTTGCCATATTATATCACAACACCAATCATCTTTAAAATCCTGGAAGAAAGTGAGAAAGTGAATTCTCTTACAATTATGGTTCAAAAAGAAGTTGCTGAAAGAATTGTTGCCGAAAATTCTGGAAAAGATTACGGCATTTTGTCGGTTATGATTAAATTTTATGGCGAAGCCCAAATTAGTCGTATTGTGAAAAGACAAATGTTTAATCCTATGCCAAATGTAGATTCTGCAGTTGTTGTGATAAAGATTGATAGAGACAAATATTCAGATATTGACAAAGAAAAATTTTCTAAATTTGTGAAAACGGCATTTTCTATGAGAAGAAAGACTTTGCTCAATAATCTTTCATCTTTATACTCTAAAGATATTTTAAAGGCAGCATTTGATGAGAAATTTTTGACTAGACGTGCGGAAAGTTTATCGATTAACGAATTTGTTGAAACATATAAAAAACTTGAAAAATAACAAAAAAATCAAAAAAAATAGCATTTTTATGTTAAAAAAATGCTATTTTTTATATTTTCATTAAATTTTATATTTATTTTTATTATGATTCAAATAATGTATAATTATCAAAAAAAGCATTAGATAAATATAAATAAATATATGAAAAAAGAAGATTTAATTGTGCTTGCCACTTTCATTGCAATGGAACTAAGCAAAGATAAAAGTTTTGAAGAAATAAGAGAAATGAGAGATTTGGTCAATCAAGTTGGCTGTTCTTTGACAACTCTTTTAAGTTGCAAGATAAAAAAGTAGTGTTAAGATTAAAGCCTTAAGATAATTGTAATCGTAGAAATTGTTTTATCAACGACTTAAATCTTCTTTTCTAGACTCCGTATTGATTTTTTGTTGGGCAGGGCTAAGACCAACAAAATGTAAACCGCGAACATCTTCTTTTGAAAAAGTTTCTTTAATTTCCTCAACTGACATAACAATTCCATAGACTGGGCGCTTCCGTTCTTCATCTAAATCTCTTAAATGTCTATTTAATTTTTCCAGTTTGTTTAATTTGTCTGTTGGTTTGCCTGTTTGACCATATATTAATTGTTCCATTGCAAATGCTGATTGAATAATAACTCTACATACCAAAACAACATCGTCAGGGCTTAATTTATCTAAGTCTTCATATTTTAAGAGTCTTTTTTTACGCAATAAGAATTGTTGCTTGTTCATTGTTTTCTCCTATAGAACATTTATTAAATGTTTTTGAAATGAAGGTTATGTTAATCTTTTAATGCTTATGCTGGCAAAACTTCCACATTGAAAGTTGCTGAAATTTCAGGATAAACTTTTGCAGTCACTTTGTAAATCCCAATAAGTTTAATTGGTTCTTTCAAGTCGATTTTTTTCTTGTCAAGTTTGATGTTAATTTTTTCAAGTTCTTCAGCAATTTCTTTGCTTGTCACAGAACCAAACATTTTTCCGTTTTCGCCACATTTAATCTTCAAGGTAACTGTTTTCCCCTGAAGTGTCTTTGCAAGTTCTTTTGCCGCCTTAATTTCTTCTTGTTTATGGAATGCCATAGCACTTTTTTGAATGGCATTTTCTGATAATGCAGAATTGTCCGCTCTTTTTGCTAAACCATTTTTAAAAAGAAAGTTTGAAGCATAGCCGTCTGCAACTTCTTTGATTTCGCCTTTCTTTCCTGTCCCTTTTACATCTTTAAGTAAAACAACTTTCATTTTTCCCTCGCTTTATTTAATTTTCAAAATTATTTTAATATATTTTACCATTTTTGTCAAACTTCTTAAGTTAATTGAAAATTTACTTTTTAAATTGCAAATTTTGGAGAAAATAATTATAAAGGAGTTTTTATGGACATTAGATGTAGAAAAACAAGTTGTGCGTATAATGATAGATATACTTGTAGGGCGAAAGAAATTGATATTTCCAAAAGTTCAGTTTGCCGAAAATATGAAAAGGGAGAAAAGCCTGTTGTTGACAAAACAAAAGATATGTTTTCAAGGACGCCAAGTTATGCTCCACAAAGAGACAGCAAGACAATTAGAATTGATTGCTCTGCTCACTGCTTATTTAACAAAAATGGCGATTGTCAAGCAAACGGAATAACTCTAAATGATTTAAAAAATAGGCCTTATTGCGTGACTTTTCTTAGAAAATGATGTCAATTTTTCTTTAATAATTTTTATAAAAATATTGATTTTAAATTTGAAATAATATATAATAATAATATGAAAAAGAAAATTCAAGACAATTTTTTAACAAAAGAAGAAGCGAAAAAGTTTGATGAAGAAACTTTAAAGTCTTCCACGGAAGAAATTAAAAAAGATGTTGAACTTGGGGAAGTGGAGACTTTTGGAGATGTGACGGCTGATGTTGAGAAAACTAAATCCGAGGAAAACAAGAATAATGAAGAGCCAGAAGTTTCTTTTGAAGATGTTTTAAAAGAATTTGAAATTTATAGCGATATGGAGAATATGCTTAGAAGTTCTCTTTTAGGCTATTTTGAAGGCGATAAATATAAAATAAAGAAAGAAATTGCCGACGACCTTTTAAAACTTCCAAAAGTTATTGACGAAGAAACTTTAGGAAAAATTGTTTGCCACACAAATTATAAAGATTATACATTTAAGTTTTTGATTACTTATGATAATTTCACTACATATTCTTCTGCTCGAATTTATCTTCTTGAAGATGAAGATAGAGTTGACGAAGTTATTACACATAAAACATTGATTGGAGAGAGTGTTCGACCGGGTGGAAAAAACATTGCTGACGAGTTGGTTTTTGAGTGGAACTTGAAAAAAGGCAAAAATGATGGAGACGGCGAAGACGGTGGCGATCCTGCAATGGAAATCACTGAACTTGATGCTGCTCTTTTAGGTATTAAAACCGATTACCTATTTAATCGCGAATTAATGGAAGTTTTGTCTCAAATTTATATTCTTCGTTTAACTAATCTTCTTAAAAATAGTGGTGAAGAAGGGGAAATGATTTTAACAGAATATAACAAACTTTTACGCGAATATGCCATTAAAAGACCTATCATTTTGCAAAAATATGTTATGATGAAACATCTTTTTGATAGGGTTATCAAAAAGAATAATGGTATTGAAATTTTAAAGCAAAAAAATGAAAAAGAATTGAAAGACGCTTTAGAAGATTTCTATAGACCATTAAGAAAAATTAATACCCGATATGTCGATGGAAAAGAAGTTGAATTTCCAAGCCTTGAGAGAATTAAAGGAACTCCACAAATTGAAAAACCAGCACCGAAAAAGATTGTTGAAAAAGGCGAAAAACCTTTTTATATCAAAAGTGCTAAGGCTGCAAAGATTGACCCTTATAAATTTGGGAAACCAGTTGAAGGGGCTTCAATTAAAGGTGGTGGGGTCGCTAAGTTTACTCCACCTAAAGTTGAAAGTAAGCCAAAACCAAAAGAAGATGTATCGGACAAAACAACAGTTGAAAAACCACCAGAAAAGCCAAGAAAAATCGAAAAAGAAAGTGATGATTTGGAATTAACTGCCGAGGCTATTGGACTTTTGGATAAAAGTGAAGTTAACAAAATAAAAAATTTTGCAGAAGAAATAGAAGCTAAAAATATTGAAGATACAGCAGAAAAAAATGATGCAACAGGAACTCCGAAATCAAAAGTTCTCGATTTAACACATAATTTATAGTAAATCTGTATTAATATATAAAAAAATGTTGTATTTTATACAACATTCTTTTTCATTATAATATTTCTTTATAAATTATTTTTGTTTTTCTGACAATGCAATAAGTTGATTGTTGTGATCTCTGCAGGCATCTAATGCTGTTGTAAAAGCTTTTGAAAATTCTTTAAATTCTTGGCTAGTTTTATTTGGTATACTTTCATAAACTTTTCTAAATTTTTCATAGTTTATAACCATAATATTGTTTTTTATATTTTCATTTTTTTGAATTTTGATTACATTGCGGACAAACAATCTCCAACTTTCTTGAAAGATTGTTGGGTCATCACTATTGTTTGCATTTGCAATTTCATTATATACTGGTTTAAACACTTTACCATTTGTAAAATATCTAAGTAAACCGCTGATATCTGAATATTCATCAGATTCTTTATCTGTAATAACAATTAAATCACGAGCAGAAATAGCCATAATTTTATCTCCTTTTTGTTTTTAGTTGTCTTTATTATAGCATACAATTTTTGATTTGTAAATAGCATTTTGAAAAAATTTTTAAATCTTTTGATTAGATTATGCTTTAGATGTGGTTTTATTTTTAAAACTTTTGAATAATTTTTCACTTTTTCGTCACTATATCTTTATCTTTTGGCTTTTTTGTCAATAATAAAAGTGGTGAATTTATGAAAATTAATCTTAAAAATGTCGGTGGCGGTGCATTCGTTTTGTTGGTAAGTGGTTTTATTTGCAAGTGTTTAGGGGCTTTTTTCCGTCTGCCGCTCACGAATATGCTTGGTATTGAAGGCATTGGAGTCTTTCAACTTGTTATGAGCCTATATTCCTTTGCTCTTGTCGTAACTGCTGGCGGAGTGACAGCAACCTTATCAAAACTTATCGGCTCTGCAAGAGCAAATGGTCATCTTGAGAAAATAAATCTATATCTTAAACAAGCAATTTTGGTTTCAGTTAGCATTGGGCTATCTCTTGGAGTTGTCTTCTTAATCTTTGGGAGATATATTGCCATTTTTCAAAACATTTCTTCTTCCGCTTCCTATTATTTATTTGCCATAATGCTTCCACTTGGTGCAGGACTTGCCACACTCCGTGGGTTTTTCCAAGGCTATGAAAATATGCTCCCAACTGCCATAAGTCAAATATTAGAGCAGGTAATAAGGTTTAGTTTTGGACTTTTGTTCGCTTATTATTTTTCAAAGTTTGGTATTGTGCAAGGCGTTTTTGGGGCATTTTTAGGAGTTCTTACAAGTGAAGTAATCGCACTTTTATTTCTGATTATCCATTACTTTGTAAAAAGGAAAAATAAGAAAGAAATTTACAGCAAAGATTTTTCTAGGCTTGTTCGCAAAGAATTTAATTATGCAAATTTTCCTTTAATGTTTTCCGCTTCCATTTTACCGCTTGTGACAGCATTTGAAAGTTTGATTATCATTCCAAGACTTGTGGCAAGTGGTCTGACATCTTCTTTTGCCACATCTTTGTTTGGACTTCAAGCGGGTGTTGTTGGGGCAATTTTGCATTTTCCGCTCATTATTTCTCTTTCCATAACAACAGCAATTTTACCTAATCTATCTTATCACATTTCGCGTGGAAGCGGTGGCAAAGTGATTATTGAAAGGGGCTTAAAAACTTTATTGTATCTTGTTTTACCAACCACATTTGGTATGGTGGCGATTTCAAGAGAAGTTTTAGATCTATTTTACACTGATATGACCCCTTTCCTTCTTTCCATTGCCTTCAATTTGATGCTATATGGTGGTTTTGCCACAATTTTCACAGCATTGATGCAATATATCATTATGATTTTGCAGGCAAATGGGCAGTTTAATTTCATTCTTTTAATCACAATAATTGGCGGAAGTTTGCGAGCGATACTCTCTTTTACTCTTTCCATTATTCCATCAATAAACATTTATGCTGTTCTTCTTGGAAATATTGCAATGACAGCAATAAATTGCCTTTTAGGTCTGTGGCGATTAAAGAAAATTGTTTCCTTCTCGCTTAAAGTCAAAGATGTTTTAATCCTTCTTTTAGGCACATTTTTGATGTTTATCACAGTTTATACTTTTGTTCGTTCTTCCTATTTTTCTCCTATTGTCAACATTGTGCTAGGCATTATTTTGGGAGTTTTGGTTTATGGTGTTATTACCATTTCTTTCTTAATCAATATTGCACAAAGAAAAAAAGTGAAAAAAGCGGTTTAAAAAAATTATATTTGCCAAACATTTTTCTAGGGGGTAATTATGAATAAACAAGAAATGCTTGCTGTTTTGTCAAAAAAGGCAGATATATCAAAAAATAAGTGTGAGAAGGTGATTGACGAATTTAAGAAACTTATCTTGGAAGTTTGTGAGAAAGGAGAAGAGATAAATCTTAGGAATTTCGGCAAATTTTCTCTCGTTGAGAAAAAAGAAAGACGATTTTTAAACCCACAAACAAAAAGGTATTATATGACAAAACCTAAAAAAGTCATCACATTTCGTGGCTACAAAAATTTCAAATATGCAATTAAATAATGGCGGGTAACCGCTTTTATTTTTTATTTTCAATCTTTCACTTTACATAAAAGAAATAATTATGCTAAAATGATGAAATGAAAATTCGAGATGTTGATTTTGGAAAACTTTTTCTTGCTCCTATGGCGGGAGTGAGTGATGTTGGCTTTCGTGAACAAGCAGTGAAATTTGGGGCAGATACAACTGTCACTGAAATGCTTTCTGCACGGGCTATGTTTCATAATCCAAAGAAAACAAAACTTATGACCATCACTTCGCCGTTAGAAAAAGTGGTTGTCGCACAAATTTTTGGGCATGAAAGTGAATATATGAAAAAGGCAGTGGAAAGCCCAATTCTCGCATCATTTTCTTCTATTGATATAAATATGGGTTGCCCTGCGCCGAAAATCATTAAAAATGGTGAAGGTGGTGCACTTATGGACAATCTTCCACTTGCAAGCGAGATAATTAAAGCCTGCAAGGAAGCGACAATAAAACCACTTTCTGTGAAGTTTAGAAAAGGTTATAAAAAAGAAAATTATCTTGATTTTGCCAAAATGTGCGAAGATAGTGGAGCAGATTTTATCACTTTTCACGCAAGAGGAGTGGAACAAGGCTATAGCGGTCACGCCGATTATGAAGCGATTGCAAATGTGAAAGCAAAAGTCAAAATTCCTGTTGTTGGTAATGGCGATGTTGTGGACTTAGCAAGTTACAACGAAATGCTGAAAACTGGAGTGGACGCGGTGATGATTGGACGCGGAGCAATGGGTAATCCTTGGATATTTAGTGAATTAAAAGGACTTAGTTTATCAAACCTAGATAAACATAAAGTGGTAAAAGAACATATTGAAACATTAAGAAAGTTTTATGATGAAGAGTGGCTCAAACTTTACATTCGTAAGCACTTACTTTGGTATGCAAAAAATCTTCCGCTTGCGTCAAATGTAAGACTTGCTTTAGCAACCTGTCAAGATATTGATGAGTGCGTGGAAATTTTAGGAAAATGTTTTTTAGAAAATAACTAATTTTAGTTTGCCTTTTCTTTAAAAAAGTTGTATTATAAAGTTATGGGGGTTATCCTATGAAAAGAACAATCCGCGATTTGAAAAATTTGAAAGATAAAAGGGTGTTACTTCGTTGCGATTTTAATGTCCCTTTGGATAAATATGGCGATATTTTGGACGATACAAGAATTTTTGAGTCCTTGCCAACAATAAAATATTTGAATGAACAAAATTGCAAACTCATTTTGTGCTCTCATTTAGGTAGGCCAAAGGGTTATGATAAATATCTTTCCCTTTTCCCGGTCGCTGTCTATCTTATGAAACGTTTTCCAAACAAGGTTAAGTTTTGCCCAAAAGCAAGCGGAAAAGAAGTTACAAATGCGGTTAAAAACTTAAAAAGCGGAGAGATTCTTCTTTTGGAAAATTTGCGTTTTGACCCTAGAGAAGAACAAAACGACCCAACTTTTGTTAAGGAACTTGCTTCTCTTGCTGATGTCTATGTGGACGATGCTTTTGGTGTGGCACATAGAAAACACGCTTCAAATTATGGTGTGGCGCTAAAACTTCCTAATGCAGTTGGATTTTTGATTGAAAAAGAACTCAATGTTTTCACAAAAGCATTTGAAAATCCTGCTCGCCCATTTGTTGCCATTTTTGGTGGAGCAAAAGTGAAAGATAAACTCACTTTAATCAACAATGTGATTGGAAAAGCAGACACAATTTTGATTGGCGGTGGAATGGCATACACATTCTTGCTTGCAAAAGGAGTGAACATAGGAAAGTCTATTGTTGACCTTGACCTTGTCGATGATGCCAAAGCAATTTTAGAAAGAGCAGAAAAAGAAGGAACAAAAATTCTTTTGCCAATTGACCATGTTGCTTTAGAAGGAAATAAGGTCCGCAAAGTCTACCTTATGGACCAAGATATGATGGGACTTGACATAGGAAATGACACCATAAAACTTTTCAAGAAAGAAATTAAGACTGCTGGTCAAATTCTTTGGAATGGACCAGTCGGAAAATATGAAGACCCAAGATTTAAGAAAGGAACTTATGAAATCGCAAAGGCTGTGGCAAAAAGCAAAGCGTATTCCATTGTGGGTGGTGGAGATAGTGTTGGTGCTATTAACACACTCGGTTTTGCCAAGAAAATCAACCACCTGTCAACAGGTGGTGGGGCAAGTATGAAGCTTATGGAAGGAAAAGTTTTGCCAGCGATTGAGGTTATTGACACATTATAAAACAACTTGCAATGTCTTTCTCGGTTTAAATAAAGGAGATTTATGAAGAAGATTATTATTGCAAATTTCAAAATGAACACAACACCAAGTGAAATGAAAGGTTATTCAATGACACTTGCCACAAAAACGGCAAACACAAAAAATCAAATCATTGTATGTCCACCTTTCACACATTTGTCCATTGCTAAGCAGTTTTTAGATGGAAGCAAAGTCACACTTGGTGCACAAAATGTCAGTGATGCTGAAAAAGGAACTTATACAGGCGAAATTTCCGCAAGTATGCTAAAAGATTTGGGTGTCGAATATGTCATTATTGGACATTCAGAGAGAAGAAGCAGATTTAAAGAAACTGACAGAATGATAAATAGAAAAATTAAAACCGCTCTTTCCTATGGACTTAAAGTTATTCTTTGTATTGGCGAAGATTTAGCAACTCGTGGAGCAAAGCAAGCGGGAGCATTTGTTAGAAAACAACTTGATGATGCTTTAAAGGGCATTTATGAAAATGAACTTGAAGGTATCATTGTGGCTTATGAACCTATTTGGGCGATAGGAACAGGAAAAAGTGCCACAGTAAAAGATATTGAAAAAATGACTGCACTTTTAAGAAAAGAGATTTCTTCTCTTTATAGTGAAAAGGCAGGGGAAAACATCAATATTGTTTACGGCGGAAGCATTGATTTAAACAACTATAAGAAAATCATTTCTCTTCCTTGCATTAATGGAGCACTCATTGGCGGAACAAGTTTGGACGTTGACAACTTTTCATTAATAGCCAGAGAAAATTACTAAAACGGAGATAAAATGGAGCATATTTCACTTTACAGAAAGTATAGACCAAAAACATTTGATGAAGTTATTGGGCAAGACCATATCACAAAAACCTTGCAAAATCAGGTGATGACAGGGCATATTGGTCATGCCTATCTTTTTACTGGCACGCGTGGAACAGGAAAGACAAGTATTGCAAAAATTTTGGCAAGAGCGGTCAACTGTTTGCACCCAGAAAATGGTTCTCCTTGTGGTAAATGTGAAGTATGTCTTAACCTTCAAAAAGAAAACGACATAAATATTATTGAAATTGATGCGGCTTCAAACAATAAAGTTGATGATGTTCGCGAAATTCGTGAAAAAGTTAAGTTTTTGCCAGTTGGTGCAAAATATAAAGTGTATATTATTGATGAAGTTCACATGTTGACAGATAGTGCTTTCAATGCACTTCTTAAAACTTTGGAAGAACCACCATCACACATAATTTTCATTTTGGCAACAACTGAAGCACACAAACTTCCACAAACAATTCTTTCGCGTTGCGTCCGTTTTGATTTTCATCTTGTGTCTGTTGATGACTTAATGAAACACTTAAGGAAAATTTTTGATAAAGAAAATATCACCTATGATGAAGAAAGTTTGAAACTTATCGCAACAGCAGGAGAAGGAAGTGTGCGTGACACTTTGTCAATCGCTGATTCCATTGCGTCATATTGTCAAAACAAAATTACAAAAGAAGAAACCTTGAAAATTCTTGGAACAACTGACTATGAACTTATCTTGAATTTCTTTGACAATTTAAGAGATAGAGAAGTTGGGAATATTTTGGAACTTATTGACAAAATTGAAAAAGAAGGAAAAAATTTGGCGGTGTTTTCCAAAGATGTTTCCAAGCACGCAAGAAATTTATTAGTGGCTAAAACTTGTCAAGATGCCAACAAAATTTTAAATCTTCCAGATGATGTTTTTGAAAAATTTAAGGCACAGGCTGACAGTTTCAATGAAAAAGATTTAATAAGATATATGCAAGTCTTTTCATCAGCAGAAAATGAACTTCGCTACACACTCTCTGTTAGACTTCTTCTTGAAACCACAAGTTTGACAGCAATGCTTGGATTTGAAGTAAAAAAAAACTGAAAATTGAAGTTGATTCCACAAAACTTTCGCCTAAAAATGTTTGGGGCAAAATTGTTCTATATCTAAAAGAAAATAAGAAAGTTGCTTTGCATGTTGCTTGTGGTGACATAACAAATGTGGAAATAAATGGAGATAAACTTATTGTTCGCTCATCTGACGACTTCCTTCTAAGCATTTTGGAAGATGGCAGGCGAGAAATTGAAAATGCGATTCGCTGGCAGGGGCTAAACTTATCATTTGAACTTGTCAAGTTTGAAAGTAAAGCACAACTGCAAGAAAAAGATATTGTGAAACTCACCAGACTTTTTAGCGATAAATTGAAGATTGAAGATTAAAAGGAGAATGAAATGGGATATAATTTTGGTGGATTTGGCGGTGGAAATATGCAACAACTTATGCGCCAAGCACAAAAGATGCAAGAAGAAATGAGAAGAATTAGAGAAGAAATTGACTCTACTGAATACACTTCCACAGTGGGCGGTGGAATGGTGGAAATCACCATTTTGGGAAATCGCACAGTTAAAGGCGTGAAGATTAAGAAAGAAGTTGTTGACCCTGATGATGTTGAAATGCTAGAAGATTTGATTGTTTCTGCAACAAATGATTGCTTAAAGAAAATTGCTGATGATGAAAGAGCAAAATTGCCAAATATGGGAATGTAAAGATGTTTGACGAACCTATTGAAAAACTTATTGAATATTTTAGACAACTTCCAGGCGTGGGGAAAAAGACCGCTCAACGCTATGCTTTTTATATCATTGAAAACAGCAAAGAAAAAGCAGATAATTTTGCAAACGCCATAAAGGAAGTTAAGGAAAAAGTTAAACTTTGTTCAGTTTGTGGAAACTATTCCACAAGCGATATTTGTCCAATTTGTCAAACTCGCAACAGAAAAGTGATTTGTGTTGTGCAAGAACCAAAAGATGTTGTTTCCATGGAAAAAGTGAAATCTTTTGACGGAGTTTATCACATTCTTTTTGGAACAATAAGTCCGCTTGAAAATCGTGGGCCAAACGACATAAAAATCAAAGAACTTCTCCAAAGAGTGCAAAACGACAAAGTGGAAGAAGTTATTATGGCGACAAATCCAGATGTTGAAGGTGATGCCACTGCAATGTATATTTCAAGGCTTTTGAAACCACTAGGTGTTAAAGTGACAAGACTGGCGCAAGGCATTGCAATGGGAAGCGACATTGAATTTGCTGATGAAGTGACACTTGAAAGAGCATTAGAACAACGCAAAGAAATTTAACAGCAGACAATGCCTGTTTTTATTTTTAATTAAAAATTTTTAGTTTATGTAATCTTTAGATTGTTTATTGTTAAAAAATGTTGTTTTGATTGAAAGTTTGTAAAAATCAAGAAACAGACAACGTCTGTGAATTTGCTGATGAAGTGACACTTGAAAGAGCATTAGAACAGCGCAAAGAAATTTAATAGCAGGCATTGCCTGTTTTTATTTTTTAAAAAAATCTTTTTAATTTATGTAATCTTTAGATTGTTTATTGTTAAAAAATGTTGTTTTGATTGAAAGTTTATAAAAAATCAAGAAACAGACAACGTCTGTGAATTTGCTGATGAAGTAACACTCGAAAGAGCATTAGAACAGCACAAAGAAATTTAACAGCAGGCAATGCCTGTTTTTATTTTTAATTAAAAATTTTTAGTTTATGTAATCTTTAGATTATTTATTGATAAAAATGTTGTTTTGATTGAAAGTTTATAAAAAATCAAGAAACAGGCGATGCCTGTTTGACTTTTCTTAAATATTTTGCTAAGATATAGTATTGTTTAATTATAATTGGAAATGGGTGATTTATGGACTTAAGAGAAGAAATTAAAAAAGAGATTGAAAAAGTTGTTGTGGAAATGGGGATAAGCGCGGACAAACTTTCCGTTTCTTTTTCCAATCTTCCTGAAATTTGCGACTTTCAAACTAACTTTGCTTTGATAGAAAGCCGAAATTTAGGCAAAAAACCTTTCGAACTTGCTTCGGAAATTGTGGATAAGTTGAAAAATGAAAAAGTTGAAAATTTAGAATTTTCAGTGGCAATGCCGGGGTTTATCAACATTAAGGTGACAGAAAAACTTTTGTCTGACTTTGCCAATGAAGTGATTGGCGATGAAAGACTGGGTGTTGCCAAAGTGGAAAAGCCTAGAAAAATTTTGATTGATTATGGTGGGGCAAATGTTGCAAAAGAACTTCATGTTGGACATCTTCGTTCGCCAATAATTGGAGAAGCACTAAAGCGTTTGCATAGATTTTTGGGTGACTATGTTGTGGCTGACACGCACTTAGGCGACTGGGGACTTCAAATGGGCTTAACAATTTTGCAACTTAAAAATGATGGTTTTTTAGACGAATTTTTTGAAAAAAATGCGAAAATAAGTGAAATTTCCTTAAAAAATGTCACCTTGGACACTTTAAACGAAGAATATCCAAAGGCAAGCAAACGCAAAGATATTGATGAAGAATTTAAAAAACTTGCTGACACTTACACGCTCTACATTCAACAAAAGAAAGAACCATACTTTACAATTTACAAACAAATAAGAGAACTTTCGGTTGAAGAAATCAAGAAAAACTATTCCATGCTCAATGCTTACTTTGATTATTGGTATGGCGAAAGTGATGCTGATAAATATATTGATGAGGTGCTAGAGATTTTTGAAAAGAAGGGACTCGTTCGCGAAAGTGACGGAGCAATGGTTGTGGATATTGCAGAAGAAGGCGAGCATATACCAATTCCAAAGAAAAGCCCAGATGAAGTTCAAAGATATAAAAACCCAATGCCACCAGCAATTCTCAAAAAATATAATGGCGGGGTTTTATATCTAACAACTGAAATTGCCACCATTTTGATGAGAAACCGAATGGACAATTTTGATGAAATGATATATCTTACCGATAATCGCCAAGGAAATCATTTTATTCAAGCCTTTAGATGTGCTAAAAAAGCGGGAATTTCTCCAGCAGAACAAGTTTTGAAACATATTGCTTTTGGAACAATGAATGGCAAAGATGGCAAGCCTTTCAAAACAAGAAGTGGCGAAACCATTAAACTTAAAGATGTCATCAATCTTTTAATTGATAAGGCAAGTGAAAAATTAAAAGCAAACGGTATTGAAAACGATAGAGAACTTGCAAGAAAAATTGGTGTTGCCGCAATGAAGTTTGGAGATTTGTCAAACATTATTTCAAAAGACTATGTTTTTGACATTGACAAGTTCTTATCTTTTGATGGAAAAACGGGACCATACATTCAATATACAATTGCTCGTATAAATTCCATTTTGGAAAAGAAAGATGTGGACTATGGCGAAATTAAAATTGAAACCAAAGAAGAACGAGATATTCTTATGATGCTTTTGAAACTTAATTCCGCTTATTTTGTTGGCTATGCGGACTATTCACTCAATCTTATCTGTTCTTCAACATTTGATTTGGCAAAAGCATTTTCAACATTGTATAACAACACAAAAATTTTAAGTGAAAAGAATTTGGAGAAAAAGAGAAGTTTGCTTTCTCTTTGCCTACTTGTTAAAAAAGCACTTTCAAATGCTCTTGAAGTTTTGGGTATTGATGTTGTTGAAAAAATGTGACAGGCGTTACCTGATTTTAAGTGTTTGGACTTATTTTTAACCTATAAAGATGAAGATTTTTATTATATGTTTTATTTGTAAAATATTATCATTATATAAATATTATAATAAAAGGTTAATTCCTATATTCCTTTAAAATAGGGCTAGAAAAATTTTTCAAAAATTTATCAAAAAGGTATTTACAAATCAAAAAAAATGTGTTATATTATTGATGTAAAAAACCTATGGAGGTGAAAAATGAACAACACAACTAACAATGCATATGGTAAATATTTTGAAGAGCAAGCAAAGAGAAGAGGCTTTGAATGTCGTGCTGCGCTTCCAGAAGATATTGTAATTACTCCTAATAATGAAAAAGTATCTACATTACCTAAATTTGTTGAAGTTACAAAAAGTAATAGTGGAAGTCTTTATAATAAAGCTATTAAATCAAAGTCAAATGAAGGAAGAGAAAAATAAAAATTAAAAATATTGCAAAATTGCAATATTTTTTTTAATTTTGTTTTGAGTTTCAAAAAAAATGTGATATTATTATATTGAATAACATTTTTTAAAGGACTAATATGAAAAAGTATCGTTTTCTTTATCCAGCAATCTTTATAAAAGATGAAGAAGGTCATTATCAAGTTGTTTTTCCAGACCTTGACATTTATATTGACGGTGATAATCTTTCAGAAGCATATCTTTATGCTAAAGATTTATTACGTGTTTATTTTACTTACGCGCTTAAATATGAAACTGATTATGCAAAACCTACTCAATTGGAGAAGATTATAAGTAAATGTAAAGGGAATGAAGTTGTTATGTATGTTGATGCATACATTGATGAAAAAGAAATTCAATAACAGGTATTACCTGTTATTTTTTTACTAATACTTAAAAAGGAATGAAATTTAGATTTTCTAATAATTTATCATTAGGTTTTAATGATTATTTGCTTTTTGATATTTTTAAAATTCCATATTTTTTAAAAATTGGGTATTGACAACAAGGTATATCTATTGTAAAATATGAAAGTAAAAGGAATGGAGTATTATGAGAAAAATAGAAGATAAGTTTATGGTTAGAAGATATGGGAAAGGTGATACATTTCGTATTTACTATCCTAGTTCTTGTTATAAGAGCGGTTTTAGTATAAATAAAGCGGAACAAATTGCTATTCGTGACCAAAAGGGGAGACCACTTTCAGAATTTCCTATGGAGTCATTTGCTATGGAAATTATTGTTCCAAAAAAGATTTTTAAAGATGCGATTGTTAATGAAATTCATACAAAAAAGGCTCATCTTTCTGTTTATATTCCTGTTGAAACAGATGGAACTTATATTTATCCTAATAAGGATTATAAATCAATTATGAAGGCAATCAAGGTTGCAATTTATGAACATTTTGAAGATGAATGTGTTTGTAAGCATAGATTAAAAAATAGTGAACAACTTACAAAAGAACAAAAACAAGAAATTGAAAACCAAACTCAAGAATTTATTGCAAGTTTTGATGGCTTTGAAATTAATTTTAATGATATGTTCTGCTCAAGAATAGATTATGCAGGATTTAAAGGAGAAAAAACTTTTGAACTTGTTGGAGTTGATTTTTATAAATTCAATTATAATAAAAAGGAAATGGCTCCAGAAAATGTGACTAGAATTGCAAAAAGCGTAACAGCAAAGAAAAAAGAAGAAAAAGAAGGCTCAAAAGCAAAGGGTGAAAAATAATTAAGTTTGCTAGAACTAGACAAAAAATTCTTATAAATCTTTTCTAAAACACTTGACTATTTATTTTCGTTGTGATAATATATGACTAACACTTTTCGAGGTGTTAGTTTTTTTGTTAGGAGGCAATTATGGCAGCGCCAAAACGCAAGATAATCACATTAGAATGTACAGAATGTAAGAATAGAAATTATTCTTCTGAAAAAAATACATCTGCTAATGCTGAAAGAATTGAAATTATGAAGTTTTGTCCTTTTTGCAATAAGAGAACAAAGCACAAAGAAACAAAATAATTTGTTTTAATTTGGAGGAACTATGTCTAAAAAGCACAAAGAGGCAAGAAAGGCTCAACGACAAAGCCTTTACACTCCTGAAGAAAACACACAAGTGAACGAAGAACAAGATGTTCAAGAAACTGTGGAACAAGCAGAAGTTAAAGAAGAGGCTCCAATTAATGTCATAACTGAAGGAGTTGTGGCTGAAAATGTCGCTGAAACCACCGAAGGCGTGATTGTAACTGAAGATAAAGCGGAAGAAAAGAAAAACAAGAAGTCAAAGAAAGACGAAAACGCGAAACAAGACAGTAAAGACGCTAAAAAAGATAATAAAAAGAAAGGTAAAAAAGATAACAAGAAAAGTCTTATTAAAAAGACCAAAGAAACCGCTAGTGAACTTAAAAAAGTTACTTGGCCAACATTTGGTGAAGTTGTTAAAAAGACCGGTATTGTTATTGCTTTCGTTGTCATTTTTGGGCTTTTAATTTATGGCGTAGATGTGCTTTTAGGTTGGCTTGTTAGCCTTCTCGTGTAATGCAAAAAGTTTAAGGAGATAATATGGAACACTCAAAGGAACCTAAATGGTATGTTCTTCACACTTTTTCAGGTTATGAAAATGTGGCTAAAGAAAATTTGGAAAATGTTGTTGAAAAATTTGGACTTCAAGATCGTATTTTTGACATTGTCATTCCAGAAGAAGATGTGATTGAAGAAAAGAACGGAAAACAAAAACTTGTGACCAGAAAGAGTATGCCTTGCTATATTCTCATTAAAATGATTTACGGCGATGACCTTTGGCATAACATCACAAGAACAAGGGGAGTTACTGGTTTTGTTGGCCCAAAAGGAAGACCGCTTGCTCTTACTGACGAAGAAGTAATGAAAATGCGTCTTGAAAAAATCAAAGTGGAAACAGATATTGCTGTTGGTGATAATGTTGAAATCATTGAAGGACCACTCGACAAAATGGTTGGTAAAGTTGTGGCTGTAAATACTGACAACAATCAACTTACAGTTGCTGTTGAGATGTTTGGGCGTGAAAACAAAGTGGAACTCACATTTGAGCAAGTTCACAAAATTAATGCTTAATGTAAAGATTATTCATTTTGAAAGGCAGTCTATATGAATGAAAATAGAACTAAAAATGATAGATTCATTAAAACATTGGCTTTTAATGATGAAAAACAAAGCAGAAAACTCAAAGGAATACGGAAAACTCTTTCTCGTGGAAGTGAATGTTATTTGCATCAAAACAGCGACAAAAAACCTTACGTTAAATTAAAAAATGACGATGAAAGAACTTTATAAATGATATTTTAGGCTTTTGCCTTTAAAATATTGTCCGTCATGACATTAAACTGTCAAATTTTGTGGGAGAACGATTTAGCCCGTTCAATTCACCACATTAGGAGGGAAAAATGGCTGAAAAGAAAATTAAAGCAGTTGTAAAATTACAACTCGAAGCGGGTAAAGCCACCCCAGGACCACCTGTAGGTTCTTCTCTTGGACCACACGGAATTAATATCGCTGGCTTTACAAAAGAATTTAATGAAAAAACCGCTAATCAAATGGGGTATATCATTCCTGTTGTGATTACTATCTATGAAGATAGAAGTTTCACATTCGTTTTGAAAACTCCACCTGCTGCTGTTCTTATTAAGAAAGCAATCAATGTTGAAACTGGTTCTGGTAAACCAAACAAACAAAAAGTCGGAAAAATCACTAAAGAGCAGATTAGAAAAATCGCTGAAACAAAAATGCCTGACCTTAATGCAGCATCAATCGAAGCCGCTATGAGCATGGTTGCTGGAACTGCAAGAAGTATGGGCGTTGAAGTCGTTGATTAAGGAGGAGCATAATGAATAAGGGTAAAAGATATTTAAAGAGCCTTGAAAGTTATGACAAATCTAAGTCATACGATATAGGCGATGCTATGGATAATGTTTTAAACACTGCAACTGCTAAGTTTGATGAATCAATTGAAGTTCATGTTAGACTTGGCGTTGATGGAAGACAAGCTGACCAACAAGTTCGTGGTGTTGTTGTTCTTCCAAACGGAACAGGTAAATCTGTTAAAGTTTTAGTTATTGCTCGTGGCGATAAAGCAAACGAAGCAACAACTGCTGGTGCTGACTATGTCGGTGCTGAAGAAATGGTAACAAAAATCTCTGGCGGATGGCTTGATTTTGATGTCTGCATCACCACACCTGATATGATGGGTGTTGTAGGAAGAATTGCAAGAATCCTTGGACCTAAAGGTTTAATGCCAAACCCAAAGAGCGGAACAGTTACAAACGATGTTGCAAAGGCTATTAAAGATGTTAAGGCTGGTAAAGTTGAATATAGACTTGACAAAACAAACAATGTTCACGTAATTATTGGAAAGAAGAGTTTTGGTAAAGAAAAACTTATTGAAAACTTCAAAACAATTATGGAAGCAATTGTTAAGGCTAAACCAGCAGCTGCAAAAGGTCAATACATCAAAGGTGTTACACTTGCATCATCAATGGGACCTGGCGTTAAAGTAAGTTATAACATTTAATTTAATGTTTAACGAGCGTGCTTAAAACTTCTATTTTTATTGACTATAAGGGCAGAAGTTTTCTTCTGCCTTTAAGTTTAAATATAGGGAAAAATTTTACATATTTAGGTTTTACCATATTCGACATTAAAAGTCTTTTTCCGCACGCATACTAAACTTACTAAAACACAAAATAACTTTTGAAATTTCTCTAAAACGAACCTATTTTGATTGACTTGAGTGTGGGTTTTATATTAAAATAGTTTTGTTATATGGAAAACAATTTGTTTTTCTTAAATTGGCGAATTAGGAGTAACTATTATGAACGCAAAAAAATCAAAATCTATTTTTAAACTCTTAGCTTTAGTGCTTGCTGTTGCATTCACAGTTCTTTTTATTCCTGTAAATGAACTTACTGCATGGGCAAGAATGGCTCAAGATTATGTAGATTATTCTTACATCAAAGTCGGAGATGACAAGCAAGAAATTAAGAACACCATCTATACTGGGGATAAATATTATATTCCTAAAGCATATATTGGTGGAAATAATAGTTTTGTTATTGGTGATGGTAAAACAAATACAATTATTAATGACAGAAATTCAAGTTCTACACTTGACGAAGTTGGAGATGCTCAACTTGTTTCTTCAAAAATCACAGTAACTTATGGTTTAAGCACAAATGTTTCTGATGAAGGTTCTTCAAATGGTTTAACAATTGATGTTGAGCCTGCAAGCGAAGGAAATTCTGGTTCATTCGTTGCAAGCAGAGTTGGAACATACACAGTTTCTTATGCTTACACATATCAAGTTTACACTTCAGAAGGTGTTAAAGAATATGAAAATGTATATGATATGAAAGTCGTAAGTTCAATCTCTGATGCTTCAATTGAAATTGAAAACAATGGAGAGTATCTCTTCCCATCAATTATTGATGCAAGTTTATTGTCTAAACATGAAGTGAGTGATGGTGTTACACAATACGATGATGTAAATCTTCCAATTCCAACTGTATATGATGAAGATGGAGAAGAAGTTGAAAACATTATTTTAACACTTGATGCAAGCACAGCATCAGCAACACCAAGTGACAATTTAGACCATGATTATCTTTTGGTTTCTATGACCGGCGGTGAAAATGCTAGTAATCTTAGAGAATACTTATCACTTAAAGATTTAGATGAAGATGAAGTTGATGAAACAGTGACACTTTCTGGAAATGCTTTCACTGAAATTGGAACAAACTATTCTTCATACACAATTAAATATTCATATTACCATAACGGACAATTTGTTGTTTCAACAACAAAAACTGCTACAGTATATAATAAATATTATGAAAATTATAATGTAAACAATTTAACAATGGAACTTGATGCTTCACTTACAACTTCTGCTCAACCAGGAATTGCTCAAACATTACCAGGTGTTGTTGTCACAACAAATGACAATGTTTCTCCAGCAAATGAAGAAATTGAAGTTCGTTATAAAGTCAAAGTTCGTTACCGTGCAAACAGAAGTGGCACATACAATGATCTTGATGCTTCATTATATAATAAGGAAGGTGAAGATCCAGTTATTGATAGTGACGGATATTTGCTTGACCCTACAACATTCACTCCACTTGAAGAAGGAAGTTACACATTTAATTATGAAGCTTATGATTTCTATGGCAACAAAATTGGTGCAACTTCAGATGGTAGATACGAATGGGAAAATATTCAAGATACAACCACCCCAACTGCAATCGTTTATGATGCTTCTGCAAAAGATGAAAATGGAGATTTAACTTACGAAGAAGCTTCTGACAAACTTGCAAGATATCATGCTTATAACGGCGTTGTCGTTTATGCTGTTGGTCTTGAAGATAATTTAACAACAGTTGAAAATGCTTCACTTAAAAGAGTTGTTTATGCAAACAGCGAAGAACTCTTCACAATTGAAGATTATGACAACAAAAACTTAGTTTTCAATTATCGTGCTTCTTCTGTTGGAAACGATGCTTATCAACAACTTATTAACAACAATTACCTTATTAGAAAAGCTGTTGAAAAACATAATGCTAGCGATGCTGAATATGATGTTACTGACGATATGACAATGCTTCGTTTCTTAAGAGAAAATAGGTATTTAATCGTTATTGATAATGGTGGAACTCAAGATTCTGTAACAAACACTTATGCAAGAAGTATTTATAATATGTTTAAGTCAGTCTTTGACGGAATTGAAGGTGCTAACATCACAGATGAAACATCTTTCTTAGAATATGTTAAGAATGCTGACAACAAAGATGCTCTTGAAGAATTAGGTTTCGCTTACATTAACAATGATAGAACTTTTGGTGCTCAAGCTTCTAATGGCGGTTTCTCAAATTCTGCATTCCAAATTAGATATGTAGCACAAGATGAAGCAGGAAATTCTAACTATATCTCAAGAGATATGACATTCACAACAACAATTGATACAACTCCACCTGAAGTTACAATTTCAACAAACTTTGATAGCATTTATAATAATACTGACGAAGTTGAATTTGCCGTTCCAACAGCAAGCGACGACAATGATACTTCTTCAAGAATGAAAGTTCAAACTTATTATCGTTTCTTAAATGCTGATGGTGCAATTACAACAGAAATTAAGGACGAAGATGAAAATGTTATCAACAATCTTAATGTTAATGATGTGTTTACTGATTTAACAAATCAAGATAACACTGATGAAAATGGTGATTCTTATTATGAAAGATATTCAACTTATGCTGGTGCTGGATATATCAACTTAACTGACAGCACTTTAAGCAATTACACAATTGACTTATCAGTTGGTGCAAAACTTGGTGCAACAAGAGTTCAAGTTTTCGCTTATGTTTATGACGATTATGGTAATGTAGGCGTTGTTGGTCAAGAATTTAATATTTCAAATGCAATTGATACAATGACACCAAGATTCCAAAGTGTTTCTGTAGATGACAATACTCCAACTTCTTATTCACAAGGAGATGACATTAATCTTCCAACAATTACAGTTAGAGATGATTATGTTGAATATATGGACTTTAACATTGCAATCTACAACAATAGAGAAGATGGTTCAAGAATCGCTATGACAACACCATCAAATGCTACACAAACAAGAAACACTTATGATGCAACTTACACAGTAAATGCAGGAACATTCAATGCTTCATTTGCTGGAGATTACACTGCATCAATCGAACTTAAAGATTATAACAATGCAAGAATTGTTGTGTTCACACACTATACTGCAGAAAGAAGAACAATCGTTCAAGAACCTGTTGCTAACATTTCATTTGAAAATCAAACAGTTGAACTTGACGACACCCCTGTAATTTCTCTTCCAACTCCAACAATTTCATATTCAATTGATGGTTCTCTTGATTATGAAACATACAAAAATAGAGATTATTCTGGTGACAATGCTGAAAATGAACCTGCAATAGTTTTAATTGGTGTTGACGAAAACGGAAATGCTACAGATTATGAAACAACTTATGGACAACAATCATCATTTACTCCAACCGAAAAAGGAGTTTACACTGTTAAATATACAACAAGATTAAGATACTTTGATACTGAAACCTTTGATTATGTTGAAGGCACAACCCAAGATAAAGTAAATGGCGAACTTGTAAATTATTTCACAGAAGATGCAACATTTGAAACAACTGGCTATAAAATCAAGATTGTTAACCCAACAACTTATGAAGTTTATGTGCCAGATAATGTTGCTGAACCAACATCTTACACTGTTTATACAGTTACAAAGAATGCAGAAGGTGACCTTGTGATTACTGATGCAGAAGGAGAACCTGCAAGCGGAACAATTACAACCAATATCACTTCAGAAGTTTATGATAACTGGCAAGAAAACTTAAGAATGTATGTTTGGGAAAGTGATAATTTCACAGTTACAGTTAATGATACAACTGGACCAAAAATCAAATCTTACAACTATATTGATGCAATTTCTTCAGACGCTTTAGAAAAAGAAAATGAAGGTGCTGCAAGAGGTTATAAGTTGCATGTTCAAGGAATTGAAGCAACTGATGCAAGTGGAATTGATTATTCTCGTTCAACTGTGACAATCACAAGAACTTATAAAGTTGATGGTTCAACAAGAACTAGTGTTGACAGTTTAACTGATAAAATTAATGGTGAAGATTTCTATATTTCTCAAAATGGAACAGTTACAATTGCATATACTGTATATGACAATAATGGTAACTCTTCAACAGCAGAATATGTTATTCGTGCAGGAGATAACACAAATCCAATCATTCGTGTAAACACAGTTGACGAATCAGACTTCATTGCAAAAACATATTCGCTTTCAGATTTCCAAGATGGTTTATTTACAGTTGATTTAACAAAATTGACATTTAGTGATGATAAAACTGCAGAAGCAGATTTAGTTGTAACTTATGAATTTGTTAATGACGACACTGATGACGAACCAATAAAAGCAGAAATTGAAAACGAAAATCAACTTGCTTACAAGATTGAATCAGTTGGTAATTATACTTTAACAGTTACTGTTACTGATGAAGCAGGAAACTCAATTTCAAGAGATTTCAGTTTTGAAGTTACAGAAGCAACATCTGATGCTACACTCACATATAGAGTTATTGGAACTGTTTTAATTGTGATTTCAGTTCTTCTCCTTGCAGGTGTAATTATCTACTTTGTAGTTTCAAAAGTTAAACTTGATAAGGAACTTAAAAAATAATAAAATCAAAATAAAAAAATAGCGACTTAATCGCTATTTTTTTATTTATTGATACTTTTTATAGATGTGAATTTCATAACTTAATTAAATGTAAATTTTTCCGTGATTAATAAATTTTCCGACACAAACTCATTTTAGGATTGCTATTAGAAAAAATAAATGTTAAAAAATTATGAAAAAAAATAAAAGGCTATATTTTAGCCTTTTATTTTTTTATAATTTAGTTAATTTTGAATTATACTCAAATAGTTTACTATTTAACTGATATTCTCTTTCTTAATACGATAATCAAGATAATTACAACAAGAACAACAAGAACAGAAACCACAATGGCGATTATTGTTGCAGCATTGAATGGCTCATTTTTAGTTACTTTTGCACTGTAAAGTAAGTTGCCACTTGGTGATACAAGTTGAATGAAATATTCGTTTGTATCTTCAATTGTATAACTTTGAACACCTATGCTTAATGCATTAACGCTGTAACTATATTCTGTTTGAACTCTATTGTCATTATAGTAAATTATTTGAAGCGTACTTTCGCCAAATTCATCATAAATGTTTTCAGCATTGAATTGAACTGTGATTGGACTTGTTGTCGATTCTCCAGCATTTATTGATGTATAAATAAGGTTTTCACGCCCCACTTGAATTGTAACTTGGAATGTCCAACTTGTTTGTGTGCTATCGCTGTTATAAAGTTTTTCATTACTATTGACTGTTATTATATAAGTTCCTGCACCTGTTTTTTCATCTAAGTATGATAATGTCAATTCAGCAAGATAAGTTTTTTGGTCAACAACAATTGTATCAAGGTTAAGTGACCTAATGTAGACATCTGTCATATCAACGCCGTCTTTTTCAATTGATTGTATGTAGTAATTTGAATACTTGTTGATTATGAATGAATAGCGATATTCATTTGGATTTAGAATTGTAAAGTAGTAAGTTTGA
The DNA here is from genome assembly GCA_930990515.1 of uncultured Clostridia bacterium. Lineage (GTDB taxonomy): Bacteria > Bacillota > Clostridia > Christensenellales > UBA1242 > Caccovivens. Next base: position 39,242 of record CAKNPS010000006.1, read on the forward strand.
CTTCTGATGTTTGTTTCATCACGACTTGAAACCGCTGAGAATGTAACTCCATAATATCCTGTTTCTGTGAATGTGTAAGCACCATCGGTTAATGAGTAGCCAGTATATTCTGTTCCGTTTCTGGTAACGCTTAAACTTACGCCTTCAGCAGTGTAGTATGAAGAAGTGTTTGTGTCAAGTCTTAAAACTATTGTTCCATTGTATATTGCTTCACTGATTGGTTCTGTTGTTTCTTCAGTGTCAGTTATTGGATTTGTGTAGGTTACTGTAAATGGAATATCTTTTAAGAATGTTAATGTAAATGACTCGGTTTGAGCAATATTTCCATAATTGAATATTTGAACGTTTCCTGCTGTATCTTCAAAAGATATTCTATATCTACCTGAGCGGGTTATATATGTGTAATAATAATCTCTTCCGTTCACTGTTTCACTGTAAATCACTGGATTTAACTCATGCCCATTCTTTGTGATATGGATTTCAATAACATTTTGTTCAATTGCATAATATTTTGACCAACGAAGTTTTAGTTGCGTTATTGATGAAGATTCTGGAACAATATAGTCTAAACTAGAAGAAGAAATTAGATTTGCGTTTGTATCAATTATTCCTGCAGAATTGTATGTGTAGAATTCACTAGTAAATTGATTTGTAGGTTCTATATAAGTGATGGCAATTTGTGTGTCGAATCTAGGAATATTTGTTATACCAACAATGTTGTTAAGGTTAGAAATTGTGTAAATGTAAGTTCTAACATTTTCAGCATCTTGGTAGAATACACTTTCTTCACGCCACTCTATTAATTGTTCGGCATTTGTTATGATGTCTAAATATGAATCTCTATCAGCATAGTTGATATTTACAATATAGTGATTTGCAAAAACGCGTCTATTTGATGTGCCCGGAGTTGTATATGTTTGACCTGATTTTTCAACAATTTCAACCGCATCGCCTCTTTGTAATGTTACATAATACGCTGTTGTGAGTGTTGAAGACAATCTAAAGTTGTAAACGCTGCTTGGAGGTATTACTTCAAAAATGTAATTATGGTTGCCAGTTTGGTCAATATAACCTAAATTTCTAATTTCATCTAAGTCATACCACACTCTTAAGTAATATTCTTGCTGTTCAATATCTTCAGGGCAACTGATTTCCGTTCCGCTTTCAATTTCTGACCAAATTACACCATCAGTTGAAATTTCAAATTTTACAGGTAAGAAAGATGTGTTTGTTCTAAAATTTAATGTTACACGGGAGTAATAATCAACTTGGTTAACATCATTGAGTCCTAAGATGCTTTCAGTAACAATTCTTCCATTTGATGTAAAGTAAAATTCATTGTTAATGTTTTCCATTGTTTCTGTTTCTGGCAATGGTATTTCATTGTTTAAAATGAAGTAAACTGACTTAACAGGTGGATCATTAGCGTCAACTCTTGCAGTGTCATAAATGTCTAATCTAAAGCGGTAAGAGTAATTTATTGCACCATCTCGAACGTCATAGGTTAGGGTTACAATGGAATTTGAATTAGTTGTTCTGTTTGGTAAAACAACAAAGGAATTTTCTTCTGTTATTTCCACCCAACCAGCATCTTCATATTGATATTGTCTTACTGAATACTTTGCTTCATTATAAGTATATCTAAAGTTGTCAGAAGTGATATAATATAGGTTATTATCTTCTGCATAGAATGAGTAAAGTGTGTTACCTGATGATATTTCTTGATAGCCAGTTGTTTCATTATATAAGTGAATTTCTGTGTAAGTTGTGCCATAGTTGTCTGTAAATTCATATACAATTCTCGTGTTGTCAACAAGATTTAAATTAGGATTTAATTCAAATGTAAGTGTTGTTGCTGTGTATGTAACAATTACATCTTGTGAACTTTGCCATAAGTCAGAATAACCAAATGGATTTTCAAATTCGTCACTATAGTAAACAACTTCGGCTGTTCCTGTTGCATCTGAAGCAGGGGTGTATATCTTAATTTTTGTTAAGTATGGATAAGCGGTGGTTGTGCTTTCAAGTTCAGCATTTGTCGGGGTTGTAAATGTGATGTATTCTCTTGATTGCTCACTTGTAAGTGTTGCTGATAAAGTTGTGTTTCTTGTGTTTAAATAGATGTTTGTTTGTCCGCCAAGAACTGTGTCATAGAATGAGATTGAACTTTTGTATCTTGAGTTCCTTGAACCGTCAAAGATTGTTGAAACATCAACTTCATTGAATTCTTCGCCGTCAATTCTGTAAATTCGGTCGCCAAGCCATGGAGATGTAAAGTAATAAGTTGTTGTGGTTATACCATTTTCGTTAGTTTCATTTACAATGAAGTTCGTCCAAACATTACCAAAATAATTTATTCCTGTAATTTCAAGACCAGGTTTTGTATAAATGTTTAAACGAGCAGTATGGTTTGTTATGCTTAAAGCATCGTTATAATCATTTTGAGTGATTGAATCTTCAATTATTTCTCCGTTATCGTTCACTTCATAAGAGATAATTGCTTCATCGTTTGAAGAATAATCTACAACATAAATTGTGTAAATGGTTAAGTTTCCTGCTAGGTCACTTTCCACGATTTCATAATATGAGCCAACTTCAAAACTATTTAAAGAATTGATATTTGAGAAATTACTTTCAAGAAAGGCGTCAGGAGTTGTCTCGTAAGATGTTGCAGTTGTGTATTTGTTATTAAATAATCTATAGTAAATTGAACTTGCTTCTGTTAAAGCTGTTGTTTTTAATGTATTTAAGAAGTTTTCTCCGTTAACGCTATATGAGAAGTATCTGAATGTTCCACTTTGTGTGCTTGTATTATAAGTGGTTTCGCTGTTTAGTGTTACATTCTCTCTTGAAATATTTGATTTTGTTCTCAAATCTTCATAGGAGATTAAATCTGCATTATAAACATTTCCAATTACATTATAAACAAGGTTTTCTATGTTGATATAAGGTGCTTGTGTGTCAATTATAATTCGTTTTGTCACTGTTTCATAATATGCATCATTGTGATTTAGGAATTGCATTGTTATATCAATATAATTGCCGTTCTGATAGAAATTTCTACCAAGCAGATTACTAAAAGTTAAAGTCCCAATATAATAGTTTCCGCTTTCTTCAATTTGATTGTTGAAAAGTGTGTTTGCGTCAACAACTTGAGTTTGTAATACTGAGCCATTTGAAGTTAAGGTCACTGTTATCTTGCTTTGGTCAATTTCAGCTTTGAAAATGTCAGTATCGTCTGGCTTATCCCAAAGAATTTGAACGCTATCTTGATTTGTATGATATCTTTCAATTGTTTGTCTCGTGCTTGAATTTAACACGGTATCAGAATTTAATGCTCTTCCTGTTTGTGTTCTTGCTGTAAAGTTAGGTAAAACATTTTCAATGGTAAAAGTGAAGGCTGCAACTTGTTTAAAAGATTCTCCAGTAACTTCAGCAACACTATTATAACCTTGATAAATCATAATTGTGTAGACACCCTCTTCTGTTAAATAGTCTAAAGGTTGTCCTTCATTATCATAAAAGGTTAAAAAGCCGTTAACAGAAGTTGATGCAGTTGTATAAATTGCTTGTCTCTCGTCAATTTCAGATGTTGCATAATCTTTATATATTTCGGCATAAATCAAATATTCGTCAATAACAACTGGTTCATCGTTTTCATCAAGATAATAGGAGTCGCCATCGCTATAGAAGTTATCGCTTATGCTGTTTACAACTTGGTAATAGTAATCGTCAGGGTCTTCGGTGGCATCATTTGGAACTTGAATTGCATACATCGTGTATTTATATGTTGGGACATATATTTTTACAGGTAATTTATTTGTTGTCCAAATTGAATTTGTTGTATTTCCATTGTAAAGTGTTGTCTCTCCTTGTGAAGAACCTGCAACACTATTAGTTGGGAAAGTAACAACAATATCTGCGGTGTTGCCACTATCATACATTCCAACAAAAATTTCTCCTCCAACAAGGCTTTCGGAAATTGTGTTGCCATTTTCATCTTTTACTTGAGTAGGTCTAGAAATCACTTCATTTCTATCAACATATAAAACAAATGTTCTGGAGTAATAATCTCTATCATTGATTGTAAAGTTATCATCAGTGCTATATGTCCTTGTAATAACATATTTACCAGGAGAGGTGATAAGGTCAGAGTTTGGCATAATCTCATAATAAAATTCTGTTTGAGATTGACCATCGCTTGCATAACTATAAATTGTATCACGAGATGTTACCGTATCAGAGATTGAATAATAATATGAGTAAGATTCAACTTCACCCGCTTCATTTCTATGTTCATATCGCTTTTGTTCATAAGCATAATATTCTATTGTTACGGTATCGACTTGAACTATTAATGAAGTTGTTTCATCTGTAATTGTAGGAATAAAGGAAATATTGAAAGTTTCGTCTAAATTGACAGGAGATAGATAGGTTGTTAAAGTTGAGTAAGTTTTTTGATTATCGCCTTCGCCTATTGTTATCGAGTCTTCAACTTTATTATTACTATCTAAAGTAATTTGACTGTTTTGTGAATCGGTGTAGTAAATTTTAAATTCTGAATCATCAAAGCTTACAATTATGGTCTGTCTTGCACTAAAATGTGATGCATATTGGTTGAATGAATATTTTTCTGACTCGTCATTAAAATCTGTCCCCGTAACATATCTTTTATTACTTTCATCACGAATTAAAACATTATATATATAGCCCATATTATTTCCGGTTTCAGTTGTTAATTCAAAAGAATTTTCATTTTTCACCATTTGGTAGTCGTTACTTCCAATTGGAGTTTGATAAGTTATATCATCAATTCCGATTGTGAGATAAACACCCATTGAGTCATTTGGCGAAGCAATATATTGTAAGACATTTTCACGATATAGAGCTTCATAAAATTCTCGGAAAATTCCTGAATTTGGACTGTTATTTCTATCCCAGAAAAGATTGTAGTTATAAAGGGAAGGATCAATGTTGTTTATGTCGTCTATTGCAACGTTAAAACTCCAATTTTGGCTTCCGCGATTTATTTGAATTGCTTTGTAGTCACCCCAATATAAGGTGGAATTTTCTGAAATAAAGTAAGAATTTGGAATAAGTGAATAAGTTCCTTTAGTTTCAAGTGCAAATATTGGAGAAGTGGTGTCTTTTATATAAATTTGATATGTGTGGTTGCCAGCAGCATCGTAAATATCAAAAATGTATAAACCCCTTGATGTTAAAACATTTTGACTTGAAGTTGTAAGGTTGTAGTTTTCTGTGTTTTCAACATATCTAATCCAAGTGTTTTTATTTTCTTCTTCAAACAGGTTAAGGGCATAATTTATAGGCAAAAAGTCAGAACTTCTTAAATTTAAGAATTGATATAAAAGTGTGGAAGTTTCTTCATCAGTTCCTGTATAATAATCGCTTTCAACAATTGGGAAGAAACGGTAGTATGCATAGGTTGGAGCAGTGCTTGCTTTTTCGTTCCATGAAATGATGAAGTCTTGATTTGTAGAAACTCCATCTAAGTCTTGCAATATGTCATAATTAGTAGTTCCAGAAATTAGAGATACATTTCTTGCAGTTACTCCGTCAATTTCTTGTTTGTCAATTGTGAAATAGTATTGTCTTTTAATTTTTTCTCTAATTGACGAATTCATCTCATTTATATCAGTTGTTATTGTTGACATTTCATTTGTGTAATAAAGTCTTATTGTATAGTGAGCATTTTCCGAAAGAATAAGCGTATTGCCACCATCATAACCAGGGGCTGATAACATATTGATACCAAGAGTTCCGCCATAAGAAGAAAGGTAGGTATTTGTATTATAATCTTGAGCATAAATTTGAACGGTAACATCTTTATTATGTACATCTAAAAGATTAGGATTAATGATTATAACATCTTTGTTTGTGAATGTGTTGGAATAAATGGCATTAGAAGTTGCTTCACCATCTTCTGCTTCATAAAGATTTACAATAGGTGGTTCTCCTGTGATTTCAAAGAAGAAAACTTGATAGAAATAAATGTTTTGTGCAAGTTGACCACTTGTTGTATAGAAATTGTTAAAGGTGTAAGCGAGTATAAAGATATATTTTCCTTTTTCGCTTATTGAACCACCAGTATATGTTGAACGATATAATGTTGAGCCGTCTAATGTTAAAGAAGTTTGTGAATAACTATTATTAACTTGTGTTGTTGAATAAACATAAGATGAGATATTCCCAGAAGCGATTGTTGAATTGCTAACAAAACGAATAGGAGATTGGTTTGTAGATTCAGGTTCAATATTATTTTGATTAATATATCCTAAAACATTATTAATTGTGAAAGTTGTATTACCCTGTGTGTCTGTTGTGGTGGAGTTTTGTCCGAAACTAGAATTTGAAGCCAAAAATTCTGAAGTTATATCAGCACTATTATAATATCTGCCATCAAAAACACCAGCTTCATTTAAATATGATTTAAATTCGGCATATTCTGAATTATTATCATAATCAACATAGTTTGCTTGGTAGCCGTAGCCATAAACCATAATTCGCTTTAATGAATCTGTTAGGGCGGAGAGAGAATATTTGTTATTGATTGTGCTTCCGTTTTGTGTGTAAGAGAATGTTGCCACAGCATTAAAAATTAAAGAATAGTTTCCAACATCTGCAAAATATAGGGTTATGCTATTATTGGCATTTTTTACATAAGTCACAATTTCTTCGCCAGTGATTGTTATTCCATTATTATCTCCAATTGCATTTTCTTGAATATAGGAAACATTCATAGAAGTAACATCAGAATTTAATGTTTTTGTGATATCAACATCATATTTAGTAGGATCGTAGGTGACGCTTGCGATTTGGTTGTTTGCATACGAATAGTTAAAGTAATAGTAATATCCATAAACATCACTTTGAGCGGAAGTTACTTGATATGAACTATCAAAATTGGAAGCGGTGAGAACTGGTCTAGAGTTTGTGATATATTCTGAACGATCCAAAACCAAGAATTCATATCTTAAATTAACAGTATTACTATAGAAGTTTTCTTCCATTCCGTCCGATCTTCCGTCAGTGCAAGTCCAAAGAGTAAGAGTTATGTCAACAGTGTAACGACCTTGAATTAAATTTCCTTCAGCATCAGTTAAAGAAATAGTGCGGTTAAGTTCTTTTTCATTGTCAGTATAATATGAAGAATTTGTGTTGGCAAAATTTAATTCATAAGTTTCTAAGTATGCTCCACTTTCATTTTCAAAAGATTGTTGAGTGTTATAACTAAATTCTTTTTCTGCTGGAATGCTTTGTGCAACTCCATTTATGTATAGGTTGGTTGATTCAATAGTGTAAAAGTAGAAAGTTGATAAATCTTCAGAATTAGGGTAGTAAACATATTGATAAATATCAGCGCCACCAGCATTAACAGTTCTACCATTTGTTTTTAAAGAGATTGTGAGTTTATTGCTATGCCCAGTTGAATTGGTATGGTAGAGAAAGGTATTGTCGCTGATAAGACTATTTTCAAGAGCAGTCTCGCTATCCACAGTTTCAAATTCTGCGATAGATACATAGTCTGGAATATCATTTTCCAGACCATCGACAACAACAGTTTCTGCTGAAGCGATATTATTTTCTTCTTTCGCAAAAAGAGTAACAATGCCGACGCATAAAAAACAAAGAGAGAAGAAAGTTAAGAATATTGATTTCATTAAAGATTTTCTCATAACAACCTCACTATTTATTTACATTTTACCACAAAGAAAAAATATTTCAAAATAAATAGATATAATTTTATTATAAATATATTATATAAAATAATACATATAAAAATATTTTTAAATCATTAATTAAGTTAGAAAACTAATTTTTTACAAAATTTTAAGACAATTTAAATTTACTATAATTAATAGCGATAAGAATTTTTAAATTTTAAAAAATTATTTTTATTCAAAAAATATCAATTTTTTATTAAGAAATCAATAAAAAATGCAATTTTTACGCATTTTTTAGTTATTTTTAATTATTTTTTATTTTTTAATACAAAATATTTATAATTATTAATTAAAATAAATTTTAATTTTTAAAGGAGAAGATGATGTTCAAAAATCTACTTTTATACCTAAGCGCATTTATGCCAATGTATGTTTTAGTGTTTGTCAAACTTGTCGTTGAGATAATAAACAACAATCTTTCTTTCAATGTTTTGAACACTATAAATTTTGCCACTCTTCTTCTTTTGATTATAGGCGGAGTGATTGGATTATTATGGAATGTGAAATATAACAATGAAAAGTCAAATGAAATCATCATTCTTAAAAGTGAAAACATAACAGATAAACATTTCTTAGGTTACTTTTCTCTTTTTGTTTTTTTTGCTATTCCTTTAGATTTATCGCTTGTCAGTGCTTACTGCGTTTATGTTTTAGTTTTAATTTTTATTGGCATTGTCTATATCAATAATTCACTTTATTACATTAATCCACTTTTAAATATTTTAGGCTACAACTTTTATGATATTGAATATCGAGATGTTGATAGCGGAGAGATAAAGCAGGGAAAGATTTTCTTTAAGGGAGAGCCAGAACTTGGCAAGCCATATTTTGCCAAAGTCAAGAACAAACATTTTTGCTTTATTGATAAAAATAAAAAGTAACAGACGTTGTCTGTTTCTTTTTAAAAAATTTAAGACAAGTAGTTAGCAAGATTTATCCCTATAAATCTTTTAGGCCTAACAGCGTGTCAGTTGAAACTTCAAAAAATTTTGCTACCTGAATTAAAATTGAAAAATTAGGTTCTCTATCTCCACTTTCCCATTTTGCAACAGTTGATTGTGTTACATTAAAAATTTGGGCAAGTTCTTGTTGCGATAACCCTTTTTCCATTCTCAATTCTTTAAGATTTTTTGAAAAATCACTCATATTTATGCCTTTTTTATTAAAATTTTTAATTTTTTTGATAGTTTTAGCACTTTTTTATAAGTTTTTGTTTAGCAAAAAAAAATAAAAAGGTGTCAATGACACCTATTTTATTCGTGAAATAATATCTCTTGCTGCAATAAGTCCAGTGGCTGCTGCGACAACAATATTCCCCGCTTTACCAGCGCCATCACCGATGAAGTAGAGTGGTTTTCCTTCGGCTTTAAACTTGTTGTCCGTTTCAATTTCGTTTGAGAAGAATTTGATTTCTGGTCCATACAAGAGAGTTTCATCATTGTTGACACCTGAAATGATTTTATCAAGTTCTTCCAAGCCTTCTAAAATGTTGGTAATAATTCTATATGGCATAACAAGGGCAAGGTCGCCAGCCACACAGTCCTTGAGTGTTGGCTCAATGAAACCTTTGTTTATTCTATGCCACTCACTGCGTCTACCTTGTTTCAAGTCTTTAAGAGTTTGAATGATAGGCTTGTTGTCCCCAAGCACATTTGCGATGCGGGCGATAGATTCGCCATAAAGACGAGTGTTTGTCACTGGTTGGGTTAAGGTCACTTTGGAAATAAATGCAAAGTTGGAGTTATTAGATTTTATATTTTTAAGTGCGTGTCCATTTACGCAGATATATCCATAATAATTTTCCTTTGCCACAAATCCGCCTGGATTGGTGCAGAATGTTCTTATTTCATCGCCATAAGTTTTGGTTTTAATGAAAATTGTAGGGTCGTAGATTACATCAGTAATTTTTTGCAAAATTTCTTTCCTAACTTCCACACGAACGCCAATTTCAATGCTTTGAGAGTTGTATGGAATTTTGTGTTTGTCAAGAAGACCTTGAACCCACTCAGCACCGCTTCGTCCAGGTGCGACAACCACATATTTTGCTGTCATATTTAAAGTTTTTCCATCTTTTTTAAAGGTTACAATGTTTAAATCGTTTTCATCTTGCTCAATATCTAAAACATTCCCATTTTCAATAATTTCCACGCCTTCATTTTCAAGATAATTTGTAAACTTTTCAATATGGTCTGGTAAAGTGTCTGAGCCAAGATGTTTTTGCTTGATAAGGAGAAGTCTTGCACCTTTCAAGGTCACTTCTCGTTTGATTTCTTCACTTTTTTCATTGCTTTTTGGATATACTTCAGCGTCCATACCGAATTTATTAAAAATTTCTTCCGTATCGTCAATAATTTTGTATGCTTCGCTTTCGCTCATATATTTGAAAAGGTCGCTTTTCCCAAGTTTTGGAATAAAGTTAAGTTTTCCGTCACTGAATGTTCCCGCACCACCAAAACCTGATAAAATTTGACAGGGGTTGCAGTTTGCACAGGCTTTTCCTTGCTTCATTGGACAAACTCTGTTTTTTGCTTTTTTCCCTTGGTCAATAAGACATACTTTTAAATTTTTGTTTTTCTCTTTCAATTCATACGCAGTGAATAATCCTGCAGGGCCACCGCCGACAATAATAACATCAAAATTTTCCATATACCCTCCAAACAAATTTATTATATCATATATTTTCTAATTTTGAAACATTTGTTTGTTAACTTCCAAATTAGATTATAAATTATTTATTAATTTAGCAAATTTATGGTTAAGTAAGATATGAATGTATTAGTTTTTATAAACTATATATAAATATAAATAATAATCAATATAAAAGTAGGAGTCAATATAAATGTTATTTCAAATTTTATCATAAATGTTAAGATTGAAAAAGTGAAAAACAGAAACAATATAGTCATATATTTATAAAATTTGAGAGTCAAACCTAGTGTTAGATTTCAAAAATTTTTGAGAAATTAAAAAATTTTTTTCTTTAAAAGTACAAAAATTTAGGCAAAAATTTACACTATTTTTGTCGAATTTGTGAACACACGGAACAGCGGTAAAATTTTTAAAAAAATTTCTAAAAAAAATTTAAAAAAAATAAAAAAAATTTTAAAAAAGTGTTGACATTCTTTTTCTCAATGTGATAGAATACGAATGCTGACGCAGGGAAAGGTTACTGATGTAACTGTCAGCGAAAGTTCTTTGACAACTACATATTTTAGAAGATATAGTCAAATATTTATACGAGTTAAATTTTTAAAACGTAATACGAATATTTGCATACTCAAGAAAGTCGAGTAAAAATAATGCGAAAATGCTAAGAAATCCAATCAATATGATTAAGCTACAAAGAGCATATAGGGAATGCCTTGGCAATAGGCGCCGATGAAGGACGTGATAAGCTGCGATAAGCAACGGATAGATGCACATAATCTGCGACCCGTTGATTTCCGAATGTGGCAACACAGCATCGCTAATACGATGTTATCATTACACAAATACATAGTGTAATGAGGGGAACCCGCTGAACTGAAACATCTAAGTAAGCGGAGGAAGAGAAAGTAAACAAACGATTGCGGTAGTAGTGGCGAGCGAAACTGCAAGAGCCCAAACCAAGGGTAGAAATACCTTTGGGGTTTAGGAGTATCATAAAAGAGAGACGACGATAGGTGAAGATTTCTGGAAAGTTATACGAAACAGGGTAATAGTCCCGTAACCGAAATTGAAATCTCCTTAGATACCACCAGAGTAGCACAGGGCACGTGAAACCCGGTGTGAAGATGCGAGGACCATCTCGTAAGGCTAAATACGACCTATTGACCGATAGCGAATAGTACCGTGAGGGAACGGTGAAAAGAACCCCGGGAGGGGAGTGAAAGAGAACCTGAAACTGTATGCTTACAAGCAGAGAAAGGACGACTTACCAAGAGGTAATAGTCTGATCTTGTACCTTTTGTAGAATGGGCCGGCGAGTTACGATATGTAGCAAGGTTAAGTGATTAAGTCACGGAGCCGAAGCGAAAGCGAGTCTGAATAGGGCGAAATTAGTTGCATAGCGTAGACCCGAAACCCGATGACCTAACCATGAGCAGGTTGAAGCGATGGTAACACATCGTGGAGGACCGAACACACGCCTGTTGAAATAGTCGGTGATGACTTGTGGTTAGAGGTGAAACGCCAATCGAATCGGGATATAGCTGGTTCTCCTCGAAATAGCTTTAGGGCTAGCCTCTGACTATAGATTTCTGGGGGTAGAGCACTGAATAGGCTAGGGGCCTTCACGGGTTACCAAACCTTATCAAACTTCGAATACCAGTAAATTGTTCTCAGGGAGTCAGACAGTGTGAGATAAGTTTCATTGTCAAAACGGAAACAGCCGAGATCTACAACTAAGGTCCCAAAGTTAAGTCTAAGTGGAAAAGGATGTGTTATTGCTAAAACAACCAGGATGTTGGCTTAGAAGCAGCCATTCATTAAAAGAGTGCGTAATAGCTCACTGGTCGAGTGATAGTGCGCCGAAGATTCAACGGGGCTAAAGACTTACACCGAAGTTTAGGAATTTGATTTATTCAAATTGGTAGAGGAGCAATGATTACGGGCAGAAGCCATATCGTGAGGGGTGGTGGACTGTAATCAAGAGAGAATGCCGGCATGAGTAGCGAAAGAATGGTGAGAATCCATTCCGTCGAAAGTCTTAGGTTTCCTGGGGAAGGCTTGTCCTCTCAGGGTAAGTCGGGGACTAAGGTGAGGCCGAAGGGCGTAGCCGATGACAAACTGGTAGATATTCCAGTACCACCAAAATGCGATAAAGTGCGATGCAGTGACACAGTAGGATAGCAGGAACACGGTGATGGACAGCCGTGGCCAAATCATGAGGGGTCTAATGAGTGAAGTACCATATAGAACGCACCCTAGGTGATGATGGGGAGTGAAATTTAGTAACGAAGTCTGTGAATTCACACTGGCGAGAAAAGCTGCTAAGTAGCATTTGGGTGCCCGTACCGCAAACCGACACAGGTAGACGATGAGAGAATCATAAGACGAACGGAATAACCCTTGTTAAGGAACTCGGCAAAATGACCCCGTAACTTCGGGAGAAGGGGTGCCAACAGCAATGTTGGTCGCAGCGAAACGGCCCAAGCAACTGTTTACCAAAAACACAGGTCTCTGCTAAATCGTAAGATGAAGTATAGGGGCTGACGCCTGCCCGGTGCTGGAAGGTTAAGA
>CAKNPS010000007.1 GCA_930990515.1 uncultured Clostridia bacterium
TTCTTTTATTGTCGTGGTTTCAGAAAATCGAAACATATTTTTCATTTCACCTGGTTTTAAACCGTTATCTTGACAAAATTTCAGATAACTTTCCCAATTTTTGTCCTGTGCTAATTCTATATTTTTCATAAAAACCTCCATAAATATCAAATTTCTTGATAATTCACTTTAATTTTAATCCAGAAATTTGAAAAAGTCAATTAAATTTACTAATTTTTTTGATTATTTACTAATTTTTTTTATAAATCTTCCATTTTTTATCAAAATTTATTATTATACAAATACAAAGGGGAGGTTTTATATGAATTTGAAAAATTTAAGAATGCAAAATAATTTATCACAGCAACAATTAGCAAAAACATTGGGCATAAAACAAAATACATTATCAAATTATGAAAATGGCATTACTCAACCAGATTTAAATTTGATAATTAAAATTTCAGATTTCTTTGGTTGTTCTATTGACTATCTATTAGGACATCAAACCAAAAATACAGTGTATTTAGACTCACTTACAGAAAATCAAAAAGAGGCAATTTCTCTTATCAAAACTTTAAGTGACCGGGAGACTGCTAAGGTTATCGGTTATATTGAAAGAATTAAGGAAACACCACTCGAAGATATTATCTTAAAACACCTGGAATCTGAGGAATAGTGAATTTTAGACTGGAAACAGTTTGAAATATTTAAAAGGAGGTTAATATGTTGGAAACAATAAAAAAATTTGGAAAAGGAGGAAGAACACTCAAATAAAAATATAGAACTGGCAAAACAGTTCATAAAGTCAGAAGAAAATTGGAGTCGACTTCGAAACAAACTTATAGGCTTTTTCGAAGCAGATAAAGATTTTTACGACTTAAAGAGAGAAAATCTTGTTGTTATCAATGGTGCAAATCGAACTCTTGAAAAGGAGGACGATTTGAAAAATGTAAGACATAGAAAAGATGGTAGATGGGAATATCGAAAAACTATCAATGGCAAAAAAATAGATATTGTCAAAAGAACAAAAACTGAATTAATTAAAGCCGTGCAAGAATTTAAAAAGAATTCTCTATCTAAGATTAAAGAGGAACAAAAACGCAGTAATTTCAAGAACTATGCGAAAAATTGGTTTGAAACTTATAAAAAACCTAATATAAAATCAACGAGTGCAGAGGTTTATGAAAATATCATAAATAATCACTTAAAAGATTTATATAATTTTGATTTAAAAGACATTCACCTTGAAGATTTACAAAAAGTTTTGAACAATGAAAGTGGAAGAATGAAAGAATTGACATATCTGACAATAAAACAAATTTTTAAGCAAGCATACTTTGAAGATTTGATTCCAAAAGATATTTCTCAATTTCTTTCAAAAGGCAAAATTGAAAGAGCGGAAAGAAAAAATTTATTATATGCTGAGCAGGAAAAACTTTGGAATAGTCTTGAAAACAAGAGATTACATTTGTTAATTAGATTTTATTTGTTAACTGGTTGCCGAAGAGAAGAGGCAAGAATAACACAAAAAGATTTGTATTGTGAAGAAAATGGTTATTATGTTTACATAAATGGCACTAAAACTGAAAAATCTAAGAGATATGTAAAAATTTCTAAAAGACTATATGACGAACTTATGGCAATTGATGGTCAAATTTTTTATGCTGATTATAAATCAGTTGAAAAGAAGTTTCGAAAGTTTGTTAAAAGTTTAGGATTACAAATTACAATTCACCAATTAAGACATACATTTGCGACCAATTTGTATATACTTGGAGTTCCTGATAAAAAAAGACAGTTATATTTAGGACATTCATCAGTTGTTATGACTAATGATGTATACACACATAATGATCCAACCTTAACTGCAAAAAAAATAAAAATGCTTTATGGTGAGTGGTTACCTGAATTCTAATAAATTTACTTTGCCCCACATTTTGCCCCAATAAATTCACCAAAAATATAACATTAAAAAAAGTGAAATCAATATTTAGATTTCACTTTAAATTTTAGACACAATATATTGTGTTTTTTGGTGGCCTGCCCGGGGCTCGAACCCGGGACCCCAAGATTAAAAGTCTTGTGCTCTACCAACTGAGCTAGCAGACCATATTTAATTTTAAACAAACAACAATATACATCATTTTTCTTGAAAAGTCAAGATATTTTAAGAAAAACATCTAAAAGTTGTTTGGTTGGCAGGGGTGGCAGGATTCGAACCTACGCATGCAAGAGTCAAAGTCTTGTGCCTTACCGCTTGGCTACACCCCTTTAAGTATTCCAGCACAAATGGCTGGGGTGGTAGGATTCGAACCTACGCAATGTTGGAGTCAGAGTCCAATGCCTTACCGCTTGGCGACACCCCATCGCACCAAAAGAATAAATGGGGTGATCGAAGGGGATCGAACCCTTGACCTCCAGAGCCACAATCTGGCGTTCTCCCAACTGAACTACGACCACCATGTTGGTGCTCCCAGAAGGATTCGAACCTTCGACCTCTGCCTTAGAAGGGCATTGCTCTATCCAGCTGAGCTATGGAAGCAAGTGGAGCAGGTGAAGGGAATCGGACCCTCGCAACCAGCTTGGAAGGCTAGTGTTCTACCACTGAACTACACCTGCACATTGCCGTATTAGTTTAACACGACGAAAATAAAAAGTCAAGAAAAATGTAAAAATTTTTCAAAAAGTGCATAAAATTATTAACATATTAAATATTATGAAGTTTTTTCTATTTTTCTCTTGTATCATTTATTGTTAATAAATCTCTGTTATGTAAATTATAAAAAATTTGGTGTGCAGTTTCTAAAGCCGTATAATCAATAAAAGTTTTTTTACATAATTGAGTGTGTTTTGTTCCAAGAATAGACATAACCATATCGGCATAATTATAAGCATAAACTTCATCATTTTTATGATGAACATAATCATAGTAAATAAGTTCTTCCACATTTTCTGAAATATCAGGTTCTAAAATGATTGTGTTATTACACTTGTCAAGCATATTTAAAATACCAGCGAATTGTGGTTTATCATCTAGAAATTCTTTTAAAAACATACTTGTTGCTTCGGATTTTAATTGATAATATTTTGAATCTAAAAATTGTTTTCTTAATTCGCGAATTTCTGAGTAAGCATTTAATCTTATTTTTTCTAGTAAATTAAATGGAGTAAATATCAAGCCCTGATCTATGCATTTTACGGAGCCATCTCTCATCCAAAGAAGTGGAAACGCGTATGTTCCCAAAGGCCAGTTTTTTTGGCATAATTTTTCGATTCGTTTTTCCAAATCATTTAACATTTTTTTATTTATACTATATTGTTCAAACATATAAATCAATTTTATATATTTGTCATTTCTACCAAATTTTTCCACAAAATTGACATAAAACGAAAGTTTATCAAATTTAAACCCGTCTTTCAAGCAAATCAAAGCAGCATTAAACTGCCCATTTTCTGCAAGTTCCACAAGTTTCATTTGATTTTTGCGGTTTGGTCTTAAATAATAACGACTTACCACTGTCAAAAAATCTCTATCAATATCTTGAAAATTTTCTTCTAACATAACCACCCTACTTTAGTTTCATTTTAGCATAATAAAAATCATTATTCAATAGGTATTTTAAAAATTTTCAAAATAAAAATTAGATAACAATGAAACAAATAATGAATTTAAAATAAGATTTTAAAATAACTTGCAAAGAAAACTCAAATATGATATACTAAACACTAGTTATGCGACCATGGCGGAATTGGCAGACGCGCTGGATTTAGGTTCCAGTTCGAAAGAGTGGAGGTTCAAGTCCTCTTGGTCGCACCAGAGAAAAAACTGCGCTTTTAATTCATTTTGAAAACAAGTTTCAAAATTTCATTTGATGCTTGTTTTTTCTCTATATGAAACAAATCGCATTTCATTGGCGATTGTGTTGCAACGGTATCTTTCGAAGAATGTTGTTCCAAGTATAGTATCAGCCACAGGCTGCTGCGCTTTTGCTCGTTTTCAAAACAAGTTTGAAAAGCATCGCCTTTTCGCTTGTTTTTTCTCTATATGCAACAAATCGCATTTCATTGGCGATTGTGTTGCAACGGTATCTTTCGAAGAATGTTGTTCCAAGTATAGTATCAGCCACAGGCTGCTGCGCTTTTGCTCGTTTTCAAAACAAGTTTGAAAAGCATCGCCTTTTCGCTTGTTTTTTCTCTTCAGTTATATTTATAATTTTTGTTAGCATTTGCAACAATATTTGCATCGTCAATGGCTTTAATCCAAACTATTCTTATGTATCTTCTTGTCCGTTGCCTATTGGAGATATTACGAATATTGGAGTTTTGAGAATTGGAAATTTCACATTCCCAGTTGTTTATTTAATTGTTCTGACCTTATTTTATAATCTTATTTTCGTTGTCGGACTTTTGATTTATCGTCTAATATTAAAAATTAATAAAACGATTAAACGAAGAAAAATGGATGTTGTGGATAGAATGCTGGAAATCATTAAAGATAATTAACAGGCGTTGCCTGTTTTTATTTTTTATATAATTGAGTGAAAATGGAAAACTATAAAAATAATATTCGACATTTTGCGAAGGAAATCGGCAAAAAGTTTGTTCTTATTGATGCACGTTTGTAATAAAATAGTGCTACAACCAAAAAATAAAAGGAGTTTTTATGCCATATATTGTTACTGAACCAGTCAAAATTGAAGGGACAAAATTAGGTTATGCATTATTTCCATATCAATTTTCTTTTGCGGATATTAAAAGAGAAAGCGATAATCATTTGATGCGACTTTATATCTACGAACTTAAAGATAGTAAATTTATTGAAGTTGAAAAAACATTATTTCAAAAAGATTTTTCTATCAGTATGCAAAGTGCTCACATCGTGGAAGAAACTTTGAAAGATTTTATTGTGAAAAATCAAGATTATGTTCAAAATGTAAATGTCCTTGAAAACTTTTTTAATCCTATAAAACCGAATAAAAACTATATTAAAGACTAAATTTCTTTTTTTCTTGCTTTAAATTGTTTTTTATGATATTATTTTATAGAAAAATATGGAAGCAAAGAAAAAAAATTTACATAATAGACCGATTTTTTACTCGTTTTTGGCATTAATTCTTGGCATTACAATGACAAGGTTTGTTTTTAATCTTAATGTGACTTATCTTGTTCTCATTTCAGTTGTTTTATTGGGACTTTTAGGAACACTTATCTATTTTAAAAATTTTTATTTTATTTTGATTTTCCTTTCAGTTATTCTTCTTGGTGTTTGTCTTTTTTTCATTGGAACAAAAGTTTTTGAAGGGAATAATTATGAAGGAGTGCAAGTTGTTGAAGCGCGAATTTCTGATGATATTGAAAATAGTTCTGGAAGTTCGCGTTATAAACTTGTTGATGTAAAAATTAATGGCAAAAGCGAAAGTAATGTTTATGCCACAATTTATGGATATGGCGAGAATTTCCAAGTGGGAGATGTTATCACATTTGAAAGTGAAATTGGAAAGAATAATCTTTTTAGTCTTGGTAATTTTAATCTTTCTTACTATCGAGATAATGCTCCGTATTATGTCAATGTTAACGCAAGTGATGTTAGTATTATTGGGAACAGCATAAAACTTGACGAGCGTTTTAGGCTGAAAGTTAAAGATTTGTTGTTTGACAAAATGGGTGTCGATAATGGGGCAACTGCTTACGCCGTTTTGTTTGGAAACACAAACGACATAAGTGATGAAATCTATGATACATATCAAAATTCTGGAATTTTACATTTGCTTGCTGTTAGTGGTTTGAATGTCACATTTTTAATTGCTCTTTTAGGTTTTATCTTAAAACTATTTAAAGTCAACAGGTGGACAAATTTTCTTGTTTGTTTCTTTGTTCTTTTCGTTTACATATATCTTTGCGGATTTGCTCCGTCAATTGTCAGAGCGGGCATTATGGGAATCATTTTCTTGGCCTCTTCATTATCAGGAAAATGTTATGACGGACTGAACACCCTTGGACTTGCTGGGATTTTGACGCTTCTATTTTCTCCACTTTCAGCACTTGACAACGGCTTTTTAATGAGTTATTTTTGCGTTTTAGGAATTTTTACAATTCACCCAGTGCTTACAAAAGCATTTAGAAAATTTATGCCTAAATTTGTGGCCGATTCTTTTTCAATTTCAATTAGTTCTCAAATTATGATTTTGCCTTTTATGGCAAGTTTTTACACAAATTTAAATTTACTTTCGTTTTTCCTAAATTTGATTGTTGTTCCACTTTTTGGAGTTATATATCCTGTTCTTTTTGTGGCGGCGATTTTGTCAGTTTGTCTACCATTTCTTGATTTTATTTTGGTTTTGTGTGGATATGGACTTTCGCTGGTGCTTATTTGTGCAAACTTCTTTGCTGGCACAAACTTGGTGGTTGCGTTAAAGCCGTTTAATGCGCTTGTGTCATGTTTTATGTTTGCTCTTATCTTTTCGTGCAGTCAGTATGTGATGATTAAGTGGAAAAATAAATTGGTTTTAGTAAATTTATTTGCCACATTAATGCTTTCGACATCACTCATTTATTCGTTTGTACCAATTGCAACTAAACCATCAATTTTATATTCTTATTATTTTGATAATGATTTGGTTATATTTACCGATAGTCAAAACACTTCAATCGTGGTTGATGGATATTCTTTTAGCAACATAAACAACGGATTAAATGTCGTAAATGGAAATAGAGTTGTGGGGCATATTGCTTTAAATAATTCTTTAAGACAAACTTCTATGGAAAGGCTGGATAGCGATTACTACTTTTATACTGATAATCTCACGGCTTTTGAGGGTTGCGAAGTGTTAAACTCTGGTTTTGAATATACTTTAGGCGGTTTTAAAATTCAAAGAGTGGACTACCTTTCCGAACTTATCGGTGCGCAAGTGGAGTTTGACAATTATTCTTGTTTTGTTTTAAATGAAAATTGCTCTTATAATAGAGATGTCGCAAATTATATTGATAGTCAAAACTACAATTTTGTAATCTTAGGTGACATTGAGAATACACTCGCCAATTTTACCGAAGAAGAAGTTTTGACATATTCAAAAATAGATAATTCTGACCATAACTATGCTGATGGTGGCAGTATGCTTTTTCATTTGAAAGATAATAATTTTAGTTTAAGGAGGGTTGATTAATGAAAACATTAAAGCAAAGACTACAAAAAAAGGTGGAACCTTGTTATCTCATTCAGGGGGAAGATATACTTTTATACGACAAGGCCCTTGAAATGATAAAAAACGCTTGCAAGATTGAACTTGAAGAGTTTAATTTTTTAAAGTTTGATGACGACACTTTTAATGGAGATGTTCTTATTGACACTCTCCAAACTTTGCCAATGGGCAGTGAGAGAAAATTGGTGCTTTTAAAAAATGTTACCAAATTTAATGACGATTTCAAGAAAAAACTTGTGGCATATTTGAAGTCGCCATTGCTTTCGACATGTCTTGTCATTTTTGATTATTTCAACAAGTTTGATTTTATCATAAGCGAAAAAGTTAGTGCTAAACGCCTTGACGAAAAAAGTTTAAGTGATATTGTTGTGAGTGAACTAAGAGACAGTGGAAAAAGCATAACTTCTGATGCTGTTAGACTTTTACTTTCATATTGCTGTGATTATTATTCTTTAATTAAAAACGAACTTGAAAAACTTAAAAGTTGCAATTTTGATGAAATTGGAGTTAAGCAAATTGAAGACATGGTCACTCGCGAAACTGAGTGGACTGTTTTCGAACTCACTGAAGCACTTTCTAAAAAAGATGGAAGTAAAGCCATCAATCTTTTAAATTTAATGAATAAAGACACTAAAACTTTTAATCTTATTCTCAACCACTTTAGGCGACTTTTCTTTGTGGCGATTTCTAAGGAAAGTGACCAAGAACTATGTAAGCTTTTGAATGTTAAAGAATATGCAATTGTAAAGGCTCGACAGGTTACTAGGAATTTTTCTAAAATACAACTTAAAAACATCTATGAACTTTTAGATAATGTTGATTTATATATTAAAAATGGGCAAATGCAAATTGAAAATGCGCTATATTATTTGATTTTTGGTATTCTTTATTGTTAAAATATTAAAATGAAAGGAAAAAGTTATGGACGAAGAATTGGAAGAAACAAAGGAAGAATTTTTACAAATTTATTATGACAACATTGAGCGTGACGGAGCGGAAGAACTCTTAGATTTTTTGGAGCGTTCCGATTTTTTCACTGCACCAGCAAGTTATCGTTTTCATTCTTCTTTTGAAGGCGGACTTTGTTTGCACTCTGTGAATGTTTATCATCGTTATGTTAAACTTTTGGAAGGTGAATATGGCGAAGAATGGGATAAAATTATTTCCAAAGAGAGTGTGGCAATAATTGCACTTCTTCACGATATTTGTAAAGTTAATACATACAAGCCAGATTTAAAAAATGTTAAAAAAGATGGTGTTTGGGTCCAAGAGCCATATTATAGAGTGGAAGATTCTCTTCCTTATGGGCATGGTGAAAAGTCGGTTTATATGATTTCTGGCTTTATGAGACTTACTCGCGAAGAAGCAATGGCAATAAATTGGCACATGGGCGGATTTGACCCAAGAATTAAGGAAGGAAGCGTGCGAACGACTGATATTTTCTACCGCTATCCAACTGCTTTTCTTTTTCATATAGCTGATGGTATGGCGACCTATTTAGATGAAAAACCAACAAAGAATTAAAAATTTTTTACAAAAACTAGCAAAAATTGCATTTTCTTTTTAAAAGGGTATTGACAGAAAACTTAAATTAAGGTATAATATAGACAAGTAAACGAGGAGGTTTATATGGCAAAGTTTGATTATTATAAATTGACCGACGACTCTCAAAGAAATGTGGATACATTATTAACAGCTTTAGATAAATTTAACACAGAAAAAGGAGATGCAAGTTTTTCTTCTAAATGTGTTGATATTGAAAGTATGGGGTTAGGTTATAGAATTAGTCAAAGAGATCTTCAAGCAAAAATTGATGATCCAGCTTATTCTCAAAAAGTTATCACATTAACTTCAGGTCTTACTGGGGACTCAACACAACTTTATGCTTTTGGTAAAGATTATCCGGTTTCAGAACTTAGAGGGCAATCCTTTGTTGTAGATAAAAATGGAAAATCTTTTGTTGTTATTGGCGTTAATAGTGCTTCTGCAGATCCAGGTTCTCCAACTCAGTTGGAAGTTAGAGGTTTAACTGGTAGTATGGCAGATTTAAATAATTTATCAAGAGAAACTTCTTCATACACAAAAATCAGAGACTATACAGATCCATCTAGAGGTTTAATTACAAGAGAAAACATATATTTTGTTGGTAATTTAGGAAAAATTATTGGCTCGAGATGTCCTAAATTGGAAAACGAACCAATAAAAGATGTTTATGGTTGCTTTGATTTACCTGTATCAAGCAGAACTATTGTTTATGGTATGGGAAGAAAAGCCACAAAAAATGCTTACTTTGATGCAAAAAGAAGTCAGAAAAAAATGGCTAAAGGTAAACCAGTAAGAAAAGGTGCTCCGGTTCTTAATGCTGACATTGCACAATTAATTTTTGTTAGAGATAGAGCAAGTGAAAAGGGAGTCTTAGATATTTTTATCAATATTAATCCTAATGCTTCAACTATAAGATATGATTATGACCCAGCAACTGGTAAGTTAATCGATGCTATGGGAAATCCTCTTCCATTTGAAGCTTTTACTGATTCTAGACAAAATCCAGGAACATTATTTAAGGTTTCTCTTCAAGGAATTAAAGTTCTTGATGATAACCATGTTGCATTAAATCTATATGATGCAACAACAGATACTGCCCGTAAGGGAGAACATCCAAGAAGAGTTATTTTAGAAACTGATACTCAACTCATTAGAGTATTGCAAGATGCAATTGCACATAACTCAACAAGAGATGGTTTTAAAACTGCTTTTGCTCCAATTTTGAGTGGACTTTCTTCTACAGAGAAAAAATCTGTTGATAATTTAAATAGAGTTGTTAATCGTAGTATTGCTGATAGGGCAAGAGTTGCAAGAGGGGAAATTACTGAAGCAGAATCAGACCAAAAAGGTTTCTTTGATAAAGTTTCTCCAATGCTTAAAACCTTAGGTGAAAAAATTTGGTCAATTGTCAAAGGGGGGCTTCTTTTCTTAGGTGGTGCTGCTCTTGGTGCAGGATTGACAGCGGGTGCAGGTGATATTGATGTTGCTGCAAATTCAGATAAGGCAGAAGAATATGCTCAAGGAAAAGCGACGACAAAAATTGTTAGAACAGCAGAAGATATTGAAGAAGCAAATGCTGCAAGTTATAATGAATTAGCATCAAGACTTGTTATGGCAACAACCTCAGGAAAGAATGCAAAAACAACTTTAACAACCAAAACTACCGATAATTCTTCAATCGTTCTTGATGGTTTTATGAAATATTCTTATAGCGGTGATGGAAATGAAGGAACGGTTACAATTGAACCTGGTAGAGCATCAATTATATCAAAAAACGACTTTAATGATTTGGTAACATCTGAAGAAGTTGCTGATTCTGTCGCTCCTTTTGGAACAAACTATTCATTTAGTGCAATCGGTGGAAAGGGAAATATATACAAAAGAGAAACCCGAATCGGTGCTGTAAGAGCTTTGGCATCAGAAGTTGCAAAAGAAGTTTCTTCACTTGAAAAAAGAGGGCTTGAACTCCCAGAAGGAACAGTTATATATCCTAGCACAAGTGGTGACTTGACCAGTGAAAGCCAATATATTAGTGAAAGAGAAGAAATGGGTGACCAATATGCTACTGAAGTTGCGAAGGCTTATACAGATGCTTATACAATTTCTTATACACTTTCAAATCAAGATAACCAACATGATGCTAATAGAAATCCTATTCTTCCTGAAGATTATGAAGAAATTGAAGATGGGCAACATTATTACATCAATAATGAAACATTAATTAGCACTGTAAGGGATATTATTGGTGCTACTGATGCACAAATTGAAACAATTAATGTCGTTCAACCAAATGCAGATGGGCAAGGAATTATCACAGTTTATGCAACATCAAATGATGGCGCTAATGCTCATGAAATTTCTATTCTGATTGATGATGCTGTTTCAACCACAAAAGATGTTTACACTGCATTACAAAATGCTTCAAAAGAATATAGTAGAAGCTCAATTTGTGAAGATTTTGTTTCTGCCGAAAGTGTCCTTAGCCAATTTAAAATCAACTCAAAAAGATTAAATACTTATATGGCAAATGAATTTGGAACCAGAGTTGGAAGCGGAACCACTTATATTTCAGCAAAACCAGATGCAACAAAAAATATTAATGAATATAGTTTAAGTATTCTTTATGTTGGAGAAAATGGTGTTACTTCAACAATTGTCGATAGCATCAAATTTAATGGAACCAGTGTTCAAACAGACAATGTAATTCAAACAAGTGCATTGGTTGCTATGTATAATGGTTCTACTCCATCAAGTTTTCCATCATACAAAATTTCAATTGATTCAAATAGTGCAGTATATCAAAACCAAGGAGAAGTTTATGTTGCTCCTGATCTTGAAATTCCAGAAGAAGAAAGTACTATAACAGCAAGCACTGTAAGACATAAATCAACAGATGATGGAAGAAGTAAATAACAAAATAAAAGGACTTAAGTTTTAAGTCCTTTTTTATTGTTACAGAAAACCACGGGATAGTCCCGTGGTTCAAAAGAGGTTAACCTTTACATAAAGATACCTCCTGTGTTAAGATATCTTCGTAGTCTACACTAAATATTTAACACAGGAGGTTTTTGTCATGCATGACACAAATAGTTTAGCACATTCGACTTGGAATTGCAAGTATCATATTGTATTTGCCCCTAAGTACAGAAGAAAAGTATTTTTTGGAGAAAAGAGAGTAGAAATAGGAGCAATTTTAAGGCGATTGTGCGAATGGAAAAATGTAAATATTATAGAAGCAGAAGTGTGTAAGGACCATGTACATATGCTTGTAGAAATCCCGCCAAAACTTAGTGTGGCGGGATTTATGGGATATTTAAAAGGGAAAAGTACAGTACTAATATACCAAAGATTCACAAATCTAATGTTAAAATATAGGCATAGAGAATTTTGGTGTACAGGGTATTACGTAGATACAGTTGGAAAGAATACGAAAAAGATTAAGGAGTATATCGCGAACCAGTTAAAAGAAGATAAACGGATAGAACAGTTGTCAATGCAAGAATTAGTGGACCCGTTTAAGAAAAAGTAAAGCGGTTCGCGATTCGCGGAGTAGGCTACGCGTTTACGCGCCCGCTAGAACAAAGGGTTTTACCCTTACTTGAAAAACCACGGGTTTTACCCGTGGATTTTTATTTTGTTTAGGGCTTTAAAAGTTAGTATAAACTATGTGATGTTAAAATTTAAGCAAGTTAAATTTTAATTTTGCTAAACGCAAAAACCCAATAAATTGTGTTCATCACAGTATGTATGACCATCAGCCTCACTCTTGCAAGCAAGTTCGGCTTCCGATAATATAAGTTATTTGTATTTGAAAGTTAAATTAAATAATCTTGTTTTATAAATGATTTATTATTGATTTAACTTCATCCAACAATTTAGCAATAAGATAGCCATCAATAGCTGCATGATTTACTTGTATAGAAACATTAATCCATCGTTTTCCTTTTTCGTTTATTTTCATTTTGTCAAAACTAATGTGTGGAACGAAAGAGTTTCGTTGAACATCTTGTGGGTGCGTTATATGTGTAAATTCAAACCAAGGCGTGCAAGAAATATAGGCAATAACTTGACTTCTTCTGGCGTTAGCTGGCAAAGGTTCAGTGAAGGTGGTTTGAGTTTGTAATTTCTTTTTAGTTTCGTTGCAAAATTTTTCGATGTCTGAATAATATCTGCTATTTATAATTTTAAAAATTTCTTCATCTTGTTTTTTAACGCATATATTGGCAAATTCGCAATCTTCAATCACAATTTTACCTTTAATAGAACGTATCATAAATTCTTCGAATTTTAAAAGTGCTGTATAAAAGATATGGCACATACAAAAATAAAAAGACAAATTTTTAGATTTTGCAAATTCATAAACTTTTGACACTTCTAAAGGTGTGCAAAGTGAGATTTGTGGAATATCAAATTGATAGTATAAGTTGAAAATATCTTTGCGATTCCATGTTTCTAAATCAATTTCTTTCATAAAACTTCCTTTTGATATTATCATACTATAAAAATAAAATTTTTCAAACAAATTTTAAAAATAAACAAAAATATAGTAGCCTGTGACTGATACTATACTTAGAACAAATTTCTTCGAAAGATATCGTTGCGACAAAACGCCAATGAAATGCGATTTGTTGCATATAGAGAAAAAACAAGCGAAAAGGCGATGCTTTTCAAACTTGTTTTGAAAACGAGCAAAAGCGCAGCAGCCTGTGGCTGATACTATACTTGGAACAACATTCTTCGAAAGATACCGTTGCAACACAATCGCCAATGAAATGCGATTTGTTGCATATAGAGAAAAAACAAGCGAAAAGGCGATGCGGCGTCACAAACGGCATTCATTTTAATCTTTGTCTACTGCCAAAGATTTTACCATTCACTTGTTTGTTCCTTATTCCAAAAAATGATAGTCATTTTTCGGAGGCCTAATTTCTTGTTTTGAAAACGAGCAAAAGCGCAGCAGCCTATGGCTGATTCTATTCTTGGAACAACATTCTTCGAAAGATATCGTTACAACACAATCGCCAATGAAATGCGATTTGTTGCATAAAGAGAAAAAACAAGCGAAAAGGCGATGCTTTTCAAACTTGTTTTGAAAACGAGCAAAAGCGCAGTTTTTTCTCTGGTGCGGTTAAGAGGATTTGAACCTCCATGAGATTTCTCTCAATAGGACCTGAACCTATCGCGTCTGCCATTCCGCCATAACCGCATATATTTCATTATATATATTTTGATTCTTAATGTCAAGTTTTGTGTTGTTTAAACTATAGTTTAAGGTCTATAAACTTTGAAACTAGCAGAAAAAAGATAGTGGAAGAATTTGTTTCCACTATTTTTTTTGTATTAGTTTGAAAAAGGATTGACTAAAGATAATGTTATCTAGTTTTTGAAAAAATAATTTTCAATGTCAAATTTTAGAAAAATTGAATAAAATAAGTTGACAGTTGAATATGTGTTCAATTATAATATAGTTGAATAATTGTTCAATAGTTGGAGGTTTTATGGAGTGTCATTGCAATAAAGGTGATAAATGTTGTTGTGAAACAATTCAGAAATGTGATTGTGAAATTATACATCAAGATGTTGTGGATAAAGTGAAAAAGAGAATTTTAGATGAAGAAACTTTGCTTTTGATGGCAGATTTTTATAAGGCACTTTCAGACAGCACCCGTATGAAAATTATTGATGTGTTATATGAAGGGGAGATGTGTGTTTGCGATATTTCTGTCCTTATTAATATGACAAAATCAGCGACTTCACATCAACTCAAATATCTTAAAGATATGAATTTGATAAAAAGTAGGAAACAAGGTAAGGAAGTTTTCTATAGTCTTGCTGATAGGCATATTGTTGAAGTTTTTGAGATAAGCAAGGAGCATATTTTGGAGGCTAAAAATGAAAAGAATTGTTAAAATTGAAGGCTTAGATTGTCCAAATTGTGCAAGGACCTTGCAGAACGAAATCAACAAGATTGATGGTGTTAAAAATGCTGAAATTAACTTTGTTAAGTCCAAAATTTCTTTTGAAAGTGAAGATGTTGATAAGGCAACAAAAGACATTGTTAATTTGACAAGAAGAATTGAGCCAAATGCGACAATAGTTTTGGAAAAAACAAACAAAAACAAAAAGATGCTTATACTAGATTTAGTATTTTTAGTTTTGGGTGTAGCACTTGGACTTATTTCTCTTTTAGTAAGTTTGCCTACTTGGGCTTTTTGGATTGTTTTTGTCGCAAGTGCTTTGCTACTTGGTTACAAAACCTATTTAAAGGCAGTTTTACTCCTTTTTAAAGGTGTTGTCAATGAAAACCTATTAATCACAATTTCAGTTGCTGGCGCGGCAGCACTTGGCGAATATATGGAAGCATTGATGGTTATTTTCCTATATACCATTGGTAAAATCTTGGAGAAATTGGCAGTTGACAAGTCAAGAAAGTCGATTGAAGATTTGACAAATTTGCAGCCTGAATTTGCTGTGATTGTCAAAGGAGAAGAAGAAATCAAAGTCAGTCCTGAAGAAGTGCAGATTGGCGATGTTATTGTTGTGAAACCGGGTGAAAGAGTCCCTATTGACGGAGAAGTTTTGGAAGGAAATGCCACTTTAGATATGCAAAGCCTCACTGGAGAGAGTGTGCCAGTTTCCATTGGTGCAACTCAAAAAATTTTGTCAGGAGCAATTGTTTTAGATGGTGTTTTAAGAATTAAAACAACTGAAGAATATAAAAATAGCACGGTTAGCAAAATTATGAATTTGATTGAAAATGCTCAAGACAAAAAGTCAAAAACCGAGACATTTATTTCAAAAATCACTCGCTGGTATACTCTTGGAATTATTGTTTTGGCAGTTCTAACTTTGGGAATCGGCTGGGCAATTACAAAAGAATTAAACTCTTCAATTTATCGTGCCCTGAAACTACTTGTTGTGTCTTGTCCTTGTGCTTTTGCAATTTCCGTTCCACTTTCCTATTTTTCTGGACTTGGTAATGCTTCTAAAAATGGAATACTTATTAAAGGTTCAAACTATCTTGATGCACTAAGCAAAATTAATGTTGTGGCCTTTGATAAAACAGGAACATTGACTACTGGAGAATTTCAAGTGGAAAAAGTTGAGTGTTTAATTGGAAAATACAACAGTGAAGATATTATCTTCTTGGCAAGTTTGGGAGAGCAATATTCTTTACATCCGCTTGCTAAGTCAATCGTCAAGGCAAATAAAAGAGAATTAAAACACATAAAAAATGTTAAAGAAGTTGCTGGGGAAGGAATTTATTATAAATATAATAAAAATAACTATTTTGTTGGTAGAAAAAATAAACAAGAACACGTTGCAGTTGAAGTTTATGAAAATGATGTTTTAATTGGAAGAATTTTCTTAAATGACACAATTAAGGCGACAGCAAAAGATGCTTGCTTGCAATTAAAGTATATGGGGATAAGAACACTTTTATTATCTGGAGATAACAAAGAAAAAGTGGAAGCGGTTGGTAAAGAACTTAACATTGATGAGTGCCACTCTGAACTTTTACCACAAGACAAATTTGCCTTTCTTGAAGAATGCAAAAAAGATAAAAAGAATTTTGTTGGGTATGTAGGGGATGGAATAAACGATGCTCCGTCATTAACACTTGCCGATGTTGGCATAAGTATGGGAATAAATGGTAGCCCTGCGAGCATTGAAGCAAGCGATGTAGTTCTAGGCGATGACAACATTGAAAAAATTCCACATGCAATCAAAATTTCGAAATTTACGAAGAAAATTGTTTGGACAAATATCATTTTTTCTATGCTTGTAAAAGTCACTTTTTTGGTTTTAAGCCTTGTTGATGTTGCAAGTATGATGTTGGCAGTTTTCGCCGATGTTGGTGTGACGCTTATTGCGGTTTTAAATAGTTTAAGAGCGTTATATTATAATCCTAAAAAGAAATTAAATTAAACCTTGTAACTTTTGATTTTAGTAAAAAATGGTGTGGAAAATTTTCACACTATTTTTTATTTATTTTAAAAATTAAATATTTTCTTTTTTTGCTACGTTTTTTATGTTATAATACTCTTAAATGAAAATAAAATTGCACTTATAAATTTTATCTTCAAAAAAAGGAAAATTTTAAAGTTCGGAAAACGCAATGAAAGATTATGATGATTATTTAAATGATTTATCAAAATCTCAGTTTAGAAGTCGATTTCATTTAAAGAAAAAAGATTTTGACTATATCAATGATAAGGGTATGGAGACAATCAAGAAACATGCCTATGATTTTATAAGGACAAGACTTGCTCCAGCAAATCCAGAAAATGATGGCAAACAAACTCCTATGAAAAATCACCCTGTTTTTGTTGCACAGCACGCAACTGCAACGTGTTGTCGTGGGTGTCTAAATCGTTGGTACAAAATTGAAAAGAACAGAGAACTCACGCAAGAAGAAATTGACTTTGTTGTTAATTTGATTATACATTGGATTGAAAAGGAAAGAAAAAATGCAAGTTGAAATTATAGATATATCACATAGCGGAAGTGGAGTTGGAAAGGTAGATGGAAAGGTTATCTTTATCCCTTTCACTGACATTGGAGAGATTGTTGAAGTTAAAAATATTAAATCAAATTCCAAGTTTGATAGAGGTGAACTTGAGAAAGTTATTCTTTCATCAAAAGATAGATGTGAGCCTTTTTGTCCATATTTTTCAAAGTGTGGTGGTTGTGATTTTCAGTTTGTAAGTTATGAGAGAGAATTAGAAATAAAATTACAAATTTTAAAAAATGAGTTAAAAAAGGTCAATTTTTTCGAAAAAATTGAGTTTTTTCCGTCAAAAAATAGATTTTTTTATAGAAATAAAATTAAACTTACTTATTTTAATGGAAAACTTGGCTATCATACGCTTAGTAATAATTTCATTGAAATTTCAAATTGTCCACTTGCTGACAAGGAAATAAATGACGCAATAGAAACTTTAAAGAAGTATTTAAAAGAAGTAAAATATCAACATCTAACTTCAATCACATTTAGAAAAAGTGATGATAAAATTCTAATCACCTTTTTGTTTAAGGAAAAAGAAAAATTTGTTTATAGCAAAAGTTTAGATAATTTTGTTGTCGGCATTTTTATTGGCAAAGTTTTAGAAAGTGACAAAACAAAACTTATTGAAACTTTCAATTTTTGTGAAACCTATAAAACGATGTTGGGGACAAAAATTCCACTTGATTTTAAATCATTTTTTCAAGTCAATGACAATGTGGCAGAAAAATTATATCAGTATATTTTGAACAATTTGAAAGATAAAAAAGTGATTAATGCCTATTCTGGTCAAGGGGCTTTAAGTTTATATTTGGCAAAAAAATGTCAGAAAGTTGTGGGAATTGAAGTTCAAAAATCTTCTCATTTGATTGCCGAAAAAATTAAAACTTCTAATATGGAAAATATTAATGGTCTAGTAGAAGAAACCTTAAATTCTCTTCTTGAAAAGGAAAATTTTGACGCAATTGTATTGGACCCGGCTCGCGAAGGCTGTCAAGAAAGTGTGATAGAAGCAATTAAAAAAGCCAAAATTAAAGATGTTTTCTATATATCGTGTAATTTTTCCACTTTAATCCGCGATTTAAAGAAATTATGTGAAAACTATATTATTGAAAATGTTAAAATGTTTGATATGTTTCCAAACACTGCAAACATGGAAGTTTGTGTTCGTTTATCGTTAAAAAAATGATGATTAAGTAAGTTTCAAATATTTAAAAATCTTTAACTATTTAATTGACTTTATACATAGAATATGTTATCATAATTAAAGAATGGCTCAGAATGTCGTTCTTTATTAGAGGGTAATTTGAAATTTAAAAAATTTTTTATATATTTTATGGTTGTAGTTCTCGCTGTCACTTCTGGTGTTGTCATCGGTGACTTATATATCGACACGCTCATTCCACTTGTCGATACTTTTGCTACGCTTGAAGCTGATGTTCGTGATGATGAAAGAGAAATTGAAAATTTATATAATCAGGCAATAAGTGGACAAAAAACATCATTTACAGCGGTAGAATTGTATCAAATTGCTGAATATAAATTAAAGCAAAAAGATTCCTTTATGAAAGTTTTGAGTGGTAATGTGGAAAGTATGGGATTAGCTCATCAGCAACTTCGTTCAAACAAAGTTTTATACAACAACCAAATTTACTATCTAAAAATGAGTCCAAGCAATATGTCTATGGCTCCATCAATGGCTGTTTGGATAAACTATGAACTTGGTTCTGACGCAATTCTTATGAATGAAAGCAGAAACAGAAGCGATATTATTGGAAATAGTCCAGAAGATTTTGATATTTTGCTTGGAAGAGAAGGTGCGTCAACTTGGAGTTTAGATAAATATCGCAGTTTCTTTAAAACAGACATTACAACTCCATTAACCTACATTATTTCAGAATATACCACTTCAGAAGGGAATTATAGCACAAATGTCACACTTGATGAGAATGGAAACTATGTTTTTGAAATTGAAATGACTTATCGTTATGCAGCTTTTGCTGCTCTATATTATAGTTTTGAAATAACTCACTTCTTAGATGCAAATGCCGTTCCAACAACTCCACCTCAAAGTAGTAGTGAACTTCCACAATGGGAAAGCGTGAAAATTACTGGGGTTGTTGATAAAGATTTTAATTTCATTAGCATGGATTATGTAGAAAAATATCGCGTAAATCAAATAATTCAAGGGGCATCGGTTACAAACACCCTTACAGATACATTCTATTATGATGAAGAAACAATAACAACTTATCTTGAAAGCATAGGAGAATTATGATAAATCCTGATAAAGTCGAAAGTAGATTAAGTTCGAAAATATTTAAGACAATAACACTATATATGCTTATAGTGCTATGTACTTTCTTCGGCTATATTATGATTTTTCAAAATGTTAAAGATGATGCTGGCGATTTGGGGGCAGATGGAACGGTTAGTCCTTTTACTGCATTAATTGATAATATTATTTCTACCGAAACAATGAATGCAAATCTTGGTTTTTCTGTAATGGGCCCAGATTTAGATTTAGATGTTGATGGAAATTTAAAACTTAATGTTTCTAACAGTGATTTTTCAGCAAATTTTGACATTGTTTATAATGAAAACTATTATAAATTTAACGCATTTAAAAATTCAAATTTAGAAGAAAGCAATACTTTGTTTGTGGCTATAAATGATAATAGTTATAAAGTTGACTTAGGTGCGACAGATTTAGATTTTATTGAAATTATTTCTAAAATTGATTTTTCAAGTCTTGATCTTAACATCAATTTAGAGCCTTTCATTGAAGCCCTTGAAAGATATACTGGGTTTGATTTCTCTGACCCTAATTTGTTAAATAATATTTTGGCAGTTTTAACAGAAGCAGAACCAACCGAAACAGAGACTGGCTATATCTTTGATGTGGCATTTAACTCAATTAGAATGCTTATTGGTTGTGATAAAGAATATAATAATTTAACTTTAAATGTTGATTTACCAAAATTTGACGAATATACAATTGATTTTGCAATAGATAGTGCAGTTTTAAATGAAGATAATTTTAATATTGGTGGAAATCCAACAGGAAACGAACAAGATTTAACTTCCATTTTGAAAATTATTGAAAATGCAAAACTTGATGAAAACACTTATGCAATTTCTGGAGATTTAGCGGTTAGTTACAACGAAATGAACTTTGCAGGTGATATTCTTGCAATGGTTGTTACAAGTGGAGAAAAATTTGTTCCATACATTAGGTTAAATGCTGAAGTTGAAGGAGTAAATGCATATATTTACTTACTCGACCAAACAATATATCTAAATGTATACAACCTAAAATTCAAGTTTGACTTAACACAAGAAAACATTGATGAAGTAATGAATTTTGTGGAAAGTGAACTTGGAATTAGTTTAGGTTTAGATGAAGAAGCAGTAGCAACAATCACATACGTATTACCAACACTTGAAAATATATCAGCAAGTTGGATTGAAAATGGATTTAATATATCTGTTAATGATACTGTTCAAGTTGAAAGTGTCAAACTATACAACATTATTGTTGAAGTATTAACAAAGAAAGATGCTGAAGAAAACATTTTGCCTGACAGTTTGAAGCTTGAAACAAACATTGACTTTGGAGAAGGCGAAAACAAAGTTGCACTTAACATTACAAATATTGAAATTGGAAAGAATGCAGATTATCTTGAAGATATTACAATTAATGAAGGTATTGTTGAAAGTGTAAGAGTGGCAAATGGCACTGCAAAACTAAGTGAATTTATCGACTTAATGCCAGCACTTGACATTGCAAAAGTTGTTATGAATGTAAACAACTTAACAGGTTATATTGATACAAAAGTGTTAAGTGACAAAACTGAAATTAGTTTAAATGGAGAAGTTAAGTTTGACATTCAAACAATGTCAAT
Source organism: uncultured Clostridia bacterium (assembly GCA_930990515.1). GTDB lineage: Bacteria > Bacillota > Clostridia > Christensenellales > UBA1242 > Caccovivens. The sequence continues at coordinate 21,135 of CAKNPS010000007.1, forward strand.
GTCAGCAAATTTAACAGCAGAATATGATGGTTTAGTTGTTGACTTTGGTTTGTATTTAGAAAACTTAACAAACTTAAAAGAAATCTATCTCACACTTGGTGAAAAGACACTTAAATTAGACTTAGAAAAAGCTAACATTGAAGAACTTTTAGGTTCAACAGGAATGAATGAAAATGTAAGTGAGATAATTAGCACAATTTTAGAAAAACTCAACATTAATCTTGATTTAGAGAACTTGGACGTCAAAGCACTTGTTCTTGAAATATTGCAAGATTTAACAGTTGAAGAAAGCGAAGATAGATTGACGCTTAATGTTAAATATCAAAGCTATGAAGTTAAAGTAGAAGTATTGAAAGGTAGTTACAGCGTTTATAATCTTGAAATATCTCCAATAACAATAGACAACATTTCAATCATAAAACTTAATTTAACAAATGTGGAAGTAAATGCAAACAACTTCACATTAGATATACCAAACTTTGAAGAAGTTGAAGATGTGACATCACTTCTTGATTTAGTTGAGAATGCAAAACTCGACGAAAACACTTATGCGATTTCTGGAGATTTGAAAGTTCGATATAGCACCACAAGTTTCTATGGAAATATTCTTGCAATGCTTACTATGAAAGAAGGTAAACTTGTGCCTTATGTAAGAGTTTATACAACATCAATGAATTTAAGCACATTCATTTATCTTATTGATACAACGGTTTATATTGATTTACAGGGACTTAGAATTAAAGCTGATTTGAATGAAACTACTATCAATGAAATTTTAGATTTTGTTAATTCTGAATTCTTAACTCAAGAAGAGCAAATTCCAGAAGAAACAACAGAAAGTTTTGAAATTATACTGCCAGCACTTAAGAATATTTCAGCAAATTGGATTTTAAATGAAGATAATTTAAGCGGAATTCAAATTAACGTTGATGATGAACTTTATTATACTGCAAATGCTTATTTTGACAGCATAGTTTTGCAAGCATTTGGTGTTAAGGGTGCTGATGGGACAATATTGCCAACTGAAATCGTTCTCGGGGCAAATATTAATGATCCAAACACAACAATTTATGATGATTATGAAGATTATTTATTAGAAAATGAAACTGCCGTAACATCTTCAAAGAATTTTGCAGTTTACCTTGAAAATGTGGAAATTGGTAAGAATGCCAATTATCAAGATTCTATTGTTTTTGACGAAGTTAGTGGGACAGTTACTTCCCTAATGGGAAATGCTAAAAATGAAAATAATTTCTATACATTAGAAGAATTTAATGATTATAGTGTGCTTCTGGAAAGCTTTAAAGTTGTTAAAGATTATATCTTCTCATATCAATATCAAATTAATCTCAATGCTAGCCTAGGAGAAACCGCAATAAGCGGAGATATTAATGTTGATGTTACTGATGCGGAAGAAACAGAAGCCCGTGATGATATTTTCGAATTATTTGGCGGAAAGAACTTGCAAGTTCAAGGCGATTTAAGTCTTGTTATGAGTGGGGTTCAACATCTTATTTCTATTCTTTATGATAGCGATGAAAGAGATGCATCAGGGCAATTTAATGAAAATTATGGTGGACTTTATATTTCCTATTCTCATGGAGATTATATAACAAGTGGGGATATTTTCCGTGGTAGAATTAAAAATGCTAATATGAGCGAAATGATTTCCTTTATTCTCGGCTTTGCAAATATTGAACTTGGTGATGAGACAATGGAAAGTTGGCACTTAGAGAAGAGTCAAACAGACTTTAGTTACATTCAACACATTTTGGGAATAACTGGCGAAGATGTTTCAGATGATATTTCAGAAGTTGACTCGTTACTTGGTAATATTTCTGCAATGCTAGAAATGCTCCATAATATCAATTTATCAAAAACTTTGAATAGTGAAACAGGACTTTATACAACAACATTTGAAGTTGAACTTGACATTGAAGGCAACATTGGAAGTGTGGTTATTGTTTTAAATGAAGAAATTGAAGACTCTATCATAGTAAATAAGATTAGAGAATTAAGAGTTTCAAACATTAAGGTTGGAGAACAATTCGTAAATGCCACAATCAAATTTGAAGATTTCGACAGTGCGAACTTTGATTACTTCACAGCAAATCCAGCGGAAAATCACTTTGATTTAAGCAATCTTCCTGAATTTATGGATATTGCGGTTAACACAATCAACACTCGCGGTCTTAATTTCAAGGGCTCTGCAACTGTTAGTATTCTAAACATTATTGATATTAATGTTGATATAGATATGTCAGTTGAGTTTGGTGATAATGGAGAAATTTCACTTGTCGCAGAAGTTCGACCAGAAGCAATTTGGGTTTTGGGTTTTGGAACTTATGTTGTTACAAATGCTGAAGGACATAAATATACAACCAATTATTCGTATGATGAAAGAGTATCTGTTGTAACATTTAAGCAAGATGAACTTGGAGAATATAAACTATCTATTGTTCAATATAATTACAAAGCGGGTGGTTGGTTCTCTAGTGAAAAACGAGATGTTTTTGGTTTGAATGATGAAGATTGGATTTATTCAATGGATGAACTAGCGAATGGCGAAAATATTATGAAAATTATGGCTCAAGTTTTGGGTATGACTGATGTTACTTATGAACAAATACAAAATTTGATTGCCAATATGAATCCTAATCCTTCACTTGAAAAGACAATTCTTTCGTTTACCAAAAATATTGATGCTAATACAAATATGACCACAGGTTATACTCTTGGAATAAATGGGGAAACATTAACGGGTGATGCTAATTTTGACGACTTTACAATGACTGTTGGTTTAAGCGAGCAATATAATGGAGAATTAAGAAATTATCAATTTATTGATAACATTTCAACAACGCTTTCAATATTAAATGGTTTTGTTAAAATTCCTGTTAATTTGGCATCTGTTGTTGATGATGATAATCGTTATCAAACTTCAAGTTCAACCGATTATGCTGGCAGAGATGTCTTTACAAATGAGTATTATAGACAGGAGTATATAAAAACTCAAGTTGCGGCCTAATAAGTTGCTAATAAAATAAAAAAGAACGAATAAATTTTCGTTCTTTTTTTGTTAATTTATTATGTGACTTATAAGATATTTTTGTTATTGTGGGCGTAATTCGTTTTTATATCTTTCAATGATTTCGTCATCAAGTCGCATAAATAGTGGTTTTGGAGTTCCAATTTTATGAGTTTTTGACATGTTGATTTTGCTTGCTTCTTGCCAATTGTCTTGAGCATCAGGAGAACCAGAAAAGCCAAGTTGTTCCCATATTTCCTTTGTTTTTGTTGGCATAATTGGGCTGGCAACAATGGCGAGAGCCTGTGCCATATTAAGACATAAGTATAAAACTTTCTTGGCATTTTCCAAATCACCATTTTTAATAAGTGACCAAGGTGCAGTTTTTTCAAGATATGTGTTGCCAATGGAAGCAAATCGCATAATTTCCTTGTAGGCTGCTCTAAATTCTGTTTTTGAAAATAGATTTGCAATTTCGTTTGGGCAATTTTCGATTGCATCAATCATTTCCTTATCATTTTCGTCAAGGGTATTCTTGATATTTTCAAAATCAATTTGAAGTTCGCCAGCAAAATTTTTATTAATCATATTGAGAGTTCTATTGAAGAAATTGCCATATTTCCCAACAAGTTCAGCATTTGTGTTAAGTTTGAAGCCTTCATAAGAGAAATCGCTATCTTTATTTTCTGGGAAAATTGAAAGAAGATATGCTCTTAAGGTGTCAATATCAATATCACTATTAAGTAAACTTTCGCAGAAAATTCCTACCTTGTTTGATTTAGAAAATTTTTGACCTTCAAAGTTCAAGAAATTGAATCCGACAACATTTTCAGCAAGTTCATATTTCTTGCTTCCAAGTTCAATGCATGGGAAGAAAACTGCGTGGAAATCAATGTTATCTTTTCCTATGAAGTTGTAAATTTCACAATCTTTGTTTTGCCAGCGGTCTTTAACCATTTCATCGCCACCAAGTTCTTTAGTTATGGAGATATAGCCGATTGGGGCATCAAACCAAACATAGAAAACTTTATCTTCATAGCCTTCAAGTGGAACTTTAATTCCCCAAGGAATGTCACGGGTGATACAGCGTGGCTGCAAGCCTTCATTTATCCATTTATATGCCATATTATATACGTGTGGGCGGAAGACATCTTTCTTTGTGTCAATCCATTTCTTCAATTCGTTTTGAAGCTTGTCAAGGCGAATATATAAGTGTTTTGTATTTTTAAAAACAGCATTTTGATGACAGAAAGCACATTTAGGGTCTTTAAGTTCTTCCAAATCATAAGTTTTTCCGCAGTTGTCGCATTGGTCGCCATAAGCCTTATCATAACCGCAGTATGGACAAGTTCCGTAGACAAAACGGTCAGCAAGTGCAATCTTATCATTTTCGCAGTAACACATTTTGCTTTCTTTTTCACTTATGTAGCCATTCTTGTTTAAATCATTGAAAACATCGCAGGTTACTTCTTTGTGAGTTTTTGTGTTTGTTCCACTGAATATATCAAAACTTATGGAAAGTTTTTCGGCAATTTGTTTCATTTTGGTGTTCATCATTTTGATATAATCATTTATATCCATATTCAAATTTTTTGCACTGATATAACTTGCTGTGCCGTGGTCATCTGTTCCGCTGATATATTTTACATCATTACCATAAGTTCTATGAAATCTTGCGAAGATATCACCAGGAAGCCAGCAACCAACGAGATGTCCAAGGTGTGGCAAGCCATTAATATATAAAAGTGCAGATGTGACAAGTATTTTTTTTCTTTTCTTTTCCATTTTCAACCTCGAATGAGAGTTTTCGACTCTTTTTATTTTATATTTTTTAGTTTACTCTTAAATTATTTCTAAAGAAAAAACAAAAGAGCACTAAGAAAGTGGCAATGCCACCAAATTAAAAATATAATTTTTATTTCTATATAGATTCAACAATTGAAATTTATTTTTTATTCAATTCTTGAATTATTTTAGAAAGTGGTAACACCACTTGGGTGGAAGTTTCCATATTTTTCAAAGTGTATGTGTTAGATTTTAGTTCATCTTCACCACAAATAATGATGAATGGAATTTGCTTTCTATTTGCTTCTTTCATTTTGGCCTTAAAACTCTTTTCTTCGTTTAATACATCAGCCTTGATTCCATTTTCACGAAGCTCTGTCATAAGTGAAAGTCCATAGTTTAGGGTTTCTTCATCAAAAGTAATTATTCCAACATCAACACTTGAAGTGTTAAAATCAATCATATTTTCCGTTCTTAAAATGTCAAAAAGGCGGGTTATTCCGATACTCATGCCGACACCTTGAACTTGTTTATCAATAAAGTGTCCGCAAAGATTGTCATATCTTCCACCACCACCAATGGCACCAAGATTTCTTTTTCCTTTAATATAGGCTTCAAAAACTGTGCCAGTATAGTAATTATGTCCGCGAACGATGGCGAGATTAAAACAATAAGTATCGTCCCGCATACGCATCGCTTGAAGTCGAGAATTAACAATTTCAAGTTCGCTAAGACCTTCTTGGAAGGTGGATTTGTCGGTTATATTTTTAATTTTATTTTTTATCTCTTCAAAAGAGCCCTTAGCATTCAAAATTGTGAAAAGGTCGTCAATTTGGTTATCATTTAAACCATTTTCTTTTAAAAGCGAGATAATATCGTCTTTTGAAAGTTTATCCACCTTGTCAACAACAATCATTAAATCAACCGTTTTGTTTTCAAGTCCTAAACTCTCAAAAAAGCCTGCCAAAATTTTACGATTGGATATTTCAACAATAGTTTCAAGGTTTAAGGCTTTAAAACAAGGTTCATAGAGTTTTATACATTCTGCATCATAGGTGAGGGGGAGAGATTCTCCAATAATATCAGCATCGCATTGATAGAACTCTCTAAACCTACCTTTTTGTGGGCGTTCACCACGATACACCTTTCCAATTTGGAAGCGCTTGAATGGAAAATCAAGAATGTTATAGTTCATACTAACAAAACGGGCGAGTGGAACGGTCAAATCATAGCGTAAGCAAATGTCGTTGTCACCTTTAGTGAAGCGATAGATTTCTTTGTCTAAGTCACCACCACTTTTAGCAAGCAAAATTTCGCTATATTCCACATTAGGCGTGTCTAAAGGAAGGAAACAGTTGTTTTTAAAGACATTTTTAAGTTTGTCTAAGATGTCTTCAAAAACGAGTTCCTCATTAGGCATAAGTTCCCAAAAGCCTTGTAATTTTCTTGGTGTTATAAGTTTTTTATCTGCCATATAAATTCCTTTCTAGAAATATATTATAGTGAAAATATATCTAAAAGTCAATTAAATCCTAGAATTTATAGATAATGAAAAATTATGTAAAGATATGCACAAAAATACAGACTTATCCACAAATTATAAATATACATTCCAGTTTATGAATATTCAAAAGTGGAAAAAGTAGATAAATCTGAAGAAATCCACATAAGTTATCCACATTTCCACATCAAAATCTTAAAAATAGGACAAATTTCGCACTAAACGGGGGTTCTTTCAACAATTTGTCCAACATAAAATAGAGATTGCTGCTTGATAGTTATTCATTTAAATGTGTTTTTATAAATTTTTTATGCAAAATTTTTGTATACTTTGAATAATAATTCACGCATAATTTTCCCTTTAAAAAATTTTGAAAAACAATTTTACAATAATATAATTAATCTTTAAAATCATATTTATAAAATTTTTAAGTTGACCAGGGTTGTCTTAATAGATAAATAGAGTTTTAAAAAATGAAAAAAGGTGACAATGTCACCTATTTTATTAGAAATCTACTTGGTTTTTTGTCGGCAATAAATGTTAAATTATGAAGTGCACGAGTGCAGGAAACATAAAGAAGATTTCTATCTAGTTCTGTTTGGTAATTTTCATCGTTAGCAAATGGAATGACAACCATATCAAATTCCACACCTTTAGCATTGATGATTGTCGTGATTATGTTCTTTGCTCCAGAAATTTCATGAGTTTCGTCAAGAACTTCAAACTTATTTATAATCTCGCTTTGTTCTTGTAGATAATCAATTTCTTGCCTATCTTTACAAATGATACACAAAGTCTTTGATTTGTTTTTTGCTTGTTTTTCTTTTATAAGTCTATCTAAGGCTTTAACACAATTCTTAGCTTTGATAAATTGCACTTCTTCGCCATTTCGATTGACATTGTTAGCAACTTTCTTCCCTAAAATTTTTTGAGAGAATTTTGATATTTGAAGAGTGCTTCTATATGACTTTGTCAAATGGCAAATTTTTGATTTGGTTTCTTTGGCAAGAAGTTTCAAGTAATCTTCATTTAAACTTTTATCAATGCTTTGATTGATGTCGCCAAGATACATTTTAGGGCAGTGCCAAAGTTTATCAAAAAGGTAGAAGTGGCAAGGGGTGTAATCTTGCATTTCATCAACAATGACATATTTTGCGTCATAATTATGGTTAAAACCGAACAAGTTTTCCTTAATTAGTAAAATTTGAGCAATATCATACGCTCCGATTTCATCAATTTCATCAAGTTCCATTGAACGTAAAAATATGTTGTAAATGCGAACACAATCAGTTGTTATCATTTTGGAATATAAAATTTTTTTCGCCCTTTCAAAGAATGCCATATTTTTTGCTGGTGGAATATTGAATAAATCGACAATATGCTCTGCAATCGCGTCAATTCTTTTGTAAATTGGAAGATTTTTGAGTTTATTATAGTAAATATCTCTTATTTCTTTTTCTTCAATAACTAAATTGCCAAAAACTAATGTTTTAGGAACGAAAAGGTTGCAAATATCGTTGTTTAAGAAATTTTTAAAATCTTCCAAAAATTCAAAACTATATTTTATGGCAATGTTTTCAAAATCTTTTTGAGTCCCATTTGTTATAAGTTTGTCCAAGAGTTCTTCACGGGTTTTATATTCTTTTCCTAAAAGTCTTTTAGCAATGTTATTAAATGTTGTTGTGTATGGCTTGTCATCGCCAAGAGATGGCAAGACATCTTCAATATAGTCGGCAAAAAGTTCGGAAGGTGACAAAATGAGAATGTCATCAGTTTTGAGAGTGTCGCGATATTTATATAAAAGATAGGAAACTCTATGCATAGCGACCGATGTTTTTCCAGAGCCTGCCACACCTTGAACAATAAGATTTTTAAGTTCGTTATTGCGAATTAAAACATTTTGTTCCTTTTGAATGGTGGAAACAATATCATGCATTTTTGCTGTGGAATTTTTGGAAAGTTCTTCCATCAAAATGTTGTCATCAATGACAAGAGATGAATCAATATAATATTTTAAAACACCATTTTCAATTTTGTATTGGCGTTTAAGGTTTAAATTTCCATGCACTTCTCCAGCAGGGCAAGTGTAGGAAACTTTACCTTTGGCATCGTCATAGTATAGGGAAGAAATATCAGCACGCCAGTCGTAGACATAATATTTTTTTTCTTCATTATTTTGAATATGCCCAATGCCGATATAATAAGAGTTAAAATCTTTTTCATTTTCCGCTTTAAAATCAAAGCGTCCAAAATAAGGATTTTTCTTTTGTTTTTTTAATCTACTTGAAAGTTTTTCAAGCCTATCAATGTTTTGTTCTAAATGTTCAATTTGCAAGTTGACGCTGGCAAGTTCGTCAGAGTTATCGCCTTCATAGAAGCTGTTTGCAAAATATTCTTTTTGTTTTTCAATTTCTTGTTTATTTTCTTTTATTAACTGTGTGGAAGAAGTTTGTAAAATATCAATTTCACTTTCAACTTTCTTTAAATATTCTTTTTCTTCTTGAAGAATTTTCTTTTCCATTTTTACCTCTTTTTAAAAGTAAAAATTTTACTCGCAAAATTATAACATATTTATACATAAAAAATCTATTTATTTTAGGTAAAATTTTAATAAATTTTGAAAATTATAGAAAAGTATAAGAAATTCTTAATATATAAATAAAAAATCGGCTAAAATAAGCCGATTTTAATTATGATGCAAGTATTAATAGGATTAAGTTTGTTTTGAGCAAAACAATTTATTCTTCGTCATTTTCAACAGTTTCCAAATTGCTTTCAATTTCTTCTTGGATAGTTGAATTAGAACTTTCAGCAGTTTCAATATTTTCACTATCTGGAGTTACTTCTTCAACTTGGTCGTTTTCTTCATCTTCTTCGCGTTTTGTAAGGGCAACACTGACAATTTTTGCATCATTTTTAAGACGCATAACTTTAACACCTTGACTAACACGGGAGAGTGTGCTGATGCTGTCGATATGTGTTCTTATAATAATTCCAGTGTCTGCAATAACAACAATATCTCCATTATCTTCAATAAGTTTAAGGGCAACAAGTTTTCCTGTTTTTTCATTGAGAACGCAGGCTTTGACACCCATACCACCACGTTGTTGAAGTCTGAATTCTTCAACAGGTGTTTGTTTTCCATAGCCATTTTCTGTGATTGTGATGACTTTGTCATTTTCGTCTTTAATGATTGCCATATCGACAATATAATCGCCAGAATTGAGTTTCATACTCTTAACACCTTGGCTGTCACGACCAACTTGGCGAACATCAGTTTCGTTGAAACGAATACATTTGCCTTCGCGAGAAGCAATCAAAATGTCATCTCGCCCATTTGTCACTCCAACTCCGATAAGTTCATCGCCGTCTAAGAGTTTAATAGCGATTTTTCCGCCTTTTCGTATGTTCTCATATTCAGTGAGTGGAGTTTTCTTAATAAGCCCGTTTCTTGTTGCCAAGATTAAATTACCTTTTGTATCTTTTTTGCCAGCAATTATCATTGCCACTTTTTCACCAACAGAAAGTTGAAGGAGATTTATCATTGCCCTACCTTTTGCTTGGCGTTGTGCTTCTGGAATTTCATAGGCTTTCAAGTTATAAACTCTACCAAGATTTGTGAAGAAGAATAGGTCATCATGGGTTGATGAAACAATGATTTTTTCCACGAAATCTTCGTCTTTGGTCTTGTGAGCAGAAATTCCAACTCCACCACGATTTTGTGCCTTATATTCGTCCATTGCCATACGCTTGATGTAGCCCATGTGTGTCATTGAAATGATGACATCTTCTTCGGCAATTAAGTCTTCAATGTCAATTCCGCCCATCTCTAAACTTATTTCAGTTTTTCTGTCATCTCCATAGGTGTTTTTAATTTCTTCAAGGTTATCACGAATAATTTGAAGAACTCTTGAAGGAGTGTCCAAAATATTTTGAAGGTCGGCAATTGTGTTTTCAAGTTCTCTGAGTTCTTCATTGAGTTTTTCCACTTCCAAACTTGTAAGTTTTGAAAGTCGCATTTCTAGAATGGCATTTGCTTGAATTTCATCAAGTTCAAAGTTAGAAGTCAAGTTTACCATTGCATCTTGCTTATCTTTAGAAGATTTAATGATTTTAATAACTTCGTCAATATTTGCAAGGGCGATAACTAAACCTTTAACAATATGCTCTCTTTCTTGTGCTTTTTTAAGGTCATAACGTGTTTTTCTGATTAAAACTTCCTTTTGATGTTCAAGGTAGTAGTAAAGCATTTCTTTAAGGTTCAAAACTCTTGGAACACCATTGACAAGTGCGAGCATAATGATACCACTTGATTGTTGAAGCATTGTGTGTTTATAAAGCATATTCAAAACAACTTGTGCATTGGCATCTTTCTTAACATCAACAACGACTCTAAGGCCTTCTCTGTCACTTTCTTCCTTAATGTCGGCAATACCTTCAATTTTTTTGTTTTTAACCATATCAGCCATTTGAGTGATGAAGCGAGCCTTGTTTACTTGATATGGAAGTTCTGTAATTACAATTCTTGCGCGTCCTGAAGAAGTTTCTTCAATTTCGGCACGACCTCTAACTAAGATTCCGCCACGACCAGTTTTATAGGCATGTTTAATGGCGGTTCTTCCCATAATGATGCCACCAGTTGGGTAGTCTGGTGCAGGAATAATTTTAATAAGGTCGTCAATGTCGATGTCAGGGTTATCAATAAGTGCTTGAACGCCAGAAATTACTTCTCTTAAATTGTGTGGTGGAATGTTTGTTGCCATACCAACAGCAATACCATCAGCACCATTGACAAGAAGATTAGGAAATTTTGCTGGGAGCACAGATGGTTGCATAAGAGTGTCATCGAAGTTAGGATAAAAATCGACGGTTTCTTTGTCAATATCTTCAAGCATTAAAGAAGCAATTTTGCTTAATCTTGCTTCAGTATAACGTTGAGCAGCAGGTGGGTCGCCATCGACAGAACCAAAGTTTCCGTGACCGTCAACAAGTGGATAACGAATTGAGAAATCTTGCGCAAGTCTAACAAGGGCATCATAGATGGAACTATCGCCGTGTGGGTGATATTTACCCATAACTTCACCGACAATTCTTGCACTTTTCTTGTGCGGTTTGTCATAAAAGTTGTTAAGTTCGCCCATACTGAACAAAATTCTGCGGTGAACAGGTTTAAGCCCATCGCGAACATCAGGAATGGCACGGCTGACATTGACAGCCATAGCATAGGAGATGAAAGACTTTTTAAGTTCTCCCACAACTTCCACTTTTTCGACTTTTTCGTTTTCAAACAATTCTTTTAAACTTTTTTTCTTTTCTTCGTCAATTTTACTCATTGTCTTTTCCTTTTATTTGCTTCTATCAGATAGATAAGTTCTGTTGGTTTTTAATACTTTATCAGTTTCGACGATATGTTTAAATTCTCGTCTTTGATTTAAAGATTTAACAAATGTTATTGGGTTGTTGTTTTGAAGATATTTTATTGAAAATTTAGGATTTGAATAATCTGTCAACACTTTTAAATAACCGTTTAAATCTTCATTTGATTTAAGTTCTGTCAAAAACTCATTAGCATCTAAATTTTTGTTTTCATTAAAATAATTAAACATAACAAAAATTTGTTGATATTCAGTTTTAGTCACAAATTTATATTCAATTTTCTGCTTTTCGCCATAAAGGTTTTCATAATATTTTACAAGTGAGCGATTATCTTCCTTTATTTGAATGTTATTCTCTTCAAGCCAATCAGAAAATTTATTTATCTTTTTAGTTTTATTTTGATGTTGATTATATTTTTCAACAAAATGTAAAGAACCGTGGAATTTTAAATCTTCAACTGCCTTTTTATAACCATTTTCATAGTTTTGTAAAAGGACTTTAAACCTAGAATCTGGCAAACTTTTTAGCATTTCAAAAAATTCTTCAGGGGATACTTCATGTTCGGTCAAATATTCGTCCATTTTTCTTATTCTTCGCATATCGCCTTGACTTATGTTTTGAAATGTTCCTAACTTATAGTCTGCGGTGTGTTCATAATGAATGGAAAAGGTGAAAGGAACTTTATCTTCCCCGTGTGAAATTACAAAATTCTTTTTTTCTAAGTATGATTTAAAATCCATCATTTTCTCCCTTAAATGTCCAAATCTTTAACTAACGTTGCATTCTCTTCAATGAATTGTCGTCTAAGTTCTGGGTCTTCGCCCATAAGTTGATTGAAGAGTTTGTCGGCTTCAATTGCATCGTCCATTGTGATTTTAAGAAGAATACGATGTTCAGGATTCATTGTTGTTTCCCAAAGTTGTTCAGGGTTCATTTCGCCAAGACCTTTATATCTTTGAAGCGTTGTTCCTTTTCTGCCATTTTCTTCAAACCAGTTGTTTAACTCGTCATCAGAATAAAAATAATATTCTTCTTTGCCACGAGCAACTTTATAAAGTGGTGGTTGCGCAGCATAAACATGACCATTTTCAATAAGTGGGCGCATAAAACGGAAGAAGAAAGTCAAAAGCAAAATTCTGATGTGAGAGCCATCAACATCGGCATCGGACATACAGATAATTTTGTTGTAGCGAAGTTTACTTTCATCGAAATCATTGCCAGTTCCAGCACCAAAGGCTGTTATCATTGCTCTGATTTCAGCATTTTCCAAAATTCTGTTTAATCTTGCTTTTTCAACATTCAAAATTTTACCACGAAGTGGAAGAATTGCTTGGAAGCGTCTGTCACGACCTTGTTTTGCAGAACCACCAGCGGAATCTCCTTCGACAATATATATTTCGCAAAGGCTTGGGTCTTTTTCAGAGCAGTCAGCAAGTTTTCCTGGGAGAGTGGTGTTTTCAAGAACACTCTTTCTTCTTGTCGATTCTCTTGCGAGTCTTGCAGCATCTCTTGCTCTTTGTGCTGTCACACTTTTCATAATAAGTTCGCGCGCTTCATTTGGGTGTTCTTCGAGATAATCTCCAAAGTTCTCTTGCATTGCTTTATAGACAATGTTTCTCATTTCGCTGTTGCCAAGTTTTGTTTTTGTTTGACCTTCAAATTGTGGTTCGCGAAGTTTAACGGAGATTACTGCAGTGATTCCTTCTCGGCAATCTTCTCCAGAGAGTTTTTCATTTTCTTTTATGATTTTGTTTTTAACAGCGTAGTCATTAATAACTTTTGTTAAAGCATTTTTAAAGCCGTCTAAGTGAGTTCCACCTTCTTCGGTGTTAATGTTGTTGGCATAAGAATTTATGATTTCATTGTAACTATCATTATATTGGAAACAAACTTCAATTTCATTCACAACTTCGCCTTTGTCGTTGTGATTGAATTTGTTGAAATATACAGGATTTGCAAGGAGAGTGTTTTTGTTTGTGTTAAGATAGTCCACAAATTCAACAATTCCGCCTTTAAATTCAAATCGGTCGTTCTTTTCTCTGCCTTCTCGTCTATCTTCCAAAGTGATGACAAGACCTTTGTTTAAAAAGGCAATTTCACGGAAGCGGTTTTTGAGTGTGTCATAATTAAATTCCACAGTTTCAAAAATTTCTGGGTCTGGCCAAAAAGTGACTGTTGTTCCGCGTTTGTCTGTGCTTCCAATAACTTTCAAAGGTTCAACTGCTTTTCCGCGAGCAAATTCAATAAAATGATGTTTGCCATTTTGATAGACATCAGCAGTAAGTTTTGTGGAAAGAGCATTAACGCAGGAAACACCAACGCCGTGTAGTCCACCAGAAATTTTGTAGCCTTGTCCACCGAATTTACCACCAGCGTGGAGTTTGGTCAAAACGACTTCAACCGCACTTTTACCTTCTTTTTCAATAATTCCAGTTGGAATACCACGACCATTATCAATAACGGTGCAAGAGCCGTCAGCATTGATGATAACATTGATTTCGGTGCAGTAGCCAGCAAGGGCTTCATCAATAGAGTTATCCACCACTTCGGTGACAAGGTGGTGGAGTCCGTGTTCATCTGTTGAACCAATATACATACCAGGACGCTTACGAACTGGGTCGAGACCTTCCAAGACTTGAATTTCGTTTGCGTCATATTTTGTTGACTTAGAGAGTTTTTCGCTTTCGAGAGCGTCATTGTTTTGATTTTCTAATTCGTCCATAAAACATTATTTCCTTTATATTTATATAATATACTATATTATAACATATATAGGGAGAAAAATAAAGAAAAAAAGACTAAAAATTTTGAGAAATTTAGTCTTTTATGTTTTACTATGATAGTTGTTTGTTGCTTTTTAATTCCTTATCTAAATAGTTAATAAGCCAATTTGCACGGCAATAAATGTAAGATTTAAAAATATTTGCTTCGTTAGGTGTGAGAAGTGGTGGATTGTTTCTTTCTGATTTTGTATAATCGTCAACTAGTCTATCCAAAATATTGCTATTTGTTATCAAATTTTTTAGGCTACCTAAAAATTCTTTTGTGTCATCTTGATAATTTTCTACGATATATTTAATGTTTTCTTCACTTGTATTACTTGAAAATTGTGATGCTAATGTTTCAATTGGAGTTTTGCTTTTTTCTTCTTTTCTTTTTAGGTAATCTTTGTCCCATTTTAAGATTATTTCAACTTCTTCTTTAGGTGGGAGATAGTCAAGTTTTGTTTTAATTAAAGCATTAAAACTTTCTCCATAATCAAAATTAGGGGCAAACTGCAAGTCTTGAGCTTTGCTGTCGAAAATAAATCCGCTGTTTCTGTCTGTGAAATCGCAATCTCCAAGAAATTCTCGGAGTAAGAAAGAACGAACAACACGACTTTTAACACATTTAATTTGTTTTTCTAATTTTTCTTGCGAAATATCTGGCAAATATTGTTCTTTTTTATCACGAATAAAGGCACATAAACTTTTAAGCCAGTTTTTAACAAGGAAAGGCTTATCTGAATTGTCAGAAAAAATTGCTTTTGCCATTTTCATACTTTCTTCAAAGGAAACTAGGCGTTCTCCTGAGTATGCTGTTGATAAATAAATTGATGAGTCATTTGATGGTTTTAAAAAATCGATTGAAACAATACCATAAGGCTGTAAATTTTTTAAATCTCTTTCATTCAAGTGTTTTAATAGGCTTTTAAAACCAGCCTTATCATCTTGAAAATCAAATTCAACAATATAGTTATATGAAGTTGGTAAATCCAATGCAAGTGCTATTCTCATACCTAAATTTTCGGCGATTGCTGAATACCTAGAATATGTTGGTTTAAAGGTTGCGGAAATTGATTTTGGCAAATTTTCAAGTTTGGTAGGAATTAAATTTCCGTCTTCATCTTTTTTATAAATTTGTTCGTCATAGCAGGTCCATACACAAGCCTTTTTGCCTTGCATAATTGAATGGTTGATTAAATCAAGCGGAAGGTTTGATGTTGGCACTTGTCCCCAAATGTTGTTACTTCTTCCACCAGAATAACTCCAACCATCAACAGAACGATATTTGATTCTTAATTTTCTCATAATGTTTTCTCTCTTTAATTTATTTTATCATAAACAAAGATAAATTACAATAGAAAAAATAAAAAAAGACTGAAACATTCAGCCTTTTATAATTGGTTGCGAGGGTAGGATTTGAACCTACGACCTTCGGGTTATGAGCCCGACGAGCTTCCGAGCTGCTCTACCTCGCGTCAAAAGATATTAGTATTATAAACCTAATATATGCCTTTTGTCAAGGGTTATTCATAAAATTTTTATTTTTGTGAGAGTTGTTTGTTGAAGAATAGAAACCTTTTTAAAGGTTAAGAAGTAAAATTATTATAGAAACAAAATTGAAAGACAAAGAAGAATAAAAGACACATACATCAAAATGTTTATTCTTCTTTCCTTTGTGAAAGTTGTTGTTATTATGTAACTAGCAAAAATTAAGGAAGCAATGGCATATAAGATGTTTGAAAGAGCAAAAGAATACATTAAAACTGTAATTATTTGCCCAACAAGAAAGCCTGCTGAAATATAACATAATATGTTGGAAATAACATCATAGAAATTATGATTTTTTCGCATAAAAGTGATGCAAAGACCAATCAATGCAAAAGGAATTGCCATTAAAAATCCAAATGGAGTTTCTTTGCCTAGATATAGTCCAGCAAAAGCAAACAAGAAAGATGATAAAAGAAAGGCAACACCTTCAAAAATTCTTCCTTCGCTTTCTGCAAAGGATTTTGAGAAATTGTATTTCTTTTTTTCTTTTTTCTTTTTCTTATTATTTTTATTGATTTCTTCAATTTCGGTGTCAAAATTTTGAGTGGTATTTTCTATATCTTCTTCCACAATTTCTTTAGGTTTAAGTTCAAATAGTGATAAGAAAATAGGGAAAATTGAGATAATAGAAATGATAGAAAATCCGCCGAAATAATTATTATAATTTGCGGTCAAAATTCCTGCAACAACAAGGCAAATAATTGTTAATGCCGATATAGAAAAATATAACGCACCTTTCTTTTTTATAAATATGGTGGTTATTCCAAGAAGTCCAGAAGCGACATAAATAATTATAAGTGATGCTAGTAGCATATAATTATTATAAACAAAAAAAATAAAATTGCAAAACGATTTTAATGCAATTTTATTTTAAAAATAATTTTATTATTAAAATTAAAGGAAATAAATAAAATATTTTCCTTAATTTATATTATCGGAAGCCGAACCAAGCACAACTTTAGTTGTATTTGAGTGAGGCTGATGGTCATACATATTATGTGATGAGTGTGCACTAGCACACAAATTCGATAGAATTTATTAAAATTTTATGATAGTAAAATTTTAACATCACATAGTTTATATTATTTCTTAAAAGAATCTTTAAGAGAAATTGTGGAATTGAAGATATAGTTATCTTCCGTGGTATCTTTATCAAGGCAATAATAACCTTTTCTCATAAATTGGAATTTATCTTCCACTTTAGCAGATTTGAGGAAATTTTCGGCATAAGCCTTTCTTTCAATAAGAGAATTTGGCTCGAGTAGTTCGCTGATTTCTACACCATCTGCAAGTGCTTTGGCAGGGCTTTTATATTCGCTTTTAATAAGATTTTTAAATTCCCTAATTGTGATTTCAAAGAAGTTATCACTAGATACAAAGTGAATTGTGCCTTTACACTTAATTCCAGAAGTGTCGTTGCCACTTTTTGTGTTTGGTAAATATTCACATTCCAAATGGTCAATTTCACCATTTTTATCAAAGATAACTTTGTTGCATTTTATGATATATGCACCTTTAAGCCTAACAATTCCACCTTCTGTAAGACGATTATATTTTGGTGGTGGATTAAGACTGAAATCTTCTTTTTCAATGTAAATTTCACGACTGAAACGTGCTTTGTGAGTGCCAGCATTTTCATCATTTGGGTTGTTGTCGATTTCAATATCTTCGCCATCTTTGTCATAGTTTGTGATAACGACTTTAAGTGGGTCCAAAACCACCATAGCACGAGTGGCAATTCTGTTTAAATCTTCTCTAACATAATATTCTAAAGCAGAGAAAGGAACTGTCACTTCAATTGTGTTTCCCCAACCGACAGATTTAACAAAATCTTTAACGGCTTTTGCTGTGTATCCTCTTCTTCTGATTCCAACAAGGGTTGGAAATCTTGGGTCGTCCCAGCCACTGACTGCTCCACTATTTACAAGTTGTTTTAAATATCTTTTTCCAGTCAAAATATTTTCAATGACAAGACGGCTAAATTCGCGTTGTTTAGGGGCATATTTCTTTCCCCAACCATGTTCCACAAACCACTCATAGACAACTCTATGGTCTTGGAAGCCTTTATCGCACAAACTGTAAGTTGTGCCTTCAAGGCAGTCTTCCATTGGGTGAACAAAGTCATATTGTGGCCAAATACACCATTTATCGCCAACACGATAGTGATGTTGTCTAGCAATTTTATACATTACAGGGTCACGCATATTGATGTTTGGGTGTGACATATCAATTTTTGCACGTAAAGTTCTTGAGCCATCAGGGAATTTACCAGCACGCATCTCTCTAAAAAGTTTTAAATTTTCTTCAGGTGTGCGGTTTCGATATGGGCTTTCTTTTCCAGGTTCTGTTAAAGTCCCGCGAGTTTTTGAAACTTCTTCGGCTGAAAGGTCGCAAACATAAGCATCGCCGTTCATAATCATTTTCTCGGCGATTTTATATATGTCGTCAAAGTATGCTTCGCTTGCATAAACAAGTGCTTCTGGTTTAAATCCGAGCCATTCAAGGTCGGCCATATAACTATCGGCAAATTCGCCATCTTCTTTTGTAGGATTTGAGTCGTCCATACGAAGATATGTTTTTCCACCAAATTTTTGTGCTGTTTCAAAATTAATAGTCCATGCTTTTACATGACCAATATACCAATAACCACTAGGTTCTGGAGGACAACGGGTTTGAACTTCTTTTGTTCTTCCTGCCTTAATGTCGGCGATTATTTCTTCTTCAAGTTCGTTTTCTGGAACAATTTTGTCAATGTCAATATCTTTTAAACTCATCTATTTCTCCTAATAACTTTTATTTTAATTTCTTTATAAGGAAATGTCAATTATATAAGCAAAATTATATGGCTTCATTGTGTATGTTTTTAAGTTTGTTTTTAATTCGACTCAAGGAATTGTCAATACTTTTTTGGTTAAGGTTTAAAAAGTCGGCGATTTCTTTATATGTATAACCACGAAGATAATATTTTAAAACTTCAAATTCCTTTTTTGAAAGTGTTTTCTTTATGGCTGAAACTAAATATTTATAGTTTTCTCGATTAATGATTTTTTCATCAGGGGAGACTTGAAAAATCAAGTTTACTGGCAAAAATTCATCTTCTTCACTTTTTTCGCTAAAACTTTGCAAGGAAACGGAATTAGAAAGTGGTAAATTCTTTTTTGTGTTTGCTTTTTTAATTGCGGTTTGAATTTGATGTTTAATGCACATAATGGCAAAAGTTTTGAATGTGGCATTTTTATTTTTACTGAAATTTTTAATAGCCTTATAAAGTCCTATCATACCTTCTTGAATAATGTCTTCAAGTTCGCCACCAATGATAAAGTAACCACGGGAAATTTTCACCACAGTGTCTTTATATTTTTCTAAAATTTCATTTTCAGCAGATTCATCGCCTTTTTGTGATAATGCCACAAGTTCTTCATCAGTCATATTGATATTTTAACATATTTTGTCAAAATTTCAATATGATTTTTAAAGAAAATTATTTTAATTAAAGATGTAATTAAATAAAGATAAATGCTAAAATTAAAACTTTTACTATATATAGGAATAAAAAGGTAATTAACTCACAAACTATTTTTATGAAATTTAAATCATTAATTTGTGCGTTATTAATTTTTATGGCAATTTCTTTTGCTGGTTGTGGTGGAAAAGAAGTTTCTTCTGCAAAAATTTCTCGTGATGATGAAATGACTGGCGGAAGTTTATCATTTGTTTATGATGAAAATTCAAGAACAATTTTTGTTGGTGGGGAAGGAGAGTTTATTCAATATTATGAAAAAGATTTATCTAAAGGTTGGGAACCGGGAAATCGTATTGGACTTAAAATTGAAGCACCAAGTGAAGTTGAAAACTTAAAAAAGACCACTCTTGAAATGAATGGTGTGACATTCACTGATATGTTTGTTAAAATTGATGGACAACAACAAAATTTTTTTAATATTTATCCAGTTGTAACAGAAACAACCAATGAAATTGTTTTTAAAATCACTTGGGAAGAAGAAATTGCCACTCAAACTTACACTATAAAGATTGTGGAAGGCACGGCACTTTTAGATAATGAAGGAAATGTTAAAGAAATTAAAAAATAAATCATTGTATTATGCCATGATTTTTTAAATCCGATCTTGATTTTAAAAATAATTATTGCTTTTTCATAAAAAAGTTAGGAGAAAAACAACTTTTTATTAATTTTTGTTGACTTATAGCATAACATTTGAGTAATATCAAGATAGGAGTAGATAATGCAAAAGACATTAAATATTATTTCAACAATAATTATTTTGATTGGTGCCGTTCTTTTAGGAGCAACATTTGGGTTAGAACCAACTCAGGGCTTAATTTTACCACTTTTAATTTCCGGCATTGTAGTTTTGGTTGTGGGAATAATTATAGCAATAGTTTCATCATTCTGTGTTAAATATAAAAAAGATAGGTCAACACTCAAAGTTGAATATGTTGGAACAAAAGAAGAAGTAACTGCAAAGATTGAAAACTTTTTAAAACAAAACGGCTTTGAACTTGTCCAATATAATGATGAAAAAGTATATCAGAATGGAAAAGGTTTTTGGGTTTCAAGAAAATATATTAAATATGAAATAACAGATTCTGAACTCAATCTTGAATATTGGATAGGGTTAGGAGTTGGCACAAAACCAGGTGAAGAAATGCCGATAGATAATAAATTTTTTGGTAGTGCAGCAAAAAATCAAGTTAAAGGTTATGTTGACACATTGGTTAGTCTTGTTCAAAACAAATTGACAAAATAAAAATCGTGATTTAATAATCACGATATTTTATAATTTTGTGCTGAAGGAAAGGAACTTTCTATCTATAACTTTTCTTTAATATATAACAAAAAAACAGGCGATGCCTGTGGTGATCTCGAGGGGACTCGAACCCCTGATACCGCCGTGAAAGGGCGGTGTCTTAACCACTTGACCACGAGACCAAATATTCATTGCTTTTAAAGTATAATATATTTGCATTTCACTTGTCAAGTGTTTTTCAAAATTTTATTTAAATATTTATAATTGTGTTGGGTCTTATACTTATTGTCGTAAGGTATAAGACTTTTTTATTAGGCAATTT
>CAKNPS010000008.1 GCA_930990515.1 uncultured Clostridia bacterium
CGTCTGCCATAAATGTTATGTCATATTTTGTAGCTACAACTTCGTCTTGTTCATAATATGCGTAAACTGTTACATTATTTTTTAATTCAATATCTTTATATGTGGTTTCTTCTAACTTATTAGTCCAAGTGCCGTTGTCAAAATACCAACCTTTAAAGGTATATCCTTGCTTTACTGGTGCCGTTGGCAGTTCTATTGTTTCTTTACCTGCCGTGTAAATTTCTTCAACAACTGTGTTATCAGCACGAAATTGAATACAATATTCATGTTTTGATGTAACCAATAAAACAACTGTAACTATAATTCCAACAATTAGTAAAAACATAAGCCATTTAAAAAAATTAATTTTCATAAAACACCTACCATTTTGTAATTAGTATACCATTATAAAAATTTTTTACAAAATTTATTTTAATGTTTCATAAAAATATATTTTTTTCTTCTTATTTTTTTATACAAATTAGCACTATTTCAGTTGCATACAACGGACCACCGTAATAACGCAAATAAAATTTATAATTTTTGTTATAACCTGAAATCATCTTGGGAATTTCAATTATATCACTATTATTATGGTAAACTGATATTAAAAGATTTGGACTTTCATCAATTATATGATTCTTGCAACCTTTAAGTGCTTTTTTCTCGCCACCTTCAATATCCATTTTTATTGTTGTTATTTTTTCACTAATATCATTATCTAAACTAACACAATCAACTTCTATTTCGCCGTTTGTACTAATTTGATTTGCAGAACTTGAATAACCATTTTCACACATATATAGTTTTCCATTTTTATCACTTACCGCAAAGTTTTTAAAAATAATGTTATCGTATGTGTTTAATTTTTTTTTCGCGCTTTCTAATGATTTTTTTGTCATTTCATAACAATAAATTTTTTTATAACTATCTGTGCCGTATGAATTTATAAAATCTAATGTTGTATCTCCAATATATGCACCCATATCTACAAAAACCTCATCTTGTTGTAGTTTTAATATGTCTAAATCAAAATAGTGCTTATAAATATCATTTGTAACCTTGCCTAAACTAATAAAATCAAAATTGTAATAATTATTTAATATTGCATAAAGTATATATTTTGATTTATAATCTGCAAGGTTTTCGTACAACCAAACAAAATCCATATAATGATGTTTGCAGGACTAAGAACTGGCGAAGTGTTAGCTTTACAATGGCAAGATATAAACTTTGAAAACAAAACAATCAATGTTGAACGAGGTTTAACAATAGAGCCCAAATTTAATAGCGAAGGCAAAGTCATTAAAAGAATTACTATTATTAGCGAAACGAAAACAACTTGTTCTAAAAGAGTTGTACCAATGCCTGATATTTTGATAAATGCTTTAAATGATTACAAACAAAGGCAATCACAAATTTCAAATAAAGGCAAAGTTGATTTACTTGATAAACATTGTTTTGTGTTTGCTAATGACGATGGAACTTTTAGAACTTATTCAGGTACTCAAAAAATATTAAATAGATTTTTGAAGAAATACAAGCTTACAGAGTATAATATCCATTTTCACGGATTAAGACACACATACTCAAATATGCTATTTGAAGCCGACCAAAATCCAAAAGTTATACAATCGTTGTTAGGGCACAAAGATGTTAAAACAACAATCTCAACATACAACTCTGTTGATAAAAGTTATTTTGAAAAAGCAACTAATGTGCTAAACGAACAATTTAAAGAACTTGATAATAAAAAAATAGTTGAAAATATCAAAGACGATGATATTGATAAAATCATAGAAATGCTACAAGAAAGAAAACAACAAGAACTTCAAGAGCAAGAATATGAAAGAGAACAAAAGAAAAAGAAGAAAGAAAAAGATTTTGAGATGTAAAAAATCTTTGTAGCAGTTTGTAGCAAATTGTAGCAAATATATCAGTTTTAGGCAGTTTTGAAAAGAATTAGACCGATAGTGAAAAATTACTCACTATCGGTCTTTTTTTTGTTCTAATTTTATATTAAAAATCATTTGCTACAAAAATAGGGTGCATTTGCTACACTAAATTTGACCTATTTTTGATAAAAAAGCAATAAAAAAAAGCCGTTATTCAGCTCTCGAACTACCAACGAAAATCCTTATAAAAGCCCTAAAAATAGGGCTTTTGAAAGGTTTTTGCAACAAAAAAGAGAGCTGTAATAACTCTCTTTTATTGGTTGGCTTGAGTGGACTCGAACCACCGACCCCCACCTTATCAGAAAAGTAATATAAAATGAACGTTTTTTTATGCTGTTTGCTAATTGCCCTATAAATAAAGGCGTATAAGCACCTACTAAATCTTTTAGTAGTCAACTTTATAAAAGTGCTTGACTACTATTTACTACTATTTGCACTTTTTACGGCATTTTGCACTCTCTAAAACTGCCTAAAACTATGCAAGACTATTGAAATTGTTATAAGAAAGATTATAAAATTTTATAAGTTATATGCTATAATTTTTGGAAGCATAGTTTATATAATTTAGGGGTAATAATGAAATACTTTGTATCTTCCGACATTCACGGATTTTTTGATGAATGGCAAAATGCTTTAAATGAGAAAGGTTTTGATTTAACCAATCCAGAACATAAAATTATAGTTTGTGGAGATTTGTTTGACCGTGGCAGACAACCTCGAGAGATTATTGATTTTATTCTTTCTCATAAAGATAAATTTATTTTAATTCGTGGCAATCACGAAGATTTAATGCAAGAGATGATAGACAGAAACAAAAACAATTTTGCTGATTTGTCAAATGGAACAGCATATACAATTGTGGACTTATATCCTGAATGGCAAATAAGCGAATTTGATTTGAAAAAAATAGCAAAACAAACAAGACTACAAGAAGTGTTGGATATGTGTATTGACTTTTATGAAACTGAGCATTATATTTTTGTTCACGGTTGGATACCTATTGTTGAGAATTGTTATTTATATGACAGTGAATGGCGAAAAGCAAGAAAAGAACGCTGGCAAAAGGCTCGCTGGGTAAATCCTGTGGAAATGTATAGATATAAAATTTATGAACAAAACAAAACGATAATTTGTGGACATTGGCATTGTTCTGCATTCTGGCACGAACAAAATCCAACTGAATATAGCGAATTTGGTGAGAAAGAAAATTTTGAACCTTTTATCACAAAAAATGTGATAGCCCTTGATGCTTGCACAGTTTATACTCACAAAGTAAATGTTGTTGTATTAGAAGATTAAAACAACAATGAAATTTATTTTAAATAAAAATATTGATAAAGATAATCGCTTTTAAGCTCTTTTATGTTATAATGTTTTCATTGAAAGGTTAAATGCGAATGATAAACAATAACTTGCAAGCTTATCATTTAGTTAAGAAGATAGCTGGTGGATTTGAAATTGGAAAACTTGAAAGTCTTGTGCCACAATATTTAAGAAGTGGTATTGAGATTTTTTCTCATCAAATTTATGCGTCAACATTCGCTCTTTCCAACCCTTTTGTTAAAGGTTTTATTCTTGCCGATGAAGCTGGACTTGGAAAAACAATGGAAGCTTTGCTTATCTTGGCTCAATGCAAAAATAGTAAAAATTGTATATTAGTTGTTGTTCCGTCTCCAACTATTGACAGTTGGCTTACAAGCATTATTAGAATTTTTAATTTTAGATGTGTTGTGTTAGATAACAAAGAAAGACCTGTTTCGGACAATTATGCGCAGTCTTTAAGAAACTTTTATAGTGGAATTGTTTTAACAACTTATGATTATTTAACTGCAAACACAGATGTTTTTAAAGAGTTTGATTGGCAACTTTGCATTTTAGATGAAGCTCATAGATTTAGAACATACAAAATAAAAGAAAACAAAACAGCAGAAATTGTTCTATCCGTAACACCAAATGCGAAGAAAATTTTACTTACAGCAACACCTATTCAAAAAAATGAAGATGATATTTTTGGACTCATCAATTTTATTGATGACAACATTTTTACTGACTATGATGAATTTCATAAAAGATATTTTAGAAAACCAGAGAATTATCCAGAACTTCGAGATATAATTGCTCCATACACTTTTAGAACTCTTAGAAGCCAAGTAAAAGTAGAAACTAAACTGCCCGACAGGCAAATTTTAACTCAAATATATAAAATGACAGATAAAGAGAAAAATTTATACTCTTTGCTTGAAAAATACATTGCTAAACCAACAAAACAAGCATTTCCAGAGATGAACCCTTATGAACTTTCACTTATGCTTTACGGAACACTTTCATCTTCTGCCTATGCACTGTCTAAAACTTTAAGTGGAATTTATGTAAGGTTAAACAAAAATGCAAAAGAAGAAAATTTAGAGGAACGCAAAGAAATTAAAGAAATGCTTGATTTAGCAACATCAATTAGAATGAACAATAAAGATGAAATGCTGTTAAATGCGTTAAAGCAAACATTTTCGACATTTCATAAGAAAGGTATTGCTAAAAAATGTGTAATTTTTACAAGTAACACACAATCACAAGAACATATCCACAAAATCTTAATGCAAAACACGGATTATAGTATAAATTCATTTAACGGGACCACCGATGATGAGCCTATAAAGAAGTTTTTAACGAGCGAAAAACCTGCGATTTTAATTTCTACCGACAAAGGAAACGAAAGTTTAAACTGGCAAGCTTCATCATTTGTCATCAATTACGATTTTCCACAAGTTTTGCTTGATATGGAACAAAGAATATCCCGTTGCCATAGAATTGGGCAAGCGACTGATGTCTTTGTTTTGAACTTTATTTGCCCTGACAACTTTTCTGACGTCCGTATGTATGAATTGTTTTATAAGAGAATGAACATATCAAACAGCATTATAGGGGCAAGCGATAATATCATCTCGGGAGCTGTTGATGGTGATATTGAAAGTAATATAAGAGATACCCTTGATAATGTTCGTAAAAAGAAGGAAGTCCAAATAGAATTTAGCGAACTAAGCGAAGAGTTTAAGAAAGAACTTGACGCCATTAAAGCGGACTCGAACGATGTTCTTTTTAACACTTTTGACCGCCATATTGTAGAGAAAACAAAGAATATGGCAGAGATTATAAAACGAAAAGTTGCAGAACTTGACGGGATAATTAAAGAACTTGCAAGATTTTATTATAAAGATAGTTTTATAGACGAAAACACCTTTGAATGTAAAACAGATTGGCATAGAAAAAATTTATATGCGGAGCCTTTTAAATTTTCGCTTGTAGGAGATGAGAGATTTCGTGCATTTACTTTGGGTTCTGACCCTTGTCAATCTATGCTTTCTGCCCTTGCAATGTCATATAGATTAAAACCTTTAAAACTTATTCTTAATGGCAATGGTAAATTTGGTGGACTTAAAGGATATATTGCAAGTTTTAATTTAAGTGTGTATTTTGGATTTAATAGCGCAAGTAAATATTGTTTAATTGGAATTGATGAAAATGGGAAAGTTTTAGATAACAATATATGCAATGAATTGTTAGATTTAGAGTGTTTAGAAAACGAGCCTACTGACATACCAAATGAGATTAAGGACAAACTTAAAAAAGAGATTGAACTTATTATCCCTAAATTACAAGAACCATTAAAGGAAGAAATTGATAAAAGTGCAACTTTGCCACTTTCTCATATAAAAATGCTTGCAGAAAATGAAAAATCAAAACTTGAAAAGGAAATTAAAGTTTTAGAGCGAGAAATTGAGAATGTTAAGAATAATTCAGCCAGTGATAATTTTGGCGAAGGACTTGCAAAAAATCAAAAAATAAACGAACTTACAGAGAAACTTTTTGAACTTAAAGATAATGAGTTTTTAAAGAAATCTAAAATAAATAGAGAAACAAAGCAAAAAATTGAAGAATTTTTGCAAAAAAATGAGTTAAAAAGCCAAATTTTTGATAATTTTATGTTATACTTTGAAGTGAGGTAACCTTATTATGTTAAAAGATAATATTAAGACAATGATAGAAAATGACATTGAAAGATGTAAGGAAGGAGAAAAACAAATTAAAGGCAGTTATGATTTATATTTAGAATTGTGTGCAAAATACTCACGCTTGGATAAAACTTTTGATGATGGAATAAAGAGTATGGGTAAAGCCGCAACAAGTGATGGTTGGGATTACAGACGAGAATTAAAACAAATAAAAGAAATTCTAAATATGTATTTAGAATTAGATGAAATACCTATTCAATATACTGAGAATGTTGCCGAAGGTGTTAATGTTAACATAAAAACTAAAAAATTTACAAATAAAGGAAATATTGGGAAAGGTAATTCTCAATCAACAAATAAAGAGACAAAAATTAGCACAAGTGTCAAGGTGGAAAAAGAAGAAAAAGAATCTTTTTGGAAATCTCTTTGGAAAAAACTATTTCATAAAAAGGAGCAAGACTAATGGAAAAATTGGACGGACAAAGTTTAGATTTGGTTAAGGAAAATATTGCAAAGTTAAAGGAACTTTTTCCTGCAATTGTTAAGGAAGATAAAATTGACTTTGAAGAGTTGGAACTTTTGCTCGGCGAAGATATAAACCGAAATAAAGAGCAATATTCTTTTGTTTGGAATGGCAAAACTGAAGCGACAAAACTTGCTCAAAAACGCTCTACTGGCACTCTGCGCCCTTGCATAGAAGAAAGTAAAGATTGGGACAAAACAAAAAATATCTACATTGAAGGCGACAATTTGGAAGTGCTTAAACTCTTGCAAACGTCTTACAATGGTAGAATTAAAATGATATACATAGACCCACCTTACAACACTGGGCACGATTTTGTTTATAAGGACAATTTTGAAGATAACATTGCAAATTACAAAGCTATCACTGGTCAAGCTCAAAAATCAAATGCTGACACCGACGGTCGCTATCACACAAATTGGCTTAATATGATGTATCCACGTCTTAAACTTGCAAGAACACTTTTAAAAGATGATGGTGTTATATTTATTTCAATAGATGACAATGAGCAAGCAAATTTAAAGAAAATTTGCGATGAAATATTTGGCGAAGACAATTTTGTCGCAAGTGTAATATGGAAAAGAAAAAGAGGTAGAGATAATTCAGCAAAATGGTTCAGTAAATCTCACGAATATCTTGAAATTTATGCAAAAAATAAAAATTATTTTGAAACTAATCGTCTTGAATTAGATAATGAAACCAAACAGGCATATAAAAATCCTGATAATGACCCACGTGGACCTTATAGAATGTTAGGAACTTGGGCGCGAGGAACACAAGGTGGTGTTAAATATGATTTTACTACTAAAAACGGACAATATTTTTCAGAAAGATTGTGGTTATTCAGCAAAGAAAATTTAACAAAATTAGACAATGAAGATAAACTTATTATTCGTGGCGACAATATTTATAGAAAAATGTTTATAGATGAAAATGAGGGCAAAATTCCAGAAACTATTTGGGATAATGTTTCTAATGCGGCTAATGCTTCTGATGAGATTAAAAAGTTATTTGGAACTATAGTTTTTGATACACCTAAACCAACGCCTTATATAAGAGAAATGCTTAAAATTGCTACAAAGGAAAATGACATAATAATGGATTTCTTCTCTGGCGCTGCAACATTAGCAAATGCAGTATTTGAACAAAATTTAGAAGATGGTGGGAATAGAAATTTTATTTGTGTGCAACTACCAGAAAAGACAGAAGAAGATAGCGAAGCATATAAAGCTGGATATAAAAATATTTGCGAAATTGGTAAAGAGCGTATTCGTCGAGCAGGCAAAAAAATTGAAGAAGAAATTTTGACATTTAATAAAGCTCCCATTATAGAAAATGAAAAAGATGCTAAATTATTAAAAGCAATGTTAGACAAAAGTTTTGAAACCTTTCAAAAAGGCAAAAATTTATTTAAAATAAACAATGAAAATAGACATATTGACACTGGCTTTAAAGTGTTTAAATTAGATACTTCTAACCTTAAAAAATGGAATAATGCACCAACAAAAGACGCAGATGAAGTAGCTAAGCGAATTCAATTAAGTTTGGACTATCTTGAAGCAGACAGAACAGAACTTGACCTTGTTTATGAAGTTATGCTTAAATATGGACTTGATTTAACCTTGCCTATAACAAAATCCGTAAATGAAAAAGCATACATTGTAAATGGCGAAGATTACAAACTTTTAGTTTGCTCTGAAATGAACATCACACTTGAAGATATTGAAAATTTTGCAAATGAAAGCGTAGGCACTTATCTATTCGCCGACCGTTGTTTTAGCACTGATAACCTACTTATCAACGCCGAAGAAATACTTAAATCTCGCAATAAAGAAATGAGGTTATTCTAATGGTTACTTGGGCAGATATTGTAGGAGTTGTAATCTCAATTTTATCTTTTATTGCAACAAGTATTTTAACAATATATATTATTTGCCAAAATACAAAATTAAACAATAAACAAAATGAATTACAAGAAAGAATAGCTCAAAAAGATACCGAAATGGCAAATAGAAATTTAAAACAGTTGCAGATAGAGAAAAGAGAACAAGTATTCAATCTAGTTTTTGAAATTTATGATTATTGCGAACTTATAGGAATAATTTTTGATAAAAATAAGACATATAAGCAATATAGTAATTTTTTTGAAGATGTTCACAATCTAAAACAAAACATATTTGAAAGTTATAATGTTAAATTACTTGTTGGAGAAAATTATGTTGGAAAACACGTTGCACCGACTATTGCTAAAATAAGAAAATTATTTTTTGAAATGCAAGAAAAAATTAGTTTATTTGCTGTTGGTTATCTTTTGACAGACAAAGAAAAAACCGATGTTTGCAATAATATGTCAGATATTAAAGAACTATGTTTAGAAATACTTAAAACTAAATTTTATATAACAAGCATTTTAGAAGAAGAACTAAGAATTTAATAGGAAAATAAAAATGAAACTTAAACTTAAAAAGCAAGATTTTCAAGAGGACGCAGTTAAAAACGTTGTAGATTTATTTAAAGGCTGTGCAAGTGCACCGTCCACTTTTTCTGTTGAAAAATTTGATGTTGTGGACTATTCAAAAGATGAATTATTAGGTTATGCAAACAACCTTGATTTGTCTATGGAGCAAATCCAAGCAAACTTAAAAGAGGTGCAAGACCGAAATCTTTTGCCATTAACAGAACTTAAAGAATTAAGATTTAATATTGAAATGGAAACTGGAACGGGTAAAACATTCGTTTACACAAAAACAATTTTAGAACTACACAAGCAATATGGCTTTAAAAAATTCGTTGTGGTTGTGCCAAGTGTTGCTATTCGAGAAGGTGTCTATAAATCTATGCAAACCACTCGTGAATACTTTAAACGCGAATATGAAGGCACGACAGTTAAACCATTTATCTACAACTCTGCAAAGCGCCACGAAGTGAGAGATTTCGCTTTGTCTAACAATTTGGAAGTTATGATTGTAAACATTGACGCATTTAAGAAGAATGAGAATTTGTTTAATCAACAAAGCGACCAAATGGCAAAATCTGCAAAAGAATTTTTGCGTGAGTGTCGACCAATTATTATCATTGATGAACCGCAAAGCGTTGACAATACCGCAAAATCAAGAGAAGCCATTATGGGACTTAACCCACTCTTTGAGTTAAGATACTCTGCTACCCATAGACAAAAAATCAACACAGTTTACAGACTTACACCTGTTGATGCCTATAATATGCACATTGTTAAGCAAATTTGTGTTGTTAATAATAACCTTGTTGATGACTTTAACAAGCCTTATATAAAACTATTAGAAGTTGATAGTAAAAATGGATATAGAGCCCGTTTGGAACTTGATTTTGCTAAAAAAGACGGAAAAGTTAAAAGGGATACAGTTTGGGTAACTCCTAATACTAATCTTGAAGTAAAAACTGGTAGAAGCATTTACGAGGGTTATGTTGTTGCTGGAATAAATGCTATGGAAGGCTTTGAAGAAATTGAGTTTACAAACACTGAATTTTTGACACTTGGTAAAGCAATTGGCGACATTGATGAGATGACAAAAAAACGTGAAATGATTAAACGCACAATTGAAGCTCATCTTGACAAAGAAAGAATTTATATTAAAAAAGGCATAAAAGTTTTGTCTTTGTTCTTTATTGATGAAGTTGCCAAATACCGTGATTATGAAGCTGATGACCAAAAAGGTATTTATGCTAAAATGTTTGAAGAATGTTATAATGAACTTATAAATCAACCACGATATGCAGAAGTTAAAGCATTTTTCAATACAGAAACTGAAAAAGTCCACGATGGATATTTTAGTAAAGACAAAAAAGGCAGAATTAAAAATACAAATGGCGACACCATCGACGACTATTCTACTTACAATACCATTATGAAAGACAAAGAATGGCTTTTGTCTTTTGATTGTCCGCTTAGATTTATCTTCTCTCACTCTGCCCTAAAAGAAGGTTGGGACAACCCAAATGTGTTTCAAATTTGCACTTTAATTGAAAACAGAACAGTGTTTACTTGCAGACAAAAAATTGGGCGTGGACTTAGACTTTGCGTTGACCAAACCGGTGAAAGAATTGATGATAAGAATATCAATATTTTGCATGTTATAGCAGAAGAAACTTTTACTGAATTTGCAGACAAGTTGCAAAAAGAAATTGAAGATGAAACCGGTGTTAAATTTGGAATACTTGATATTGATATGTTTGTTAATATTGCCTACACTGATGAAAATGGCGAAGAAAAACAAACAAGTGCAACCGACGCTCGTGGACTATTGGAACATTTTAGAGCAAAGAATTACATTGACAACAAAGGTAAAATCAAAGATACACTAAAAAATGATTTGCTCAACGGAACAGTTGATTTACCTAAGAAGTTTGAACGGGCAAAAGATAGAATTATTAAGCAAATCGAAAATGCATATAAGAAAGTTGTTATTATGCCGTCATACAAGCAAGTAACTGTTAAACGCAAAGATGATGTGTTTGAACACGATGAGTTTATTGAACTTTGGAACAAAATAAAACAAAAAACTATTTATCGAATAAATATGAGCAAAGAAAATCTCATTGATAAATGTGTGAAAGCTATTAGCGAAATGGACCCTATCGGCAAAACAAAAATATCAAAAGAAACCGTTAAAATTAACATTCAAAAGTCTGGTGTTGACTACACTTCACAAGGTGCAAGATTTGAAGAAACTGAAAACGAAATATTGCTCCCTGATGTTGTTGGAATATTATCTAAAAATTGCAAACTAACAAGAGACACAATAGGCAAAATCTTGCTTAACTCTGGTAGATTACAAGATTTTGTAAACAATCCACAAAGTTTTATTGAAGAAGTTGCAAAGCTTATAAATTATGTGCGTGCAAATGAGTGTATTGACGGAATTACTTATACAAAAATTCCGGGCAAATCATATTCATTCACAGAACTTTTTGACCTTGAAAATCAAACAGAAATTACTGCATTTTTAGATAAGAACGCAGTTGCTGTTGACCACTCTCTTTATGACTACATTGTTTATGATAACTCTCAAAATGAAAGAGATTTTGCACTTGAACTTGATAATGACAAACAAGTCAAGCTATTCTTTAAAATACCTGACAAGTTTAAAATTCCAACACCTATTGGCTCATATAACCCAGACTGGGCAGTTTATGTTGAAACTGAAAACGAGAAAAAGCTTTATTTTGTTATAGAAACAAAAGGCTCTACTAACTTTATGGATTTGAGAGATAAAGAAAGCATACGCATAAAGTGTGGTAAAAAACACTTTGAAGCATTAGGACAAGATGTAGTTTTTGATGTAACCCATAAATTTAGAGATTTCAAAGAAAAACATTGCTAAGGAGCAAATATGGTCGATGATGAAGAAGAAATTTTTATAACAGATGTTATAGAGCATTGCATAAAAAAGAAAAATTTTTCGTGTGCATACATTCAAAAAACATTTGAAATGCCATACCCTTTGGCTGCCAGAGTTATAGAGGCGTGTGAGGAGATGGGAATAATAAAAGAAGGTAAAAATGGACAAGAATATATTTCACCTGATGAGTGGAAAAAGAATTATGAAAAATATATAAAAACACTTATAAAAAAGAATTTATTTTAAAATTTAACCATATTTTTAAATTACACTTGAAAAAGTGTAATTTTTTTATCTAAAAAAATATGAAAACAAAGTTTACCCTACACAAAAGAAAAAATGAGCATTGCGAAAAGAGTCTGCCTTGCTCTCTTATCTTTAATAAATATTATATATTTTATCCTTTGTTTTAAAAAATACTTTCAAAAGAAATTAAAATAAAGAAAAGTTTTCTTTTGTTATTAAAAGTAAGTTTTTGCTTGCTTCTTTTTTTGTTATATAAAAATTTTTTAAACTTTTTTTGTAAAAATAGCCAAAAATACCCTTACGATTTTGGAAAAGCGTTGGTTATATAAGTAGAGGGGTATTTCATTTTTTGATGAAGAAGCAGTAAAAACAAATATTTTTTACGACTTTTCTTATAAAACAGACAGAAAGCCATTGTGGTTTTAAAATTTTATGTAGTTATATAAGTAGAGAGATATTTCGTTTTTTTGACCTAAAAATAGCAAAAATAAAAATTTTTTAAATTTTTTTGCAAAAATGCCCCAAAATACCCTTACGATTTTAAGTTTTATGGGGTTATATAAGTAGAGGGACAAAAAATTTTTTAAGAAAATAGCTCAAAATAGGTTAACGATTTTTAAAAAGCGTTGGTTATATAAGTAGAGGGACTAATATCTTTGCGGTGCAGAGATATTTTTTCTTAACAAATTTTCCCGCAGGTTCAAATGGTGAGCCAGCGAGAATGTTAAAGTGTAAAAAAGTTGAAAAACTTTTTCCGCTTGACCAAATGGTAGTCAAGCGATTATGCAATAATGTTGCTGAAAATTTAAAAAAGTTTTCCCGCAGGGACAAATGCTGTCCCCGCGACTATGCAATAATAGGCAAGAAAAAGTCTTTTCCCGCTGTGACAGACGGTGTCACTGCGACAATGTTAAAGTAAATAAAAAATATTTCCCGCTGCACACAATGTATGTGCAGCGACAATGCTAAAATCTTTGCGAAAACTATTCCCGCATTATCAAATGGTGATAACGCGAGAATAGTAAAATCACTTAAAAGGAGGTGTGAAATGTAAAATTAAATTTAAACTCAAAATCTAAAACTAAAAAGGAGGAAGTATGAAGTCAGACAAGATTAAGTGCGAGAATATGCTCAGAATTCACGATTTGAAGCTTGTCGATAAATTACAAGAGATTTATCAAAAAAGCCGATACAAGTCAATTAACGAGTTTCTGAATGCATGTTTAAAGCAGTTTGCCGACAAAGAGAGCAAAGAAGATGAGATTTTGGAAGGAATTGAAGAAATCAAAGATGTTGTTAATGCAATCTATGAGAGAGTGAAAAGATGACAGATAATATTGTTTTTATTTGTAAGTATTACAAGCCAAGTGAGAAATACAACTCAAAGCAAGAAGATAAAATTCGCAAGCGAGAGTTTTTAAGTTGCAATGGCAGTTATAACTATGTCAGTTATGTTGACACAGGCAGTCTTGACAGCGTTCCAAAAGACTATACCGAATATGTTGGCAATAGTGAAAAGTCTTGCGGTGTGTTTAATGCGAAAGGTCTTTTAAGTGATGATGAGAAGCGAGAGCTCCGGGAAATGTTAAGGAACACTCAAAGTTGTATATGGGACTGCGTGATTTCTTTTCGTGAAGAATTTGGAGATGAATATTGCAGAGATTATGAACAAGCCTATAACTTTTTAAAGAAAGAATTACCAAAATTCTTTACTCGTGCAGGACTTGATAAGGACAATATTGTTTGGTATGCAGGACTTCACGAGAATACCGAGAACAAGCATATTCACATATCATTTTTTGAGAAAGAACCACAGTTTATGAAAAACAATAGAACACTATCCTATCATTCTGGAAAGATAGCGAAAGATGTTTTAATCACAAGCAAACTAATCTTTGAAAAAGCACTCACAAACAAGACTGCTGAAATTGTCAAATTGCGAAAAGATTTAAAAGAAGAGTTTAATGGAAGCGCTAACATTTTTGAAATGACACGGTCGCTTAAAAGAAAGTTTTTGAAATTGTATTCACAAATTCCAAAGACAGGAAGAGTAAGTTATGACAGCGAAAATATGGAGTTTTTGAAAAGTGAAGTTGATAAACTGAACGAAAGCATAATCTATTCAAACAAAGAAATGAGACTGAAATATATTGACTACAAAACTAAAATTTCAAATCTTAAAACTTGGCAAAACAAAAATTACAAACACATTCCTAACAAGTATGACCCGGAGATTTACCACAAAGATTTACTGCGAAGGCTTGGCAATAAAACAATTCAAACTGCTCTCGAAATTGGAAAGATAAAGGACAGATTAGATAGCATTACAACTCACACAAAGCGAGATAGATTTTTTAAGAAAAAGCAACGAAAAAGGCAACTTGAATATTTGTTTTCTTGTTTAGATTTCTACAAACAGCAAGAACAATATGAGATGATAGAATTTCAAAGATTTCTTGAAAAACTTGAAGCGTATAGAGAAAGAAATGAATATGAAATGTAGTGTTTACTATGACTCACAATTTGAGATTATGAGATACAGGATAAGCGGAAGAAACGCTTTTTGTCAAAAATGCTAAGAAAACCCTTGTTTTACAAGCATTTTCTTATGATACATTTTTTGACTCGTTTTCTTCCTTTGTGCAAGCAAATTGGAATACCCATTTCTTGTGTTGAAATTGTCAAATCATAGTTTAAAAAATTAATTAAAAATAGAAAAGAAATATAGAAAATTTTTAACTAAACATAGAAAAGAAATTTTAATTTTTTGAGGAGGACTTAAATGCAAAATACAATCAATTTGAACGAACTTATACAAAACGAAGTGAATAGAATTTCTTTAAAATATGGCAAAGATTTTTTAGACTGTGAGGACCTTATCAAAATCACTGGACTTGGCAGAGATAATGTAAGAAATCTTATGAGAAGCAAAACCTTTCCAACAACAAAAGTCGGCAAAAGACAAGTTGTTAGCGTTCTTAATTTTGTCACTTGGCTAACACTCAACAATGCTCAAAGCGAGGTGCAAAATGGCTAGGAAGAAAGTTGTAAGCAAGACAAGAAGAGGCAACAATGAAGGAAGTATCTCGCAAAGAAAAGACGGAAGATGGGTTGGAACAATAACAACAGGCTATGATGAAAATGGCAAACAAAAAAGAAAATCCGTCTATGGCAAAACAAGACTTGAAGTCTTGGACAAATTAAACAAAATGACAAATCGAGTTATGGCTGACAACTATGATTACACGCAAAAGAACACAATCGGTCAAATGATGAGAGATTGGCTTTTGGTGTTTAAAAAGAACTTAGTTTCGCCACGAACTTTTGAAGTTATTATGGACAATTTTACCAACCACATAGAAACAAAAGTGGGCGGTATGAAGATTGATGAAGTTAACAATATAGTCATTCAAAAAGTGCTAAATGAAATGATTAGCGAAGGATATAGTCTTGCAGTTGTGAGAAAAGTAAAATTCATTTTCAATCAATTTTTTGACTATGCTGTGCAGAACAATATCACAAGTTTTAACCCAACAAAACTTACAAAAGTAAAAAGCACAGAACGAAAAATTTATGATAGTGAAAACAAATATAAGGCAATTCCACAAGAAAAGCGAGAAGAATTTTTGAAGTGTCTAAATGAAGATAAATTTTTCAAACCGCTTTGTCTTTGTATGATGATGGCAGGACTTCGCACAGGCGAAGCTCTTGCTCTCACTTGGGAAGATATAGATTTTAAAAATAAGTGTATTCACATAAGGCGTGGTATCACAGTTGTTCCAAAGTTTGATGAGAATGGCAATGTTAAAGAACGAAAAACTGTCATTGGCGACACGAAAACCACCTGCTCTGTTCGAGATGTTCCTATGCCCGACATACTTGTCGAAGCACTTGAAGATTACAAAACCGAACGAGAGTTGCAAGGCGACCTAAATGGCAAACAACTGACAAAGGATAATTCTCTTGTGTTTGGCAATAGTGAAGGCGAAGTTAGGACTTATCACGGAACAAAGAAAATGTTTGAAGATTTTTTGAAAAGGCATAACTTAAACAAACTTGGAATTCACTTTCACACATTAAGGCACACATATTCAAATATGCTTTTTGAAGCTAATCAAAACCCGAAAGTTATTCAAGCACTACTTGGACACAAATCGGTGAAAACAACTTTGACAACATATAATTCTGTTGACAAATCATATTTTGGGCAAGCAACCGAAGTTTTGAACAATCAATTCAAGTCGCAAAGAGAAAAGTCTGTGCAAGAACTTGAAGATGATGAACTTGACGAAGAACTTGAAAGACTACTCAAAGAAAAGCAAGCCAGAAGGAAAAGAAATAAAGATTTTGAGATGTAAAATTAAAAAATTCTGTCACTAAACATTGAAAATTAAAAAATCGCATGTTAAAATTTAAGAAAAGGTTGAAGAAATTTTTTCTTCAACCTTTTGCATTAAAAGGGGAAAATTATGAAATTTGAAAGTTTATGGAATGGTTATAAATTTCCAAGTTGTGAAACTTGTAAAAAAGACTGCCAAGGACATTTAGATTATGGAAACTTATGCTCAAATCTAAATTATTTAAAAGATTATGCCGAAGTGAATTATGAGAAAAATAAAAAGAGTTTTAATTCGCTTAAAAGATTAACAACAAACAATAAATTAAATATCTTTTCTTTTGGTTGTGGACTTGGATTTGATTACATTGGGGCAAATGAAATTTTTGGGAACAATTTTAATTACTATGGAATAGATGAAGGCGATTGGGTAATTAAAAAGACAAATGCTTATAAAAATTTTACACCTAAATTGCCTAAAACAATAAGTTATGATGATGGAATGTTTTTGCTAAATATCACAAAAGAAAATCCTGTAATTTGCTTTTTTAATTCACTATTTACTATTTCAAATAATTCCAACTTAAAAGAAGATTTAGTTAAAGCATTGGAGAATAAAAATAATTTTTACATTATTTGTGATTACACGATAAATAATAATTATCACATGCCAAAAGAAGAAATGGATTTTCTAAAAAGTTTAAGGAGAAAATTAAATTCTTTTCATTACAATAGCTTTGAAATTTTAGATGGAAAAGGTATAATATTAAGTGGAAAAAGAAAATAAGTTGGGGTTTATATGATTTTAAGTGTTTCTAGACGAACTGACATTCCTGCGTTTTATAGTGACTGGTTTTTCAAACAGTTGGACCAAGGCTTTGTTTTGGTGCCAAACCCTATTGCACACGAAAAAATTGCAAAAATCGCACTCGAACCATTAAAAATTGAAAATATAGAAATAAATTTGCTTGGCGAAAAGAAAATTGAAACATCTGGCACGCTAGAAGGTATCGTTTTTTGGACAAAGAACCCAAAACCTATGCTTAATAGTCTTGATAAATTAAAAGACTTCAAATATTATTTTCTATACACTCTCAACGCCTATCCAAAAGAGATTGAAGCAAATCTTCCACCACTTGAAGAGAGAATTGAAAGTTTTAAAATGCTTTCAAAATTTTGCCCTGTTATTTGGCGTTATGACCCAATATTAGTGACAGAAGGCATAGATGAAAATTGGCATATTGAAAAGTTTGAATATTTGGCGAGAGAATTAAAGGGATACACCA
Source organism: uncultured Clostridia bacterium (assembly GCA_930990515.1). Taxonomy (GTDB): domain Bacteria; phylum Bacillota; class Clostridia; order Christensenellales; family UBA1242; genus Caccovivens. Next base: position 17,711 of record CAKNPS010000008.1, read on the forward strand.
AACATTGTAAAATTAGTTTTTTGATTGAAAGTTATAAGGGGTGTGATAAAAACTTGCACAAACCAAGCGAATGGCAAAAAGATAAAATCTTGTCTGCCATTTCTAAAATTGCTAAAGAAAACGGAATTCAAATTGAAGCGTGTGCCGAAAATGACTATTCAAAATATGGAATTGTTCCAAGTAAGTGTATTGACGGCGAAATTTTCGAGAAACTTTTGACTGAAAAATATAAGGATTTGGGAATTCAAGTCAAACGCAAAAACAATAAACTTGATGGACAACGCAAAAACTGCCTTTGTATGCCGTCAGTTGACATTGGGCAGTATGACACTTGCTTTCACGACTGCAAATATTGCTATGCAAAAAAATCTCACCAAAAATCGATGAGAGATAAACTTGCCGGCAATATTTACGAAAGAAAAACTGAGCTTGAATTTGAGTATAAGTAAAAAATATTTTGACTACTATTTACTACTAATACCACAGTTTTAGGCAGTTTATGAAAGAATTAGGCCGATAAGTGAGATTTCTTGCTTATCGGTCTTTTTTATTGCAATTTTTAGAGTAAAAAATTTTAGTAGTCAAATTTTGGCATATTAGTAGTCAAAAAATTAGTTATAAAAGCATAATAAAAACCCCGATTTTATCGGGGTTTTGTGGTAGGATTGAGTGGACTCGAACCACCGACCCCCACCTTATCAGGGTGGTGCTCTAACCGACTGAGCTACAATCCTATATTAAGTTTTTCTCGGAATGAATGGAGTCGAACCACTGTCTCCAAACCCCAATTTTTTTCTTATCAGGGTGGTGCTCTAACCGACTGAGCTACAATCCTATATTAAGTTTTTCTCGGAATGAATGGAGTCGAACCACTGTCTCCAAACCCCAATTTTTTTCTTATCAGGGTGGTGCTCTAACCGACTGAGCTACAAGCCATCAACAATTTATTGAAAATGTGATTACTTTTTTGTCCTAAACATTTGTGATTTATGTTCAGACTTTTCAATAAACGCTCTTTTATTATACTCACTTTTTTAACATTTGTCAACAATTTACATTAAATTTTTCAAACAAATATTAAAAATCTTATTTTCACAAGATTTCTTTCTTTTTCATATTAAAGAATATATTTTTAACATTATTTTGAATTATTTAATAAAGTGATAATGGCGATTATCGTCAAAAGGAGTATTTATGACTTGTTTTACAAAATGTGGAAATGGTTGCTGTCCAAACTCTCCTAGACCTATTTGGGTGTTTGGTAACTGTTCAACATCAAACGATGTTGTAAACCCAATTATTCCAACATCTTTTGGCTTTTTTGAAAATAATTTAGGCGGAACAGTAACAACTGGTAGCATAATTCCTGTAGGTTTAACTTCTTCTCGCGGAGGCAAAATAACTGCCAGCACAACAACTGCTGGTGCTGTTAATTTGACTCCTGGCACTTACGAAATCACTTATTTCGTTAATGGCACAATTCCAGCATCTACAACTATGAGTGTTGGACTTCGTGCTAATGGTGTCCAAGTTGCAGGTTCAACTTCTACTGTTTCAGGAACAGCAGGAAACCAAGCCACCGTTTCAAAAACAATTGTTTTGACTGTGGCATCAAACACAACGCTTGAATTATACAACACAGGAACAGACAGCTTAACCATTTCAAACGCAAACATAGTTGTTAAAGAAATTTAAAAAGCAATAATAAAACCACTTTTATGTGGTTTTATTATTTTAGATTTAATCTAATAAAAACTGTAAAAAACATAATTTTGATAAAAAATCCAAAAATTTTACGAATTTTAGCGAAAAATTTTTAAATTTTCCTTAATTTTTTCTTTGACAAAACATTTTTTATGGGTTAAAATAGTTATATAAAATTTCTTATGCATTAAACTAGTTATAAATTACACATACTAAAAAAGGAGGGGTTATGAAGAAAGATTTTTCAAACGAATATCAACGAACCTGCTATCGCTTTTTTATGGCATCTGGTGGTAACCCTTACTTAATTCAAGAATTGGTTAATGCAAGAAATGTGGAAAGAGCAAAAGAAGAAGGAAGAAGTTTATAGTGAAAATAAAAGCGATTGTGCTTAAAGGACAAAATGCAAAAGAGAAGGATAAGAATATTCTTCTTTTTTCTCTTGAAGAAGGAAAGATTTGGGCAACCCTAAAAGGAGTGCGTGGCGAAAAAGCCAAAATGAAATATGCAAAAGAACCTTTTTGTTTCGGAGATTTTATCGTTGAAGAAGGGAAAGGCTCTAAAATTGTTACTTCCGTTGATATTATAGAACCATTTGATGAACTTGCACAAGATATAGACAAATATTTTGAAGGTAATGCCCTATTAGAAATTGTAAACGAATTAAAATTTGATAGTGAAAAGGTGCAGATTTTCATCAATCTTATTAAAGCATTAAAAACTCTGGCTTTTCACAAGACTTCTAAATATGCCTGCCTAATTAAATTTCTGATTGATATTTTCAGTATATACGGTTTAACCCTATATTCTCCCAAATGCACAAGTTGTGGTTCAGAATTTCACGACCACATTTTCATCAACTATACAGTTGGAGAACTTTGTTGTAAATCATGCGAACCTTTCCAAAGCGAAGAAATAGGAAAAGGCGAATACAACATTTTGAAGTTGTTGTCAACAAATGATTACGACAAACTTCCAACAATAAAATTTTCTGAAGAACTAGGTTTAAAACTTTTAAAAGTTTTAGTAACAAATTTCGAATATCGATTTGATAAACAATTAAAATTAATAGGAATTTTAAATTAAATAAAAAATATAGATAAATTACAAAAAAATCAATAAAAATTGAATTTTTATTGATTTTTTTATTAATATTTTAGATATTTTTAAATATTTTACTATTTTATTAAAAATATTTTAAATTATAATTTATCTACGGAAATATCGTATATCATTCCACTCTTAATATCAAACCGAACAAGATTTTTAAAGTTTTTGCTATCTACTATATAATCATTTGTTGATAGCGGATAAAAATTTGAAATATTTCCTAAAAAGTTTGAGAGCTCTTTTTCTTCAATATTTTTTAAATTTCCGCTCAAAAAATTTTTGGCAAAAGCATAATCTTTAACTTTCAAAGCCTCCAAAAACCTATATGCTGTCATTTCTTTATTTAAATGTAAATCGCTGTGAGAAAACTCACTCTTTTCAATTTCAACTTTGTCTCCTGAAAATTTGTAAATAAAACTCTTCCTTCTATCTTCACAATCGTTTAAATTGTCTTTTAATTTCAGTAAATCTTTTTCAAACTCTATCTCATTCCCTTTAAACAATAAAAACCTATTGTCTTTCATATTAAAGGCATACACTAGGCAACTGTCAAGTTCAACACAAGCAAAATTTTCTAATTTAAAAACACGAAAACTTAAAAATGCTTTTTCTAACTCATATTCTATAATAGCATTTTTATTTTCAAACCTTAAAACATTCTCTGAGATTGAAATATCACATTTATCATCATTAAATGAAAGACTTTCTTTTGCAAAACTTCTAACTCTTTCAGTTTTGTTAAGAAAAATTAATATGTCATCATCTATGTCAAAGACTGAAAATTTGTCACAATCCTTTAGGTCGTTGAGATTGATGTAAAAAGGAATATTTCTCCTACTATAACTTAATGGATAAATAAAAAGACGTTCTTCACCTTCAATTTCCAAAATATCATTTTCGTCTATATCAAACGCTTCATTATTTGTTTTTACTAAACACGGATATGATGATTTTAATTTATGTTTCATAAAATAATCTATGATAAATTATCTTGTTTTATGAAAAATAAAAAAAGGTGGCATTGCCACCCGTATCATTCAACTATAATTTGTATTGTTTTTATTTCATTTCCACATTTAATTTGTAACTCATATTCTCCTAAAACTTTTCCAGTAACTTTGTAATTGTTTGGAATTTGCTCTAGTTTTTCAACTTTAACTTCTTGTGGATAAATAAGGTCAAAATCATAGTTTGCTGTAATTTCAATTGTTATTGAAGAATTTAAATCTATTGATAAAGAATCTACTTCTTCAAAAATATATTTGATAGATATTTCGGCATCTAAAAAATCTTCGTCGTTTTGACTATCATTAGAATTATCTTCTTTGTCATCTTCAGAACTATTATTATCTTCTTCGTTATTTCCTTCGTTATCTATATTATCACCATTAGTATCGCCATTAGAATTGTCTTCTGACAAATCACTGTCATCGTTATCTTGTTCTCCACTATCTTCTACTGGTAAAACATTCACATTGATTTCTTCAACTGCAATAGTATTTCGAAATGTTGCAGTAAGTATAAGTTTAGTTTGTCCAACATTAACACCCAAAACTTCATCGCCATTAACAATAGCTATATCTTTATTCTCAGTTGTAATTTCACATTCTGCTTCTTTAATGCTAATGTCATAATTAACCAAAACTTTTTCACCAACATTTAAATTAATATCACCAGCACTTAACAAAAGTTCTTTTTCGCCATTTGGTAAATTAAGAAAAATTCCAATAATTACAATTGCAATTATCGGAATGAAGATAAAATACTGCCAAGTTCTTTTCAAAAATTCTTTCATTTGTAACTCCGCTAAAATTATAGTACACTAAAGAAAAAATGAAAAATAAATTCGACAATTTTCATAAATAAATTTAATCAAATAATTTTTGCCACATAAAAATACTACAATTTCAAATGACATTTATTTCAACTTATCTAACTCAGTAGGTAGAGCAGCACCTTGGTAAGATAAAAAATAGCAAATTTTACCACTTGAAAAATAAGAAAATTTAACTCAAAAACTGAATATGCTAATGTAGCACAGTCGGTAGTGCACCGCCTTGGTAAGGCGGAGGTCACGGGTTCAAGTCCCGTCATTAGCTCCATAAAACAAAATCGCTAAAAGCCTTATAAATAAAGGGATTTAGCGATTTTTTCTTTTCTAAAATTTTATCTTTGATAATACTAAAATTTACAATTGGTGTCAAATTTAGCTTAAATTGGTGTCAAAATTTTTATAAAAACAAACAAAAAAAATAGACCGAAAACTCACTTTCGAATTTTCGGTCTAAAACCACCTAAAACTGCCTAAAACTACCCCAAATTGGTGTCAATTGGTGTCAAGTACATTCTATTTATTCTAATATTATTTAATCTCTGAGCCTAAATCCACTTCAATGCCTAATAATTTTTCTTTCGCATTTTTGTCTGTTAAAGTTAAAATAGTCTTTTGATTAATAAGTTTTTTTACTTCATCTTCGAACCCTAATATCTGGTCATAATTAATGTTTATTATATATTGTTTATTATTATTAATACAAAGTTGGTTAGATAAAGTAAATAATATCTCTTTTTGCCTATTTTCGACATTTGCAATTAACAAACTATCATGATATATAAACCCCTGTTTAATTTTATTGCTATTTAATAAAATCCAATCAAAACAAAATGTTATAATTTCTTGAATGCCATCAGAACCATCACTAGTAATTCTAGCATCTAAATTAAACCTTTGTTGGTTTTCTCCATCATTATTTTTTATTAGTAGTGCACTTTTTTTATCTTCATAAAATGTTTTTGCTAAAGACATAAATTGTGAATTTAATTTGTTTAATTTTTCAGTTGTTTCATCTAAATAAATTTGAGCCTTCAAGTTTGCGTTTGACATATCTTGCTTAATTTTTTCGATATTTAGTTTGATTTTCTTTTCGAAAGTTCTTATCTGCTGTATATTATTTTTCTTTTCATTAAGTTGGTCGATTCTTTTTACAATTACGACATATTTATCCATTGCTTTATGCGTATCTAAAAATTCCAAATAAGAATTCAACTCAGTGTTTGCTTCTTTAATAAGTTTTTCAATTTTTTCTAATTCAATTTTTTGAGAAATCAACTCTTTCTTTAGAGCATTTTTCCTTTGTTTTAATAATTCATAATGAAAATTGTTTACTTCTTCTAAGCTTTTAATGAGTGCGTCTGACCAAAACACATTTATTTCTTCATAAATCTGTTTTACAGCTTGTATATCAACAGATATTTCTTGATTAAGAGACTCTGTTATAAACTTTATATTGCTTTCTATGACATACTTTGTGTTATTAAATTGATCTAATTTGAAGCTTGCATTATCTGCTTTGTTTTTAATATCATTAAAATTTTCTGCAAACTTGTATTCTTTTAAATCTTTTTTTAATTCATTGATTTCAAAGTCAATATTTGCTAATTCAATATCTATGTCTATTTCTTCATTTCCAAACAAGGCCCTAAAATTAGAATCTTTTTCAGCTTTGGTTAATAGATTTCTATTTTCATCTAAATCCTTTTTTAAATTAATTTTTTCAGTGCATTTTGAATAATCTAAATCTAACAAATATATTAAGATTGTCAAGGTTCTACAATCTTTTTCTCCAGAAGTTGTTGTAAAATAATTAGTATAAGCTTTTTTGCCTTTTCTTAAAAATCTATTAATACACTCTCTATAAGTAAATTCATTAGCAATCTCTAATTGATTTCTCATTTCTTCTTTAAATTCTTTTAGTTTTAGTTCTTTTCCATCAAGCAAAATTTTTCCAGAATCGTTTATGCTTCTTTTTATAACATGCTTTATACCATCTAAAGTGTAATCTAAACAAAAAATCCAATCTCTTAAAGGGGTTTCCCAATTCTTATTTTTTTCTGCACCCAAACAAAAATCTATAAGCTTAATTATTAAACTTTTACCAACACCATTTAAAGTTTTTTTCTTTTGATTTTCATCTTTAGAACTTTCGCTCTTGCCCATAATTATATTTAATCCGTCTTTAAACTCAATAGTGTGAAAACTTTCTTTATTAGAATATAATTTATTTAATTTAAACATACTTTTCCCTCACTATTTATAGAGATACTATTAATACTGAATAAAAAATCAAATGTCAATATTAAATCGTTAAAAGTATATTGTCTTACGCTTTCTTCAACTTTTAAATCTCTCCATATTTCATCAACTGTATACCAAAAATTTTTTTTCATATTTTTTATTATAATAGAGCCTAGATTAAGTAGACTATTCTTAAATTTTAAATACTTATTTGGGAAAACCATTTTATACCCCCTTAGTTTGTGGCTCTTCAAATATGTCACAACTCTCAAAAAAGTTAGCCATAATTATTAAAACATTATTCATTACTGCTCTAGACTGTTTATTGTATGACATTTCTTCCAACATATAAACAAATCTTTTATCCGAATAATTTTCAACATCCTCACCAATTATTTTACAAGAATCTAGATAAAGTCCATTACAATAATTTCTTAATGTTTCTTTACTATAAATAGAACTTTTTTCAAAAAATTCATCAACTTTTCCAATTTGATAACGAGCTGAATTTAATAAATCTTTAATCTCATTATTTAAATGATTAAATTCAATTTTGTCTGAAAAATCTGGAACAGTCAATTTCCCATCAGCATTTATTACTTTTACATTATTTTCTAAATATTTTATAGTCTCTTCAACAATGCTAAATTGAAGTGTTGTTACTGAATTGGTTAAATCTGGAGCGAATCCTAGTAGCGATTGTTTTTGGTTTTCTGTTAAAGCCAATGTAATTTCTTTCAATTTTTCCATAGAAAACAAAACTATTTCTGGATATTTTTGTTTCCTGCTTAAATCTAATAATAGTTGGTGTATATCAGGTGGCAACCCCTTAAACTTATCATTAATTACATAGTTGACTTTTTTTATATTTTCCCAATTAGACATTATTCCTTTTATATCTTTTTCTATTTTAGTTAATCCATTTTTTACTGTATATGATTTTGAAAAGTCTTCTGGCGCATAGATACAATAGTAATCTCCAGTCTTATCATTAAATCCATCACATTTTTTGTCACCTTTTCTTCCACAAGCTTTTACTTTGTTAAAATTATCATTATTTGCTTTCATAATCTTACAAAATAAATCTTCGAAAGATTGTGCATCAGATGTTATAATTTCATTTTGTATTCTATTATCAAAAAACCAATCCATGTATTTCTCCTTCGTTTTTATTGTAACATAAATTTAAACAAAATGCTACCAATCTGAAAAAAGTAATTTTTACATCTCCATATCTTCTTCTTTTTTGCGTTTTCTTTCTTTGCGTTCTTCGAGTAATTGCATAAGCAAGTCGTCATATTCTTCATCTGTCATTCTTGATATTAAATCATTTTTGCGATTTTCAATATCTTCATGTCTTTTTTGATCATCAAGATACATTTCCACTTCCTTTATCTTTTCATTTAATTTATCAGTTGTATTTCGTATATATTCATTATCAACAGAGTTGTAAACTGTTATTGTCGTTTTAACATCTCTATGCCCAAGTAATTGTTGTATTGCCTTTGGATTTTCATTCATTTCAAATAGCATATTTGAAAATGTATGTCTAAGCCCATGAAAATGGATATTATATTTACCCAAATTATGCCTTTTAATAAATCTATCAAATATCATTCTGCAACCTGAATATGTCCTAACAGTTCCATCATCATTCGCAAAAATAAAAGATGTTGGAGCCGTAAGTTCCGCAGTAACATCTCTATTTGTTCTTTCTCTTTCTATTTGTTTGTCTCTCCATGCAAGTAATGTATTAACAACTATATTTGTAATAGGAATTTCTCTAACACTACAAGTAGTTTTCGTATCCCCTATAACTGTGGCTCGTGAAAGAATTCTACCTTCACTATCAAACTTTGGAACTTGTGTTACACTGCGCTCAACTTTTAATGTTTTATTCTCAAAGTTAACATTTTTCCATTGAAGAGCAATCGCTTCGCCAATACGAAGCCCTGCAAATAAAAGGACATAACATAATGGCTTTAAAAAATTTGCTTCATCTTGATTTAAAGCTGTAAGAAACTCTTTTCTTGCTTCTGGTGTCAATGCTTTATATCTATCCTGTCCGCTATAAATTTTTCGATCTCTCGCTTTAACAACAACCTTTCTTGTTGGATTTTCTTGCACCCATTTATTATCAATAGCATATTCGAAAAATTGACCAATAAGATGTTTATTCTTTTTTATTACATTCAAACTATATTCGGCATCTATCAATTTATTGATAACTTGTTGAACAACAAAAGTATCTATTTGATAAACTTTCATATTCCCAATAATTGGTTCGATATGCAACTTGAAATTACGAATTATACCTTCAAACGTTCGTGGTGTTACAGAACTCTTTTTAAACACTAAAAGCCATTCTGACATAAGCTGACCAAAAGTTTTTGTTTCCATAGCTTCATAAGAATTGCTTTTTAATCTACCAGAAATTTCACTCAACTTTTTTGCAACTTCAGTTTGATTTCTTCCGTAAACAGTCTTTTTAATTATTTTTCCATTTTCATCATGACCTATAGTAATAGCTCCTGACCACCTACCATCTTTACGCAAAAAAATAGAGCCTTCACCGCTGCTTCTTCTATATTTAGTTTTCACTTCATTTTTAGTTGGTGCTTTGTTTCTTTTGCTATCCATTTTGCACCTCGCTTTTGTTATTATTAATCATTAGCCAAGTAACAAACTTCAGCACGCTCACAACTTGTCTTTTACCGACTTTTGTTGTTGGAAAATCTTTTCTTCTTAAAAGAGTTCTTACATTATCTCTACCAAGTCCAGTAATTTTGATTAAGTCCTCACAGTCTAAAAAATCTTTACCATATTTCAAAGAAATTCTATACACTTCATTTTGTATTAAGTCATTTATGTTAATGTTTGTATTGTTCATTTGTTCCTCCTCACAAACTAAAATTTCTTTCTATATCTAATTAAAAATTTTCTATTAACGTCTCTATTTCTAATCTCTATTTCTACATTTTTAAACTGTGATTTTAACAACAAAAACAAAAATGGGTATCCCATTTGTTGCATTAGGAAAACTGATACAAATTGCAACATCACCAAGTATGCTGTGATTCGAAAAAATGCTTATAAAATAAGGCTTTTTGTGAGTTATAAGTGCAATTTGAGCCAGTTTTTTATCCTGCTTCTAATAAATTTCTCTACATTTTTGTATCATTTTGATTTAATTCAACCTCATAATCATAATAATCAAACATTTTTTTCTTTTCTTTTTCAAGCTTACATGAAAGCTTGTTAAAAAAGCCCTCATTGTTTTCATCAAAAAATTTTCTTTCACTTCTTTCCATTTTAAATATCATATAATTATACATTTGGGTTATTAGTTCTAACATAATTTCAATATTCGCATAGGTATTTTTAATAAATGGTTTGCTGAATTTTATGAAGTAATTCATTCGTTTTGTATGTTCGTGAATAGCATCTAAAATAGTTTGCTTTTCATTTTTAAAAGCCCAATTATCCTTTTCATGTTTTTCATAAACATCTATTCCCGTTTCAATTACATCATTAAAAAATTTGTTTTTTGACACACCTGAACCACCGTAAAATTTTTCATAAAATTCTTTAAGTTTATCAAATAATTTATCACTTTTTATTCTTACTATATTTTCCTTTGTTAGCAATTGTTTATTCATTATAGCCTCCTTGTTTTTATGTTTTTTGAAGGGTTCTATTCTCTCACCTCCTTTTATTTTGCAACAAAAAAAGAACTGTAATTTAAGCAGTTCTCTTTTCATTTTATAACCCTTCACTATATAGGACAAAAATAAACCAAAAATTAAGTATCTTTTTGATACATTTTTAATTTTTTTTAATTTTCTTTTTTAACTTTATTTTCAGCACTCTTTTGCAAATCATCAATAAAATCATCTACCATTTTTAAAACTTGCATAATGTTACCCTTAAATTTCTTTAAATTCTCAAAATGAGCTTCAACACCTAATTCTGCAAATGCATTATTCATTTTCTTAATATATTTATCATCAAGTTTTGAATAGTCAATTTGCTTGCTTAACTGTTCTCTTATGCTCATATTTGATTTAGTTGCAATGGTTTGCCTTATTGCTTTTCTAACTTCTTTAATTAAATCTTTAATTTCATATAAATTAAGTTTTAACTGACCTGTTTTTCTAACCTCATTCATATAAGCTAAAAAAGCAACTTCTGTTTCTTGTTGTAATTTATCAAACTCACTTGTTTGAGTAAATTCTTTATCATTACACAAAATAACTCTATAATTATAGAATATTTTATCTAATCTTTGATTTATTGCACTTGGTGAAATATTCAACCTATTTGCAATATCTAATTGTTTTGTTCCTAACAAATATTCAGTTAAGATTTCTCTATCTTCTTTTGGTAACTTGAATAAAGCACGCTGTAAAACCCTTTTGTCAATTTTTTCTACCATTCTGTCAGCAAAATCTATATAACCATTACTTCTAGAATGTTCCATTAAATAACTGTTTAAATAATCATCGCCTTTTCCATTCTCAACTTGAGAAAATGTAACCTCGTGTCTTCTAACTTTTCTTTCAAAACTTTCAATATTAATTGGTTTTTCTTCCATATCAACTCCTGTTAAGTTCATTATACAACAAAAAAAATTTTGCTCAAAACAATCATTGGCTCCAAAACAAAAAGAAGTAAGTCAACCTTACTTCTTTGTCTATTTATAAGAAAACTTTTCTTTATTATATTATAATTTCTTTTGAAAGTAAATACATACACAAAAAATAATAATATATAATTTATATATTAAGAATAAACATTCTTTCAAAATCACAAATATAAAATTTATTTATTATAAATGTTTGTTATTACACAAATTTTTCTTTTGTGGCTAGATTTTTATTATTGTTTTCAATTTTTTTATAACTTAATTACATTAAGTAATTTTTTTATACTACATCTAAACTTTATAATAACTAAAAACAAAACTATTGGCCTTTTTATAAGAAATAACAATGATTTAATTTGTTTTATATTCTAACATATTTTACAAAATAATAAGAATTATAAATATTTTAAATATTTATAGACATTAATTGATTTAATACGATTTTTTTTAATGCTAAAGATAATGCTGAATTTTCAAGTAGTTGAATATTGTTTTTTAAATACATGGCGACAGTTTTATAAATTTCATTATCTATATTCCTTGGATTTATCAATAATAGCTCATTTGTTATTATATTAAATTCAAAAAATCTATTATATGAATAACCATTTGTTAAGAACAAATCAATTATTATTTTAGTTCTACCTAATGTTCTAATTTCCTTAGAGATATCTTCTAAAAAATACTCAACATCTTCAACATTATTTATGAAGCAAATATATTCTTGAGAACTTTCGTTTTTTAATATTACAAAATCTTTCATATTAATCTCCAAAAAAAACTTCATATGATGTCTTTATAGTAGACACAATTTCCATAAAAATACTTTCAGCATCCATATAAGAAGGTATTACTGATGTCATAGATGGATTTATTTTTGCGTGTAAATAAGCATTTCTCTTATTACAAAAAAGTTTATACAAGGCACAAAGTTGTTTCTCTTCTTGTTTTCCGCACTTTATATATCCTGGTTTTAAAGTGCAATTCTTACTATCAAACATATCAAATGTTGCAGCTCGATTAAATTTATACCCATACTTATATTTTAATATCTTTTTTAAATATCCTTCTAAAGTTTTAAATGCTCCGGTTACACAACCACTATAATCCTCTAAAAAGTCATTTCTATGTTTTACTAACATCACTATGCTACTAGATAATGTTTTTCTAATTGCTTCATCTATATATTCGTAAGATTTACCTAAAAGAATTTCCATTCTTTCTCTGACAGCAGCAAAAGGCATATTAACATCTAAATTTTCACACATTAAATTAGAAAATTGTTCCAATTCTATATCTGAATTTTCTGCAATATAATTAATAACTAATCCAAATACATATAGAGGTTTTCCTTGTATCATAACTTTATCTTTATACTGATGTATATTTAGCCTGTCTTGATTATACCCAACAAAAATATAATTATTGTTTTTAACCTCGATTTTAATAGATTCAGGATAAATTATTGTAAAATAATTCTTAATATTTTCACAAAAATCTGATGATGCTGGGAAAACAATTTGTGTTGTTGCTATATTGGGATTTAATGAGTGTTCCTTGATATAATCAATTAATAAATTCGATTGCTCAATATTTTTCACATCAGGAAGTATTTTAGTCTCTTTTTGTTTATAGTACACTTTAATTGCACACTTCTTGCCATTTAAAATAAAATCATAAACAAATCCATTAGCGTTCCCCTTCATTTGATATACTCCAAGTATTCGAAATGTGCTATTAATTTTTGCATAATTTTCAATCAAAATTGGTAAATCATTTCTATTTATTAAAACACTTGCCATATTACTCCTCCTTTAAATGTATTTTTATTGCAATTGGCCCCACTGCGTTTTTACCCAATTCAAACTCTACCACATCTCCAATTTTAAGTTCTATATTTTTTGCCTCAACCTTATTGAAAAATATATTGTTTTTATTAGAGCTCTCTATAAATCCTGAAAAACCATTTTTTGTAAAGGATTTAACTACCCCTACAAATTTGTCTTGTTTTTTAATATCATGATTGATCTTACATGAACAAATATGTTTTATATATTTTAAGTTCGTTTTCCCCTTTAATTCTAGATCTATATTATAAAGTTTAGCTTTACCTTCGATATCACAAGGTATGTCCCAGCCATTGTTATTTCTAATTTTTAAATATTCTATTAAACATAATTTCGATTTTTCATAATCACTTAAAGCTTCAAATATATAAATCAAATCATTTATTACATTTATTAATTTTGAGTCTTCTTGTCTCAAATCTAAAGCAAGATAACTATATGTTAATGCTTCCTCCATCATATTATTATTAAAATAAACATTTGCTAATTTATGTCTCATAAACCAAAAATCATTTTTATCAACAATCCTTTTATAATTCATAATTGCTTTTCTTTTATCTTGAGCTATTTGACACTCACAATAAAGTTTTCTAGCTTTAATCCATAGATTATTTCTATAGTGAAATTTCATATCTTCTGATAATGCTTTATTGCATATATCTATACACTTTTCATATTCACCAATTTTTTCATATGCTCTAGTAATTTGATAATAATAAAACTCTCTGGTTGAAGCACTTTCACATTCTCTTCCAAAAGAGGTGGTAAACGAATATTCATCATTATATGGCAATTTATCAACATCCAATAATAAAATCCATTTAATAATTTCTTTATAATTACAAAATGACCTTTGATTTAATGTCTTCACAACTTTAACAACCGTTAACCCATATGGATTATTATAATATTTATCCAATTCTTCTTGATGACAATTTTTTATTACAAATTCAGCATTATTTATAAACTTATCAAATTCTTCTTTCTTTGTTTTGTTATTAAATGCAAATTTTTTAATATATAAATCATAATAGCACCACAATTGTGCACTTTTTACATAAGTATCCGATAAAATATCTTTATCTTCAACATTTTCAAGCAAATCTAAATATTCTTTCTGACAATTAGTTTTTCTACATTCAAACCCATACATTGATAAAAATTTTACATCTTTAAAATCAACCCACAATTGTTTTATTTTGCATACTTCTTGTGAATATTTTTCCATATTAAGTGGTTTATTACTTTCTTTGTCTATCATTGTTGTTAATAAACCTTTAAATAATTTACAAATTATGGTTGAATACCTTTCACAAGGAAAAGTCTCATTATTAATTTTAGGTAATATATAATTTAAACCATCAGAAAATCTTTGCAGTTCGTTATAACAATCTGCAATATAATACAAAACATTTTTATTATTGTTATGATATTCAAAAAACTCAATTAAAGCATTTAATGTCGTTTCGTCTTTTGCCGTATCATATAATTCCTTAACTTCTTTGTAAGTCAAAATTTTTTCTCCATAATTATTAATTTAATGTATCAACTAATTTTCTAAGATCTTTAACCTTGATCACAATATACTTCTGTTCTTCAAACGAAGGTAAAGGAATATAGAGATTTGTTAAAGATGTTGCGTTTAGCGTTCTGCCTTTGATCGCATTTTTAGAATCGCCATAATTTGCCATAAATGGAAGAATGGTAAATAAATAATTTTTTAGTATTTCTAATTTATCATCTTTCGCAAATGGGAATATGCTAATTATAGCTTCGTTGTGTGTAGCATCAATACCTAAATAAGAAACTTTACCAATAGTAAGTTTGAAACTCATTATTAAAGTTCCTTTTGGAGATACACATTTTTGCAAACAATCTTTTACTGCCAAATCGCTTATTTTTTCTTTTGTATCTGTTATTATACCATTAGATACCATATCTGATATTGAAACCCAAGGTGTAGTAGGATTTTTCCAGTAATTCACATTGTGTCTTTCAGGGGTCTTCCCGGCGTAAAAAGTTGTAATGTCGCCTAATTTTACCCATTTCCACGAGTTAGGAATTTCAAAAGGAATTTCATCATCTTTTATTACATCAGGTGTGTGTTTTTTATCAATAACTAGACCATTTTTTATTTCTTCTTTTTTGCAAGAATAAATATGATTTAATGTGATTTCAATATTATCATTAAACTTTACATTACTAGAAATTTTACCTTGAACTGTTTGAAATAATATTGACTGAAACAAATCTTCTGCAAATTTTTGATTTATTAAAACCAAATCATTACATAATTGAATGTTTGCATTAAAATCTCCTATATAATTACAATCTAATCCTTGTGTTAGTAAATCAATTTGTTTATTAATTAAAGACGTAATTTCTTGTGTTCTATTTTTATAATTATAGATAATTTCATTGGGTTCAAGTATTATATTTTCATCTTTTGGAAATGGACAACATTTATCAAAATCATAATTAAAATCTTTTAATTCTTGTATAGTATAGAATTTAGATTTATAATTTCCATCAATAACAATTTCTTTTCTGTTATCCCACCATTCACGCACAGGGTCAAAGTGTCTATCTTCCATTGGTTTTGTTTTTGTAAAATTTTTCACCCCTTCTGGCATGTCTAGTCTATACACCCAAACACCTTTACTTTTCACACCCTTTTGGAAAAATAATAAATTTGTTTTTACACTAGCATAAGGTTTAAATACTGGTGGTATTCTAATAATCGTGTGCAATCCATATTCCTCTAAAAGTTTTTGCTTAATTGTATTTTTTACTCCACCATCAAACATAAAACTATCTGGCAAAACAATACCACAACGACCTTTATCTTTTAATAAATGCATCATTAAGACTAAAAACAAATCGGCGGTTTCACTTGTTTGAACCTCACTTGGAAAATTCTTTTTTATTATAGCATCTTCTGAACCTCCAAATGGTGGATTGGCAACGATTACATCAACTTTGTCTTTAGCAGTATAATCACTTAAAGGTCTCGCAAGAGAATTTTGATGCTTAATTTGTGGAACTTCAATATCGTGAAGAATAAGGTTTGTCATTGCAAGCAAGTAAGGTAAAGGTTTCTTTTCCCAACCATTAACTGATTTTTGTAATAATTCATATTCTTCTACTGTATTAATTTTGCCAAAGTGATTAATAGTACTCGTTAAAAATCCACCTGTACCACAAGCGGGGTCTAAAACCATTTCTCCTAATTTTGGATTAACTTTTTCAACAATAAAATTTGTAACAGGTCTTGGGGTATAGAATTCACCAGCTTTTCCTGCACTTTGCAAGTCTTTAAGCATGCCTTCATACAAGTCATTGAAAGTATGTTTTTGTGTTGCATCAATAAAATCTACCTTATCATTCATTTTATTGATGAGTTTTCTCAAGTTTATACCAGATTTCATATAGTTGTTTGTATCCTCAAAAATACCTTTAACTATAAATTTTCGCATGTCTCCATCTGATGTATCTAAATCCTTAAGTGCGTGAAATAAATCATCAATAAAAGACATCAAAGCATCACCCGTGATACCTTCTTTATCTTCAGCCCAATCACGCCATCTATAGCCTATTGGTATAACCGGCTTTGAATTAGGATTTAATTCCCATTCCATTTCTTTTGCGTCAAAAGCTTTCAAAAATAATAACCAAGTTATTTGCTCTATATATTGAGCATCACCATTAAGACCTGCATCGCTACGCATTGTATCTTCAAGTGATTTGATTAAGGCAGACATTGCCATAGTTTTCTCCTTTTATGCAACTGCATATAAGCAGTTTTTCATCTCTCTAATTGCATTTTGATAATTTTCAATACCGCCGAATATTTTATTAATAATGTAAATTTGGGTGCCATACTGTTTAATTGGATCAAGTTTTAATATATCAACACTCTCTAAATCTTCTAATCCAGCATCGCAATATTTAGTCAAAATAAGATCAAGAATCTCTCGTGCCTTTTCTCCATATTTTGTAAAATAATTTCGTTTTTTTACATTGTTGGCTCTCTCTTTACGAGTAAGTGCAGGCTTATCAAATACGATATGTAAAATTATATCAAATGGGTCTAAATCCTTTTTACCTATGATTTCTTTTAAATCATCAAAAAACACACCTCGGTTTTCCATTTCTTCAACTATTACTTGCTTTCTTTCAGCTTCATTCCAAGCATTAACAAACTTATCAAGTGAAGAATATTCAGCAAGAACACTCTTTTTGGTAAAATCAATCAAACTTTCAGTGATTAATTTCCCATCTTTGCCTAAATATTGAATTTGTTGTTGCGAAATCGTAACAGGTTCATCACCAATGACAAATTTAGATTTTTTCTCACCTTTAGGTTTTTCTACAACAGGTGGTTCTTCTGGCATACTTTTTGGATTGTTTGGATTATAATTTTCATCTTGTTCAATTGGCCCATCGAACTCTTCTTCGTGAAACAATTTAGTTACATTTCTAAAATCAAAGATTGTAAAATACAATTTACCTAGATCTTCTCTAACCCTTGTTCCACGACCAATAATTTGCTTAAATTCTGTCATAGACCTAATATTTGAATCCAAAATGATGTATTTGACTGTTGGAACATCAACACCAGTTGAAAGTAATTTTGAAGTCGTAACAAGTGTAGGATAGAGACTTTCAACATTTCTAAAATTATCTAATTGTTTTACGCCATAAACATCATTAGAAGTAATTCTCATTACATATCTATCATCTATATTCATCATATCTGGATTTTCATTAACAAGAGCTTCTCTCATTCTATCCGCATGCTCCTGATCGACACAAAAGAAAATGGCTTTATCCATTCTACAATTATGGTTTTTCATATAATCACAGACAGTTTTTGCAACAAGTTTTGTCCTATTCTTTAACACTAACGACCTATCGAAATCAGTAGCATCATAAAGCCTATTATCTATAATTTGCCCATTATCATCAAGTTGCCCTTCGTATGGCAAATATCCAGCAACATCTTTATCAAAGAAAACCCTTATTACACGATAAGGTGCTAAAAAACCATCATCTATACCATTTTTTAAAGAATATGTATAAATGGGTTCACCAAAATAATCTATTGTGCTAATCTCTTTTGTTTCTTTTGGGGTCGCAGTTAAGCCAATTTGGGTTGCATTACTAAAATATTCCAAAACTTCGCGCCATTCACTATCAGCTTTCGCACTACCTCTATGGCACTCATCAACTACCACTAAATCAAAAAAATTAGGACTGAAATTTTTAAACAAGCTATTATCATTTCCATCTTCACTAGATAAGCCTTGATATAGTCCAAGATAAATTTCGTGGGCAGTGTCGAAATTTTGTTTTGTTACCCATGTCATTTTATCCTTAAATGGTGCGAAATCATTCGTAAAAGTTTGAGCAATAAGTGCCGTTCTGTCGGCAAGAAATAAAATTCTCTTCTTAACTCCAGACTTCCATAATCTCCAAATGATTTGAAAAGCCGTATAAGTTTTACCCGTTCCTGTTGCCATTACAAGCAAAATTCTTTTTTGCCCATCCAATACAGCATTTACTGTTTTATTTATTGCATTCATTTGATAATATCTAGGTTGTTTATTAGGATTATCAGAATAATAAGGTTGAGTAATAACTTTTTCCTTTTCTTTATTAACATTATTCTTTTCTAAATACATACTCCATAATTTTTCAGGAGATGGGAACTCATCATTAGAAAGTGTTGTTTCTACATTTCCTTCGGTAATATATTTGTTATGAAAAACAAATCCATCACCATTCGAAGAAAATACAAATGGTATATCCATCATTTTTGCATATTGTAACGCTTGTTGCATGCCGTGAGCCATTGTATGATTATTATCCTTTGCTTCAACAACTGCAATGGGTATATTTTGTTTATAAAACAATATGTAATCAGCTTTTAAAGGATTTTCTCTTTTACAAAATTTTCCCTTTGCTATAATTCTACCTTTTGTAATTGGATATTCCTCACGAATTTGAGTATTAATATCCCAACCCGCTTTAACAATAGCTGGAGTAATATATTTTGTTCTTATATCTGCTTCAGATAATTCTTTAATATTAAAAACACAATTCATTTAAAACTCCTAAAACACTATATAAATTTATTATAACATAAATTTTTCATTTTTGTATAAAATAATAAAATAAAAATGTAGATTATTTCTTTTTTCTATTGCTTGGCATATTTATAGGCAAGAGCTGTGCCTGATTTTGGCTAATAATAAATCATCTCTCCCAATTTATTATTTTTATAATTTTCTTATAGTAAAAAACGCAATAATCACTATTAACTATCGTTGCATGATATCTTTTTTTTATAACTTATATCGCTTAATATGTGTTTTGTTTCATATTCATCTTCTGTATATATGCTGACTTTCAATCTTACCAATTTTACAAAGCAAAAGAAAGAGAGAATTAATTCTCTCTTTCTTAATGGAAGTGTCTTTTATAAATAGTTTCTAAAGTTTGATGATACACAATTCTTGACTTTTTGTTTGGTTCTTTGTTTTTATTCTCAAGATAAAAATCTCTTAAATCACACCAAAGGCCATTATTTTTTATTAAAGTCTCTAGTTCACTATAATTTTTATTCAGTTTTCTAAAACACCATTGATAATTTATCTTATCATTTATTTTTACTGAACGAATATAGCGTTGTCTTAATCTATCTTCATTATCATAAACATTTTCCACAATTGCAAAATCAAAGCTATGAATAATTTTGGATTGTTTCTGGTCAATTTTTTTAATAGTGAAAACAGATGTTGAATCCTCACAACTATCGTAACCATTGTTAAAATACTTATTAAAGGCTTCCATAAATAAAAGTTTTAATGTTTTAGGATCGTGATATTTAGGATTATATTTTTGAATTTCAAAATTATAATCCAAATCAAAACCCTTATTACCACCAACTTCTCTTGTTATCAAATGCCTTTTCCCAGCACTTCCAATTAAGTAAAATCTAAAAGTTAAGATCCCCCTATTTCGAAACTCATTTTGAACTTTTTTAATAACACTTTCAACATAGTTTCTTACAGGCTGATATTCACTTCGACTTACATATTCAAACATATTTTTTCACCTCCTTACAGTTTGAATTTTGGAGGGGGATTGCATTTAGCAATCAGGGAACAAACAAAATGCATAGCCAAGTTGTTTGTAGAGTTATTATAACATATATTCATTAAATTTTATATATTTTTTATATTTTAATTTAAATTAAGTTGATTTATTCAAATTTAATCAGTTTTAGACAGTACAAAATCAACTTAGGTGGATGGTGTCATTTGATAAATTTGGCATAGTTGTCAGATGGTGTCTACGAGTCGATATTTTGACAGCAAAAGAAAAAACACTAGCAAAAATGCTAGTGTTTTAAAGGGTTTTAGTGGGCAGAGCAAAATCCAATTTTTGTGCTGGGCAAATTGGTAAGATAAAATATTTTTGTTTGCTATTTTAAATTTTATTTAATATTTGTCGTTTACGATTTTCTTGCCTTACTCGGCCAATTACAAAATCACCGACTTCGGTATCTTTTGTGACAGTTGTTCCAGCACATATATAGGTTTTATCAGCAATTCTTACTGGTGCGACAATATTTACATTACAACCAATAAACACATCATCTCCGACAAAACTTTGTCTTTTAACTTTGCCATCATAGTTTGCAAAAATCACACCACAGCCGACATTCACCCGCTTACCAATCTTGGCATCTCCAACATAAATATGATGTGGAATTTTGCTATTTTCTCCGATTTCGCTATTTTTAATCTCCACAAAAGCACCAATTTTTACATTATCGTGAATTTTAGATTCTTTTCGCAAGTTTGAAAAAGGTCCAATTGAGCAATTTTTACCAACAAAACTATCCACAATCATTGAATTGATAATGACAGAGTTGTCTTCAATTATACTATTCTCAATGTAGCACGCACCTTTAATTTTCACATTTTTGCCAAAACGGCAATTTCCCACAATTGTTGCTTTCTCATCAATTTTAACATCATCTTCAAAATCTAAATTTTCCATACAAATAGATATGAAAAAAAAGAAAAAAGTGTCAACAGCTTTTTTCTTCTAAAATCTCATTTTTAAATCTATTATATTTATCTATGGTAGTAAATAAATATCGTTCTCGACTTGCCTCGTCTAAATTTTTAAGTATTTTATCGTCCATTAGAAAATGAATTGGGTTAAAAATTTCTTCATCTTTTGAAAGCAAAAATTCCACTTTTTCCTTGAATGCATCGTCTTGTGTGGAAATCGTCTTAAATTTAGCAGTAACCTTTTCTTTTTCTTTGCCTAATAATTTTTTCTTCGCACGAAGTGCAAAATTTTTTAATATGTCATTTCTCATAATTCCCTCCAAACAAAAGAAATTATATAATATATAGACAAATTAAACAAAAAGGAAAATGTTGATTTCTTTTTAATTATGTCGAATAAAAAAATAAAATGGCAAACACCATTTTATTCTTCTCCTAAGTTCACAACTGCTTCTTCCATTTTAGAAAAATTTGATTGAGTTTCTAAATCTAGTCCATAAGGACTTTTCTTATTTTCAATCTTTTTAAGATATATTTTATAAGACTCACCAATCTTTTTTACATCTTTAATAAATAAATCCGTTTCTTTATAATTTGGATCTTCTTCACCTTTAAGAAATTCAAGATGATTTTTCAAAGCTAATTTGGTAACTTTAAAAAGTTTTTTTACCTTTTCCTCGTCACTTGATAAATAATCTGGGAGCCTTGTAAAAAGAGTTGGACAAAGTGTTAAATAATCTTTAATATCGTTCAACAAAAAACTCTCAACACCCAATTTTTTGTTTTTAAATTGAATGGCAACTGATTTCTTTGTAATAGGGTCGGTATATAAACTCTTCCCTACATGGCCATATATATCCAAATAACTTTCACCATTCTCTTTTTCTTCTTTAATTACAGCATAGCCTTTTTCAAAATTTGTAGCAGTATAATAATGTCCAAAAACCTTTCCCGTTTTAATATTTTTAAAACCAAAATAGCGATCACTAAAAACCACTAATCTATATCCAAAATAACTGCCTTCCTCTTCAGCAACAACAATGTTTTCCATAATTTCTCCTTTTTAAACCACATCATTATACCACTTTTGACACCCAAAGTCAATAGGCAAAACAAAATAAAAAAGAGAGTAGAAATTCTACTCTCTTTTCATATTAATTAAATAGTGAACTAAAGTTATCTTGCAAGTTCCTGTTGGTATGCTCTCACATACCTCATCGACATCTCTCT
>CAKNPS010000009.1 GCA_930990515.1 uncultured Clostridia bacterium
AGAGAGATGTCGATGAGGTATGTGAGAGCATACCAACAGGAACTTGCAAGATAACATTAGTTCACTATTTAATTAATATGAAAAGAGAGTAGTTTTCTACTCTCTTTTTTATTTGTCAATATATTCTTTTAAATATCTTTTGATATATATTGATATGCTAATTTTTTGATTAATATATTAAAGCAAAACAACGTTTTACTTTAATTTGCTTGCTAAAAACGAAAATATTAATATATAATATATATATGAAGAAATTTATAATTTCATTTTTTTCTATTTTGTTAATTGCACTAGCATCAATTGGTGGTGGTTTATTATTATCGGCTTGTGATAACTCTTCCTACTCCGAAAATGTGGGGGAGGGAATTGGTGACTCCACAAATGAAGATGTAAACACTCCGAGTGATGGTCCTAATGACGAGAATGAGAACTCAGGGAGTGAAGAAAGTAATAGCAATTTAGATGATGGTGTCTCTGCTTTAGCAGTATCATTTACCGTTCAACAAAGAACGACATATTCCGATGGAGATGTTGAAAATAGTGGAGATAAATCTTCTTGGCATAGTGGACATTGGTTTAATTTAACATGGCATGAAGGAGATGGGAAATGGGGTAATGGTGATCCTAAAACTTGGGGCGGTAATGGGCTAACAATGAAAAGAGCAGGACCAAATGATATCCAAGGTGGTGGGAAAAAGGATAATTATGCAAATAATTTGGGTTATGCAAACTATTATTATGGAACAGGTGTTCAGCGATATGCCAAAATTATAATAAATGACAGCGATACAACTTATGCTCTTTGGGATTTTTCTTCAAGTACATCTGCACCCACAAATCAGGATACAACATCAACTTATTATTTTTATGGCTCAGGAAAAGTTTCAAAAAGTGAGCCAAGTGGCACTGGGACATCTATGTCTGGGACATGGTATGTTCATTATAGACAAAGAATGACATTAAAATATGATTTACAAGATGGAACAGGATCTTTTTCTGATAAAACATTCTATGCTGGATTATCCACGACATTGACTTCAACAAAACCGACACGTACAGGTTACACGTTTGCAGGTTGGAAAGTTAATGGGGGTTTGTATGAGGCTGGAGCGACTGTTTCCTGGAATGATTTAAAAAACAATAGTTCTTCAAGAACTGCTTATGCATTATGGCAGAGAAATTCATATAGACTTACATACGAATCAAATGGCGGAACGGAATTTGAAGATGATTATGTGCTTTTTAATGATTATTATGGGAAAGCCCAATTATATAATTTTTACGACTCAGATTTAGATAGTGGTATAACAATAGATTATAATTATGGAGGTGCTTATAAAATAAATAAAACAAATTCTACATCAAGCACTCAGTGGTTAAATTTTTTTCAAATCTATTTTAATTATTTGGATGATTCAAACTTTTCCCCCAGCACCAAATATACTTGTGTGGTCGAAACTTTAAGTTTTTCAGGAAATAGTTTTTATTTTGCATTAACTTCACCTAATGATGCAGGGGCTAATCAAGATGTGGCGACTGCACAAACTGGTTGTACAATTTCTAAAACAGGGATACAAACTTTTACTTTTACAACGAGAAGTTCAATTGGAACCCCTGAGTATTTCTTAAGATCATATTTTTCGTTTAATGCAAATACAAAATGTTCTGCCGTGATTCGAATTTCGATTTTTGTTGGTAATGTATATTATGATAATTATTTATATGCTTATAATAATAATTTACCAGACAATAACAGGTTGCCTATTCCGACTCGCACAGGATATATATTTGAAGGTTGGTACAGTGATAGTGCTTTAACAAATAAAGTTACCGCATCAACAAAAGTAACAACAATAGGCAATAAAACTCTTTACGCAAAATGGGAGAAAAATGTTCATAAAATCACATTAGATAAACAAAGTGGTTCTGCTGGAACTGATGCTATATATTTGTGGTATCAAATTGGTTGGTATTCGAATTCAGCAGCAACGACAAGCATAAGTTCAATAACAAGACCAACACGAACTGGTTATACATTTCAAGGATATTATACAGAAACAAATGGTTCTGGTACACAAATTATAAATTCATCAGGCTCTATTATTGGTAGTAATACTTATATTAATGCTGATGATACATTATATGCTTATTGGACAATTAATACTTATACTTTAACAATTAACTATTCTTCAACAGTTGGAGTAACAAATGCTACGAATATAAATATATCGGCAAGTGGTTGTACAATTTCAAATAATAGTATTCCAAGTGGGCAAAGTTCAAAAATTTCACATACTTATACAACATCATCTTATAGCATTGTATTAAAATTATCAAATTCATCTAGTTATGATTATTATATGCGTATAGGTTCTAAACCTACAACATCATCTTATACATTAATTTATGATGATGCGAATGATAGTCATACTTATACTTGGACTCCAGATTCTAATGATTCAATAACAATTTATATTTATCAAAGATATACAATTTCATATAACGGAAATAATAAGACAAGCGGAACAGTTCCTAGTACTCAATATAAGATTTTTGGAACAAATTTGACACTTTCGGCAAATAATTTATCTCGAACAGGTTATACTTCTAATGGTTGGAACACAAAGAGCGGAGGGACAGGGAGTCATTATGCAAGTAGTGGAAGTTACAGTGTTAATGCAAATGCAACTTTATATGCAGAATGGAAAGCAAATGTTTACACGATTACACTAAATAAGCAAAGTGGAAGTGGTGGAACAAGCACGATATATTTGAAATATAACACTGGCTGGTATTCAAATTCGGCGGCAACATCTAGTATAGTTAAAGTTTCAGTTCCAACAAGAGCAGGGTTTACTTTCCAAGGCTATTACACTGGAGCAAATGGCTCAGGCACGCAAGTTATAAATTCAAGTGGGCAAATAATTTCGGGAAGAACGACAATAACAACAAGTAATATTTCTTTGCATGCAAATTGGAGTGCAAAAAATCCAGCAAGATATGATAGTAGTAAGGGCTATTGGTATGTTGAGATGGGTTATTATCCACAAACCAGAGCAACTGAGACAGAGATAAATGGCATAACAAACACAAATGGAGCAACATATACCATAAATGGCACCGATGTTACATCAAAAGTGGGAGCAAATAACATTGAGTATTGCCAGTATAAAGGAGTATGGTATAAGGTTGAGCCAGTAAGATATGTGCTTGCAGGAGATTATAGTGCTGGAAACGGATATGAAAACGCGAATGTATTATCTATTTCAGAGAAAATTGTTTATGTAAGCGAATGGAGTGTTGAAAATAATGGATTAGACTCCAAATATATTTATACATGGAACACATCTTCAGATATGTTCAAAAATAACTCTACATTACATAACAATTTGATTAATAATTTTTGGAGCGAGAGTGGGTTATCAGTATATAAAGATAGTTACAATTACATAGGGACACGAACAGATTTCTATGTAGAGAATTTTCCAGAGATAGATGGCACAAGCACGAGCGAAACAATTCCATGGGGAGTGACATATCTTGCAACCTCAACAAGAGATTTAGACACAGTGTTTGGCAGTGGGAACTATGGAACTGAATTTTCCGACCTAGTATCCGACATATTAGGGAATAACTTAATGTATTGGACAAGAGATGTTGGTTCAAATTTAAATAATGCTGAATGTATTACAAGATTTGGGGAAGTCACACAAGCCAGAATGCAAAAGATGTTAGGAGTTAGAATTACAGTCAATGTTAAAACATTTGGGTGTGTTTAAAATATTTGAAATTAATTATAGTTAAATTTGTATCATAATATAATTTAGATAAGGCTTTTTAAAGAGTAAAATAAGATAGTGGATATTTATCACTATCTTTTTTATTAAAAATTTGTTAAATTTGTTAAATTTATAATTTTTAATGTATATTTTAATTATTAATATTTTAACAATTATTATTTTATTTTAATATAATGGTAACGGGAAATGTCTAATATTAAAGATGTTTCTATGTAATGCCACAAGTAAAATGCTTTTGGTAAATTTTACAAGGGAGAATTTTATGTTTAATAGATGTTGTAATAATAGATGTGGAAGACCTATCATCGTTAACAATGGTGTTCCGTCTGTTCGAGCAACTATCGGTCCAACTGGTCCAACCGGTCCGACGGGACCTACTGGAGCGACTGGTGCAACAGGTGCAGCAGGAGCGGGTGCAGTTTTAATTGGGGCAACTTTGACTGGTGTTCCAGGCTCTAATGCTAGTGTTACTTCAAGAACAGTAGGAGATGCAACAGAACTTACTTTTACTATTCCTAGAGGAGCAACGGGTGCTACAGGCTCTAATGGGGCGACAGGAGCAACTGGCCCAACCGGTCCAACGGGACCTACTGGTGCAACCGGCCCAACTGGAGCATCTGGAACTGGCGCTACAGGACCGACCGGCCCAACAGGGGCAACTGGTCCGACAGGGGCTACAGGTGTTACTGGCCCTACAGGCCCTACTGGTGCTTCTGTTACTGGTGCAACCGGCCCAACTGGAGCATCTGGAACTGGCGCTACAGGACCGACCGGCCCAACAGGGGCAACTGGTCCGACAGGGGCTACAGGTGTTACTGGCCCTACAGGCCCTACTGGTGCTTCTATTACTGGTGCTACTGGTCCAACTGGTCCGACTGGACCGACTGGTCCAACTGGTCCAACAGGACCTACGGGAACAACCACCACTGTTACAGTTGGAACAACCACCACAGGTAATCCAGGGACAGATGCGTCTGTGCAAACTGTAACTGGAACGGGAACTGTTCAGTTATTATTCACCATTCCTAGAGGAGCGACAGGAACAACTGGGGACACGGGTCCAACTGGTCCAACAGGAGTAACTGGTGGAACAGGACCAACTGGTGCAACTGGCGAAACCGGACCAACTGGTGCTACTGGTGAAACGGGACCGACTGGACCTACTGGTGCGTCTGGAGCAACGGGTGCTACAGGTGCTACTGGCGGTGGACTCGCAGCGTATGGTGGTCTTTACAATAGTGCTACACAGACTCCAACACTCACAACGGCGAACACTTTTGTTCCATTAGAACTTAATACAGCACTTCCACTTTTAAATACAACTGATTCCACCAATTCTATTACTGTTACTGAAGCAGGTGTTTATGAAATTTCTTATAACATTGATTTAACAGCAACAGCAGAATTAACATTTAGTGCTGAAGCAAGACAAAACACAACAGCAATAACACCAACAATCACAACTGTCACAGCAACAGTTACAACAACAGGTGGTGGCACATTTAATGCTACATTAACAACTTCGGCTTTAGTGAACTTGAGTGCAAGTGATGTTATTGACCTTGCTTTAACAACAACTGGAACGCCATCTGGAACGACAACAGTTCAGGCAAATGGTAGTTGTATTTTAGTAGTTAAAAAAGTGAATGATTAGTTGTAAATACAGAAATAAAAAAGAAGCAATTTGCTTCTTTTTTCATACTTACTTTTTATTTTCATTGTAGAAAAATTTACTTTTTAGTGAATTTGAAACATATCTTAAATAAACTCTAATATACGCACCAAATAAACTTTTTGGAGTTATTTTATAAATAAACCTTATGAATTTATCTTGAGTGGAGACTTTTTTATTAAGCCAAGAGCCGTCGAAATGATGTATGGCATAAGTATTTTCTTTCACATCAAGGTTTTTAGTAATATAGTTTATTGGGGCAAAGGTGTGAAGTTCATATATATGTAAATTCTTACCTTCAAACTCCAAAATTTGTTCTTTGTTTTTTTGTTTTAAATTACATAATTTTTTCATGAAAACTGTTAAAAGAACAGTGTTTGGTATGATGTTCAATTTTCCCTTTTTGTTGGAGAAATGAGCATTTTCATAGAAAGAAATAACTTCTCTAAAAAATGGGTGCTTTGGAATTGAACCAATGACAGCGCTTTCTAAATAGGCTTCATTTTCAAAAGAGATGAATAAATCATCATTTAAAAGATTATCAAAATTTTTTAAAACTTCAACATCAGTATCAAGATAAATACCACCATATTCATACAAAATTTTGGCTCTGATATAATCAGAAACAAAGCCATATTTTTTTGCTTTATATGCCTCTTGTGCATACGGACTTTTGGAAAAATCAAAATTTTTCTCGTTCCACTCTTTGATTTCGTAATCGGGATTTTTTTCTTGCCATGACTTTAAATAATTTTTAAAATTATTCGGCAAATCCCCCCCCCCGAGCCAGACATAATGAATAAGTTTTGGTATCATAAATCACTCCTTTTTAAATAATTAAAGTTTATAAAAATATCATAATTTTGTCAAATAATATTAGTTATTTTTTTAGATAAAGCAAAAATTCAGTGTTGCCATCTCCACCTTTAATTGGAGATGTAATTTCACCTAAAATTGAAAAATTTGCATTTTTAAAGGCATTTTTCACATTTTCTAGCACTTTTTTATGCATTTTTTCATCTTTTATAATTCCATTATGTTTTTTAGCATATTCTAAACCAACTTCAAATTGCGGTTTTATCAAGGCGACAATTTCAATATTTTCAAAGTCATTTTTAAGTTTTTCTATGAGTTTTGTGATACTTATAAATGAAACATCAATAACAACAAAATTTATGAAGAATTTGGAGCAATCAAGGTTTAAGTAGTTGTTTTTTTCTAAATTTACCACTCTTTTGTCGTTTTTAATCTTTTCATTCAGTTGGTCTTTTCCTGTATCTACTGCATAAACTTTTTTCGCTCCATTTTGCAGGCATACATCAGTAAAACCACCTGTGGAAGCACCAATATCTAAAACGATTTTGTCTTTTAAATTAATCTTAAATTCTTCAATTGCTTTTTGAAGTTTAAAACCACCACGCGAAACAAAAGAAAAAGGCAATGTTTCAAATTTGCTTTCTTCTTCAAATTCTAATGATGGTTTTGTTATAACTTTACCATCAAGTTTCACTCTTGAAGATTTAATCGCTTCTTTTGCCTTTTCACGAGAGTTATAATAGCCTTGTTCGACTAATAATAAGTCTAATCTTTTTTTCATACTATTTTATTTTTTTTACCATAAGAAGATTGCTTCCGCTTTTGCCAGCCTTCATTCCGCCAGTTTGAACAATTTTGTCGCCAATATTTACAAGTTTTGTTCGTTTAACTTGTTCCATTCCATTTTTTAAAACATCGTCCATATTTTTATATTCTTTTTCTAGCACTGGAATAACTCCAAACAAAATGCTCAATTGATAAAAAGTTTTTTTGTCAGGGGTGCAGGCTATAATTGGAACATTTGGACGGAAACGACTGACAAATTTTGCGGTGTCGCCAGTTTTTGTGGCAACATTAATAAGTTTAACATTTTCAGTATCGGCAAGACTGCAAACAGCATAACCGATGCTTGAAGAGGTGTTATTAGTTTTAAATTCTGGAGCATGATAATGTAATTCTTTTTCCACTTCTTCAGCAATTTTTTGCATTGTGCTTACGCTTTCAATTGGATATTTCCCTGAAGCGGTTTCGCCTGAAAGCATTATGGCAGTTGTTCCATCGTATATAGCGTTTGCAACATCAGAAATTTCTGCTCTTGTTGGTCGTTTATTATAAATCATACTTTCCAGCATTTGTGTTGCAGTAATTGAAATTTTTCCTTCATCATTACATTTTTTAATAAATTTTTTCTGTAATGTTGGAAGTTTGACAAATTCAATTTCCACACCCAAATCGCCACGGGCAACCATTATTCCGTCAGACTGAGCAAGAATTTTGTCAAAATTTTTGACCCCGTCTTCACTTTCTATCTTAGAAATAATTTGAACTTTGTTAAAGTGAATTTGTTTAAGATAATTTCTTACATCTTTAATATCTTCAGGATAACTTACAAAAGAGATAGACAAAAAGTCAGCATCAACTTCTTTAGCAAAGAGTATGTCATTTTTGTCTTGTTCGCTTAGGTATGGCATATCTGTTTTAATCCCTGGGAGATTAATACTTTTATGATTGGAAAGTTCACCACTTGTTTTAGTAGTGCAAATTACATCTTCTTTTGTTAATTTTTTGACTTCAAGTTCAATGCTTCCATCATTTAAAAGGATTTTGCTGCCAACTTTTAAAATTTTTGGAAGTTTTTTGTAAGTTACGCTTACCATTTTTTGATTGCCTAAAACATCTTTTGTGGTTAAAACAAATTCATCTCCAGCATTTAAGAAAATCTTACCATTCTCAAAATCTTTTACTCTGATTTCAGGTCCTTTAGTGTCAATCATTATGCCGATTGATAAATTAAGTTTTTCGCGAACTTTTTTTACTTTATCAATCATTTCTTTATGGCTTTCGTGCGTTCCATGGCTCATATTAAATCTAGCCACATTCATACCATTTAAAGCCATTTTCTCTATAATTTCCTCGCTATTACAAGCGGGGCCAATTGAACATACAATTTTAGTTTTATTCATAATTTACCTCTTTAATATATGTTAACAAAATCTAAGCAAAAAAGCAAATAAATTGTTATATTTACATTTTTTACTTTATTTTTATTAGTTTTGCAATAAATTTTATGTAAAATAGTTGATATATTTAATTTTTTGTGTTAAAATGGAAAAGCAAGGAGAAAATTATGAGTAGTATGCTTTGCGATGTATGGCAAGACTTTAGTAACTGGGTTGTAGGTTGGGGAGATATTGCCTTTTGGGTGGTTGTTTCAATTTTTGCAGTTATTGGGTTATGTGCTATGGTTAACTTTGTTAAAAAATCTTATAACTATGCAAAAGACGAAAGAATTAAGTGGGGCGTACTTATTTTTGCAATTGTTATGTTTGCAATTGTTACTGTGCTTTGCATTGCTAAATTTGCTTAAAACTAGGAGAGAAAAATGGACGGACAAACTCAGATACCTATTTGGATATCATCATCAATGCCAATTGTTAGAATTGTTCTTTTTGCAATAATTGCAGTTTGTGCAATAATTATGATTGTAGCAATTCTATTTCAATCAGAAGATGCTGGAAGCACTGAGGCAATCACTGGTGTTAGAGATTCTTATTATGCTCAAAACAAAGGTTCTTCCCGTGATGGAAAATTAAAACTTATCACAATTATCACAGGAATAATCATTTTTGTTTGTGCAGTACTTTATCTTGTTTCAATTCTTTTATATAATGGGGCTTGATATGAATAAAAAGTTAAAAATTTTAGAACTTTTAGAAAAAAATAGTTTAGTCTTTAACAACTTAGACAAACTATTTTTATTTCTTTCTGATAGTATGAATTGTGATGTCGAAGAAGTAAAAAAGATTTTTTACTCTCTTCTTTCAAATGGCGATATTTATGAAATCAGAAAAAACAAATTTATCACAATTCCATCTCGCGGATATGTTAAGGGAGATTTCTCTGGCACAAGTAAAGGCTTTGGCTTTGTTAAAGTTAAAGGAATGCCAGATGATATTTTTATTCCTGCAAATAAAACCCTTGGGGCTTTAGATGGGGAAAAAGTTATTGTAAAAATCATTTCTCAATCAAATGAAGGAATTGATGGTGAAGTTGTAAACATTTATCAAGAACTTGAAAATATTGTTGGGCTTGTTAAAGTTGTTGCAAACAATTTCTTTTTAGACCCAGATAATAAGAGAATCATTCAAGATTTTCCTATTGTTAAAACTGGGCTTAAAATTAAAAAAGATATGAAAGTTCTCGCAAAAATTGTCAGAACCGAAAAAGGAAAAGTTAAATGCATTGTTACTGAAATTTTGGGAATGAATGATGATGTCAAAACTTTGGAACTTTCCTTAATTCGTGAACATAATCTTTTTGAAGAATTTCCTGATGTTGTTGTTCAAGCAGAAAAAAGTGTGCCAAAGACAATTTCTGAAAAACAAAAGAAGAATAGACTTGATTTAAGAAATGAAGTCATTTTTACAATTGATGGGGCAGATGCGAAAGACCTTGATGACGCTGTGTCCATCAAAAAATTTGATAAGTATTACGAACTTGGGGTACATATTGCTGATGTCGGCGAATATGTGCCAGTAGGTTCAGTAATTGACGAAGAAGCATATCGAAGAGGAACGAGTGTTTATTTCCCAACTTCTGTTCTTCCAATGCTTCCAAGGTCACTTTCCAATGGTATTTGTTCACTCAACGAAGGGGTGGAAAGACTTACACTTTCTTGCATTATGAAAGTTGATTTTAATGGAAAGGTTATTGACCACAAAATTTGCGAGAGTGTAATCAAAAGTAAAGCACGTCTTACTTATGACGAAGTTTTTGATGCTCTATCCACTGGAAGAACAAATGAAAAGACAAAAGACCTTTTACCATACTTTAAAACAATGAGA
The DNA here is from genome assembly GCA_930990515.1 of uncultured Clostridia bacterium. Taxonomy (GTDB): domain Bacteria; phylum Bacillota; class Clostridia; order Christensenellales; family UBA1242; genus Caccovivens. Next base: position 10,353 of record CAKNPS010000009.1, read on the forward strand.
GAACTTTGTGATATCCTTGAAAGTAATCAAGAAAAACGCGGAGCTTTAAACTTGGAAATTCCTGAAGTTCAATTTGTTTTTGATGAAAAGGGTATGGCTATTGACTTAACTCGTCGTGAAAGAAATGATGCTCACAAACTCATTGAAGATTTTATGGTGCTTGCAAATGAAACAGTGGCAAAAGAATTTGATGAACGAAAAATTCCTTTTGTTTATCGTGTGCACGAAGCCCCAACAAAAGAAAAAGTGTATGCTCTTTGTGATTTCCTTAAGGGAATTGGTGTGCGTTATCCACAAGTTCCCGATAACATAACACCAGCATATTTTCAAGAAATTTTAAATACGGTGGAAGAAACAAACACTCAAGATGTAGTCAACAAAATGCTTCTTCGCAGTATGCAAAAAGCAAAATATGCAAATCAAAATTTAGGGCACTTTGGACTTGCTCTTGAAAACTATTGTCATTTTACTTCTCCAATAAGGCGTTATCCTGACCTTACCATTCATAGAATTATCAAAGACTATCTTCATAAAAAGATAACTGAAGAAACAAAAGACGACCTTGATATTTTTGCTTTTGATGCTGCTGAACAATCTAGTGAATGTGAAAGAAATGCCGATGCTGCAGAACGTGATGTCGATGATCTTTGGAAAGCATATCTTATGAAAGATAGAGTGGGAGAAGTTTTTGATGCAACAATTTCATCAGTCACAAATTTTGGGGTTTTTGTTGCGTTAGACAACACTTGTGAAGGACTGGTCAGAATTGAAGCATTGCCAGATGACACTTACATTTTCCTTGAAAAACAACTCAAACTCAAAGGTTCTTCCAATGTTTTTTCAATTGGTGACAAAGTCAAAGTTGAACTTACAAATGTAAATTTATATAGTCGTGACATTGATTTTAAAATTGTCTAGTTGCAAAAATTTTGTATATGTGATATAATAAAAATGTAGGTAAAAAACGAGAAAAATCGGTATAAATCTTGAAAAAAATGTGATTTTTTTGATTTTTTTATAATTTTTAACTAATTTTTGGAGTTTTTGCCTATTTCGAATTTGGAGTAAAGAAATGGAAATAATTGCAAACAACAAAAAAGCCTTTCACAATTTCTTTATCTCAAATTGCGTGGAAGCGGGCATCTCTCTTGAAGGGTGTGAAGTTAAATCTGTTCGACTTGGTGGTGTGAGCATTTTAGATAGTTATGTTACCATTAAAAATGGTGAAATGTTTTTGAAAAATGCTTACATTAAACCTTATGAAAAAGCAAATGTTTTTAAAGCAAAAGAGCGTCGAACAAGAAAACTTCTTCTTCATAGAAACGAAATTTTAAAGTTTGAGCGTGAAGTTAAAGAAAAAGGCTATACAATTGTTCCTACAAAACTTTACATCAATGATGATGGGCTTGTTAAGGTGGAAATTGGTTTAGCAAAGGGTAAGAAACTTTATGACAAGCGACAAACTTTGAAAGATAAGCAAGTAAAAAGAGATATTGAACGCTTTTCAAAACGCTGATTTGGGGGCGACTAAGTTTCGACAGGGCTTTAGTTAAAAGACATAAAGCAGGTGGCGGTTCGTTCTTACGCCTAAACTAAGAGCAAGCGTAAATAAACGCAGACGAAGAAAACAATGTTGTTACAATGAACGCTATGCCTTGTGCTGCCTAAATTGTGACAACGCCTGATTAGAGCATTATCTAATTCGCCTTATTTTTGTCTTGCCAACAAAAATTTTGGTGTCAGACTTGGCAAAAATTTCATTCAAAGTTATTTCTTGTATGAATGAAAAATTTTAAAGAAATTGCTTTAAAAACTTGTTTATGAGTGATTTTAGAGTGAAATTTTAAGCATAAACTAAACTTGTAGAAAAGTCTTTTAAAAAAGTTTTGGACTCGGGAGCATAACCCGACGCCTCCACCAAAAAAATGGAATAAGTTTTCTTATTCTTTTTTTATTTAAAGTTTTTCTATTAACTTTTATCCTATCTATCTTTTCTAATTTCACATAATTCATTAATTTCTAATATAATATCAAAATGAAGTTATAATAAGTTTTTTTAGATTTTTATATTAAAGTAACATTATTTTTTTCATTTTAGATAATATATATATTAATACAAATTGCGAAAAATTGATAAAATTGCAGTTATTTTTGCTAAAAATGCTTAAAAAAGTGCATTTTTATTAAAAATTATCAAAATTTTTAACTTTTTTCAAAGTTTGCTATTGACATATTTATAGATGTATGATAAAATAAGAGTGAATAAAAATTTTAAAAGAAATTTTATTTAAGGAAGGTGTTTTATGATTAATTCTCTTTTAAGCATTAGCATTGAAGCAACCATTTTTGACATTTTTATTATCTTAGGTGTTGTTATTGCTGCAAGTTTGATTGTTTACTTTATTTGGGAAGCAGTTCTTACTTATTCTAAAAAACAAAAGGGTGGTAGTGCTTCATCAAACAAAGTTGAAGCTAACAAGCAAGAAGGTTTCGAAGAATTTCATTTTGACGGAGAACAAAACAAGGAAGATCCTAAACTTCTTGAAGAAGGAAATGTTGTTGATGTTCAAAATGAAAATCAAGAACAAGAAGAACAAACTGAATCTGATGAAGAAAGATTAAATAGAGAAAGAAGAGAATATCTTGAAAAGAGAAGACAAGAACTTATCAAGAGAATTCAAGAAGAAAACGAAATCCAAGAACAAGAGCAATCTTCTGAAGAAGAAACTACTGAAGAAGTAGAAGAAGTTGAAGAGCCAGTTGAAGAAGAACAAGAAGAAATGAGCGAAGATACAACTGAGTCTGAAGAAGTAGAAGAAACAGAGGAAGAACCAAAAGAAGAAACTAAAGAAGAAGCGGTTGATAGACTTGAAGAAGAAAGAGAAGACTTGCTTCGTGAAAAAGAAAGATATGAACAAATGGTTCAAGAACTTGAAGAAGCAAAGAAAAAACTTTTGGAAACTGCAGAACAACCTGCAACTGTTCAGACTGTTGTTGTTACTCCACTTGATGAACTTAAAGAAAGACTCGCTCTTGCTGAAGAAAGATTAAGAGCAAACGAAAAAGATTTCAAACAATGCAAAAAAGATTTCATTCCTTTGAATAAAGTTTGGAAAACTCACGAAAATGATGAAAAGAAACTTCGTAGAAAAGAAGCATTAGTTGCTAAACAAAAAGTTGTTCTTTATGGTGTTAACAACTATGCTGATATCGATGAAGAAAAAGCAAAGAAATTGGCTGAAGACCTTGATCTTCTTGACGGACTTAAACTTTCAGTTCAACATTGCGAAGAAGTTATGGCTAAGAATGCTGAAAGATATCCTCTTCTTAAGAGAATGTATGAAGTTTTGAAAAGACAAAATACTGAACTTAAGGACGAAATCAAATCTTTAAGAGCAGAAATTGAAGAACGCGAAGCAGAAGAAAATGCTGAAGGTGAAAACGAATAATTTAAAAAACTTGCAAATTTTGCAAGTTTTTTTATTTTGAAATATTGTAAAAATTATCAAATAAAGAATTAAATATGTATTAAATACTTTTGTTATTTTTCAATAATTTTTTAAAAGATATTTGTAAATGTTTTGTAAAAATAAATTAGTTTGTTATAATATATATTATTATGATAGCATTTAGCAGTGAAAAGGAAGAAGTTTTAGAAAATGTTAATAGTTCGCTTAATGGACTATCTTCTATTGATGCTAAAAAAAGATTAGAAAAAAATGGCAAGAATTTACTTGTTGGGAAAAAGAAGAAAAGCGAGTTTGTTAAATTTTTATCTCAATTTAAAGATGCTTTAATTCTTGTTTTAATTGCAAGCTGTATTATCAGTGTTATTATGGGCGCAATTGAAGGCACTGTCGAAGAGTTTATTGATGCTGGAATAATTATGTTGGTTGTCTTAATTAATTCAATCATTGGCTATTGGCAAGAGCGAAAGAGTGAACAGGCGATGGAAGCCTTAAAAAATATGACCAAGCCATTTTGCAAAGTTAAAAGAGATGGCGTTATACATAAAATCAAAAGTGAAGAACTTGTTGTTGGAGATATTGTAATTTTGGAAGCAGGAGACATTGTCCCTGCAGATTTAAGACTTATTGAAAGCGAAAGTCTTAAGATTGAAGAAAGTGCTTTGACTGGGGAAAGTGAAGCGGTTGAAAAGAATGCAGATGAAGTTTTGAAAGACGATGCTGTCATTGGCGATAGAACAAACATGGCTTTTATGGGAAGCGTGGTAACTTATGGCCGTGGAATGGGAGTTGTCACTAGTGTTGGAATGGAAACTGAGATGGGTAAAATAGCATCTGCTCTTGATGAAATTAAAGATGAAGACACTCCACTTACAAAACGCGTAAAAACAACAAGTCTTTGGTTAACTGGAATTATTCTTGTTGTCGCTATTATCATTTTCATTGTCAATGTAGTTTTAGGCGAAAATGTGATGACATCGTTTTCGCTTGCAATTGCGATTGCTGTTTGTGCAATGCCGGAAGGACTGCCGGCTTGTATCACTGTGACAATGTCACTTGGAGTTAAGCGTATGAGTGACCAAAGAGCAATCGTGAAAAAGTTGCCAGCAGTGGAAACTCTTGGTTCAACTCAGGTTATTTGCACAGATAAGACTGGAACTTTAACTCTTAACAAAATGACCGTTAAAAAGGCGTTTTTCTTCGATGATAAACTTTCTGAATTTAATAAACTCAATTTTGGCAATAAAATTTTTAAAGGCGAAAAAGCAAAAACAAGAGAAGATGAAATTGCTGAAAATCTCATAAAAACAAATAAGACAATACAAAAATTTGTGCGTTCAATGGTTTTATGTAACGATGTGCAGATAAAACTTGAAAATGACAATCTTTCGTGTATTGGCGATCCTACAGAAGTGGCTTTGGTTCATTGCGGTTATGTTTTTGGAGCGAACAAAGATTTATATGAAGGAAAATATGAACGCATTGGGGAAGTTCCTTTTGATAGTGACAGAAAAATGATGTCGACAATCAATCTTGTTGACGGTAAAAAAATTGTTCATACAAAAGGGGCACTTGACAGCGTTTTAGAAAAATGTAGTTATGTTCTTGATAATGGGCGAGTTAGAAAATTAATGCAAAAAGATAAAGATTTTATCTATGATAGAAATTCTAATTTGGCTCTTGATGCACTCAGAGTTTTAGCATTTGCTATTAAAGAACAAAAGGAAGATGTAAAAAAATATACTTCTGAGAATGTTGAAAATAATCTTATTTTTGTGGGACTTGTTGGAATGATTGACCCTCCGCGTGCTGAAGTTGCCGAAGCAATCAAGACTTGCAATGAAGCAGGAATTGAAGTCATTATGATTACGGGCGACCATAAAGACACCGCTTTTGCCATTGCTAAAGAACTTGGAATTTGCTCAAATAAAAAGTATGTTATAACTGGGAAGGAATTAAATAAAATTCCAGACGAAAAATTCGTGGAAAAAGTGAATGATTATCGTGTTTATGCACGTGTTAGTCCTGAACACAAGGTTAAAATTGTCAAGGCTTTAAAAGCAAACAAAAAAATTGTGGCAATGACGGGTGATGGTGTCAATGATGCTCCAAGTATCAAGGTTGCGGATATTGGTATTGGAATGGGAATTACCGGAACTGATGTAACTAAGGAAGCGGCAGATATTATTCTTACTGATGATAATTTCGCTACTATTGTTGGGGCAGTTAAGGAAGGAAGAAGAATTTATCAAGGAATTTTGAAAATTTTAGAATTCTTGCTGGGAACAAGTTTTGCTGAACTTTTCGCAATTTCGCTTATTACTTTCATTTTCCGTGACCATACTTTCTTCACACCGGCACTGCTTCTTTGGATTAATTTTGTTTCAGATACCTTTGTGGGCTTGGCACTTGGTTTTGAAAAGGCAGATAAAAGCATAATGAAAGAACCACCACAGCGAACAACTGGAAACTTATTTAAGGGTAAAGTTGGCTTTAACATTTTCTGTTCTTCAATTTTTGTATCTGCTTTCTTGATTGGACTTTACTGTGTTTTGACTTTAGTGTTTAATATGCCAGATGAAGTTGTGACAACTATGTGCTTCTTGTATTTATGCTTTACTGAACTTTTCCATTCTTACAATTTAAAAAGCGATGTCAACAGTTTGTTTAGTTCAAACCCATTTAGCAACAAAACATTAAATTATGGTTTCTTGTTGTCCGCTGTTTTAACTGCAATCATTGTTATTGCACCAATAACTCCACTTCAAAATGCTTTAGGAATTTGTTCAATTGGCTGGGCTGAATGGCTTGTGGTTATTGGGCTGGCACTTTTAATTATTCCTTATTATGAACTTGTGAAACTCATTATACGACAGATAAAAAATAAAAAGGCAATGAAAAATGAAAAAAAGGAAAATATTTGATTTAAGTGCAATATCTATCATTGCGTGTGATTGTCTTCAAGGCATCATACTCATTTTTGTTGACCTTTTCTTAGTTGCAAATATTTTGAAAAACAACTCTTTTGGGCAAGATATATCTTATAACATCATTCAAATTGGACTTTTTTATACAATTTATTATGCAACATTGGGGCTTTCTTATTTATGGACTGGTTACTTTTTAAAAAATCACAACAAAAGCATTTTTGTTTCAATTGGTTCAATTGGGCTTACTGGTGTCATTTTGTTTATTTACTTTTTAGGCGATAATTTAATAACATTTTTGCCACTTGTGGCTTTCTTGTATGGTTTTAGTTTTGGTTTTTATTCGTCAGGTTATCATAATTTGACCGCTGAAACCATTTCAAGTAAACATCAAGTTCGATTTTTTGCCGTTAAAAGAATGGCATATCAAGCAACTTACATAATTTTTCCTATTGCAATAGGTTACATTGTTGATGTCGATTTTTCTATCATGGCATTAATTATGGTTGCTCTTTGCGTTGCTCTTGTTGTCTTTTCGTTCATGATAAAACCGAAAAAAGTTTACAAATTGTCCTTTAATTTAAGAAAATTTGGTAGATATTTGAAAAATAATAAACAAAGTACCGAACCACTTAAATTTGCATATCTTTCAAACTTTTTTAGGGGAGCATCTTCTGATTGCTTCACTACGATTTTAACTATCCTTGTTTGGGTTGCTTTCCAATCAAATGCATCCCTTGGAACACTTCAATCGATTTTTACATTATGCTCGCTTATCACAATGTTTTTATATCTTCGCTATTATCGCAAAAAACGAGCAAAAACCTTTATTATTCCAACAATAATTTTAGTGAGTCTTGCTGCTGTTGGAATTGTGGCATCTGTTGGAACTTCAATGATTGCAATTGTCATTTTCTATGCTGTTTACACAATTTTCAATACTGTTTTAATTTCAATTTCTGATAGTCGTAGGGCTTCAGTTGCAAGAACACTATCACTTCATTCTCATATTCTTGAAAACACTGCATTTATGGAATTTTCTTTGGCAGCAGGAAGAGTATTATCTTCAATATTACTAATACTTTCAGGCATTTTTGATGGGCTTATTGGTGGCGGTTCGACAATTTTCTTGCTTATCACACTTGGTGTTGTTTGTGTGTTCTATATTTTCTTTGGAATTGCTTTATACTGGGTGGAAAAGAGTCTTATTTTACAAGACGAGCAATTTCACAAAGTGCATATCAATGAAGTGTATGAAAAAATTGAAGATTAGGCGAGAACTGCACTCTTGCTTATTTTCGAGTAAAACTCGAAAAGTCACGCCTTTACGTTTGTTCTCGCCTACTAGCGACCAAACGAAATCGCACTATGTTGGCGATTTGTCGCTACTCTATTGCTAAGAGAGATGTTCCAAGAAAGTGTAGGGAAATAAGTTGTGTTGAGAATAAATTTTTGTTTAAGTTAAAATTCAAAAATAGCCATCAAATTAACTAAGAAAAGATATACTTTAAATATTGGCAACATAAAACAATATGTTTAAACAAATGGAACATAAAAATTGACAAAATTTCATTATATAATAAATTTTAGAAGTAGGCATTGCCTGCTTTACTTTTTATTATATTTAGTGTATAATGTAAAAGAATAATTGAGATTTATTGTTTATTTAAGGGGTTATTATGATTTTAGATGTGCAAAAAGAAAAATTGAACACCATAAAAGAAGACTTTTCTTTTATAAAGGAGTGTCTTTGACAAAGATAGTTTAGAGAAAAAATTAGATAATTTAAAACATCAACAACTTGCTGATGGCTTTTATAATAATGCAAAGTTGGTTTCAAAAGTTGGTCGTGAAATGAAAACTTGCGAATATAAACTTGAAAAATTAAATAAACTTGAAAAAGGAATTGAAAATGCACAAGCGAGCATTGAACTTTTAGAACTAGATGAAGATGAAAGTTTATATAACGAACTGAACACTTCTTTGCAAGAACTTGAAAAAGAAATTGAAAGTGCAAAACTGGAAACTTTACTTTCAGGAAAATATGACAACTACAACGCAATTATGACACTTCATGCAGGAGCAGGCGGAACTGAAGCACAAGATTGGACTGATATGCTTTTTCGTATGTATTCTATGTATGCAGAAAAAAATGGTTATAAAATCAAGGTGCTAGATGTTCTAGATGGTGATGAAGCGGGAATTAAAAGTATTTCTTTCCTTGTTAGTGGGGAATATGCTTATGGCTATTTAAAGGCAGAAAAAGGTGTGCATAGGCTTGTTAGAATTTCTCCATTTGATGCCAATGCTCGTAGGCACACAAGTTTTGCAAGTGTGGAAGTTATGCCGGAAATTGAAGAAGCACCTGACATCAATATTCGTCCTGAGGACTTGAAAATTGACACATACAGAAGTTCTGGAGCAGGTGGGCAACATGTCAACAAAACAGAGTCGGCAATTCGTATTACTCACATTCCTACTGGGATTATTGTGGCGTGCCAAACTGAGCGTTCGCAAGTTCAAAACAGAGAGACTGCCATGAAAATGCTTTATAGCAGGCTTGTTGAAAAGCAAGAACTGGAAGAAATGGAAAAACTTTCTGCCATTCGTGGAGATATTAAGAAGATTGAGTGGGGAAGTCAAATTCGTTCGTATGTTTTCTGTCCATACACTCTTGTTAAGGACCACCGCACCAACTATGAAACAAGTGATGTTCAGGGTGTTATGAATGGAGATATTCAAGAATTTATCAATGAGTATCTTAAAAGAACGAGTGCAAAAGGAGAAAAGAATGTCTAATTATTTGGAGATTGCTAAAAAAAAATTTGAAGCACTTAAAAATAAAAAAAATGTCAACATTTTGGCAATTGAAAGTTCTTGTGATGAAACTGCTGTGGCAATTGTTAAAAATGGGAGAGAAGTTCTTTCAAACATCGTAGCAACACAGATTGAAATTCACAAACGTTTTGGTGGTGTAGTTCCAGAAGTTGCTTCAAGAAATCATATTCTTGCAATTTCTTCTTGCTATAAAAAGGCATTGGAAGAAGCAAATCTAAAGACGGAAGATATTGATGCAATTGCTGTAACTTTCGGTGCTGGGCTTATTGGAGCACTTCTTGTTGGGGTCAATTTTGCAAAAACTTTGGCATATTCATTAAATCTTCCACTTATTGCAGTTAGTCATATTCATGGGCATATAAGTGCAAATTATATTTCTCATCTTGATTTAAAACCACCTTTTGCATGCCTAATGGTAAGTGGTGGGCATACTGCCATTTTAGATGTTGAAGATTACACAGAAATTAACCTTATTGGCTCTACTGTTGATGATTCCGTTGGCGAATGTTTTGATAAGGTGGCAAGAGTTTTGGGACTTTCTTATCCGGGCGGTCCTAACATTGATAAGTTGGCAAAATTGGGCAAGAATAATATTAAGTTTAACTATCACTCTCCACTTCACGACACTTACAATTTTTCTTTTAGTGGCTTAAAAACAGCAGTTGTAAATTATGTTCATAACAAAGAACAAAAAGGGGAAGCAATAAATAAAGAAGATGTGGCTTGTTCTTTTCAAGAAATTGTGACAGATGAACTTACTGAAAAAGCAATGAGATATGTTTTAGAAAACCATAAAAAGCAACTTGTTCTTGCAGGTGGTGTTGGGGCAAACTCAAGACTTAGAGAAAAACTGACAAGAGAATGTGAAAAAAATGGTGTGAAAATATTTCTACCTATTTTAAAGTATTGCACTGATAATGCAGCAATGATTGGCTCAATGGCTTATTATTATATGAAAAGTGGAATTGGACTTGCAGATTTGACATTAACAGCAAAACCAAATGTAGAAATTGCCTTATCTACAAAAATTAAATAATTTAAGGAAGTTAAAATGGGAAGAATAAAAGAGTTTTTCAAAAGTCTGAAATGGTATGATTATTCTGTTGTTGCGGGAATTATCATAATAATGTTAACTATTGGAATAATTTATCATTCTGATGCTATCACAATTATAAGTGCAATTTTTGGGCCAATTGGTGTCTTTTTTTTGGCAAAAGGAAATGTTGTTGGTCAAATGTTTTTAACAGTGCAAGGAATTTTATATTCTATAATTTCCTATCTTAATGGCTTTTATGGTGAAGTAATTATTACTTGTCTATTTACCATTCCATTATATATCGTAGCAATTGTTACTTGGTTTAAGAATTTAAATACATCAAATGGACAAGTTAAAGTTAATAGAAAAATATCGTGGAAAGAATGGTTAATTATGTTTTCGGTATGTCTTGTAATTAGTGTTGGAATTTATTTTCTTTTACAATATTTTGACACGAGATATGTTCTTTTAGGGACTTTTTCTTTTGCTTTTAGTTCAATGGCAAGTTATTTGTCTGTTAGGCGATGTGAATACAATTTTATTTTTTATATTTTAAACAACATTATTTTAGTTGTTATGTGGATATTACTTGTTGTTAATGATGATAATTTTTCACAAATCATAACTTTTGTTAACTATATAATATTTATGTTAATTAATTTATTCGGTTTTGTGAATTGGATAAAATTAAAGAAAAAACAAGGAGAAGAAAAAGATGGAACTTCTAGCACCAGCAGGTAATTTTGAAAAATTCTTAACAGCTTTGCATTTTGGAGCAGACGCTGTTTATTTTGCAGGAAATAGATTTGGACTTCGTGCATTTGCGGGGAATTTTTCTGATAAAGAAATGCAGGAAGCGGTTAAAATTGCTCATAGTTTTGGAAAAAAAGTTTATATAACATTAAATATCATTGCAAAAGATGAAGATTTTGATGGATTAAAAGAATATTTAGAGTTTTTGCAAAATATAAAAGTTGATGCTGTCATTGTTGCTGATATTGGAGTTATGGAGTTTGTAAGAAAATATGCTCCAAAAATTGATATTCATATTAGCACACAGGCAAATATCATAAATTCTTATACTGCTAAATTTTTTGCGGATTTAGGAGTTAAAAGATTAATTCTTGCGAGAGAACTTTCGCTTGAACAGATTAAAAATTTAAGAAAAAATCTTCCTAAAGAAGTGGAAATTGAAGTTTTTGTTCATGGTGCAATGTGTATGGCATATTCTGGGAGATGCCTTCTTTCCAATTATCTTACGGGGAGAGATTCTAACCATGGAGAATGTGTGCAAGCGTGCAGATGGAAATATTATGTCCGAGAAGTTAGTCGTGATGACGAACTTGAAGTTCAAGAAGATGAAAAGGGAAGTTACATTTTTAATTCTAAGGACTTAAATATGCTTTCACACCTTCAAGAACTTAAAGATGCGGGTGTTGATAGCATCAAGATTGAAGGTAGAATGAAATCTTCCTACTATGTGGCAACCGTTGTTAATGCTTATCGTATGGCTCTTGATATGTTGCCAGAAAGACCTACTGAAGAACTTGAAAAAGAACTTTTAAAGGCGAGTCATAGAAGATATACAACAGGCTTTTATTTTGACGAAGAAAATCGCCAATTTCAAGAAGATAGTATGCCTGTTCAAGACTCGGAATTTGTGGCAATCGCTGTGGAAGATGCAAAAAATGGAAAAGTTAAATTGGAAATGAGAAACAAGTTTTCTGTGGGCGACACATTGGAAATTCTTAGTCCTAAAAAAGACTGCTTTAACAAAAAAGTAACGATAAAAGAAATTATTGACTCAACTGGCGAAAAAATTGAAAGTGCAAAAAAGGTTCAGGAAATTGTGGAAATAAATATGGTATATCCAATTTTGAAAGGGGATATTTTAAGAAGATAATAGGAAATTGTTAAAAAATTTTAATTATTTAATAAAACAATTTGACAAATCATATAGTTTTATGTAAAATATTTTAAAGGATAGAAATGGCAAAAGTGAAATTAAGATATATTGAAAATGTTGAAGGGAAGCAGCACCTAAATTTCATTGAAGGAAGAAAATTGATGCAAAGTGCAAGAATGGATTTAAGAAATTCCATCTTCTCACTTCTTCTTTTTTGTGCCTTAATTTTTCTTTTTATTTTGATTTCAGGTTTTAATCTTTATTATATAGCGTTTTTGGTTGTGTTTTTTGTTATTTTCATTGCTATGATTGTGGTATTTTCCTTGCAAAGTCGAAAAGGTAGGAAAAAATGTGTTAATGCTGTTCTTAATTCTAAAAATACGGAAATTGTTAATCGTGCAAGCATTTCAAAATCTTCAAAAGCGATTGTTGAAAGTATGAGTTCCACACTTGATAAATATGAAGCAAAAGAAAAATTCCCGGGAATTGTGAAAAAGGTAATAAGAAAAGGACGTCACATTCACAAAGCAAACGAAATAACCGAATTTGAAGAAGAAAAACTAAAAAAAGAAAGAGAATAGTTCTTTCTTTTTTTAAATAAAGTTATAATTTTTAGTTTGCTTAGTTTTTAAATATATGATAAAATAAAATTATGATACGAATAACAAAAGATTGGAAAAATCGGCTCTCCGCTGAATTTGAAAAAGATTATTTCAAAAAACTTCAACAATTTTTGGAAAGTGAATATTCAAAATATGATGTTTATCCTAAAATGGAGAACATTTTTAATGCACTTAACTATTGTCCTTATGACAAAGTTAAGGTCGTGATTATTGGTCAAGACCCTTATCATGAGCCACATCAGGCACACGGACTTTCTTTTTCTGTGGAAGAAGGAGTGGATTATCCGCCTTCACTTGTCAATATCTTCAAAGAAATTGAAGATGATTTACATATCAAAGTGCAAAATTCTGGAAATCTTGCAAGGTGGGCAAAACAAGGAGTTATGCTTTTAAACACCACTTTGACAGTAAGGCGTGGGCAAGCGAATTCTCATCGTGGACACGGCTGGGAGATTTTCACAAATGAAGTCATAAGGCAACTTTCTGCAAGAAAAGACCCTATTGTCTTTATTTTGTGGGGGAGCAATGCGCAAAGTTTTGAGCCAATAATCGAAAAACAACATTTGGTTTTGAAAGCCCCACACCCAAGTCCACTTTCGGCATATCGTGGCTTTTTTGGTTGTAAACATTTTTCAAAAGCAAATGAATTTCTAAAGAGTATAGGAAAAGAGCCTATCGACTGGAGTTAAACTTTTTTAAAAAAAATCACCAGATAGACTGGTGGTATATTTTTAAGATTTTTATTGAATTTTATTTCTTTTTTAAATAAAGATTTACTTTTTTCTCAAAGTCCTTAAAATCTAAAATTCTTTCCACTCCTTCAGGAGCAGGAAGTTTTTTGTTATAGTCGGTTGTTGAAAGAAAAGAGTATTTATTTTCTTTGTCTTTAAAGAAGTCGGCAACTCGTTGAGTTATTTTTAAATCATCATCAATAAAAAAGTCGGCATTTTCTTCTTCACAAATTTTTTCCTTGTCAATTCTGCCAATGTAAATTTTATCATATTTTAAGTTTTGTTTTTTCAGCCATTCAAGTGTTATTCTTTCAGGTTCTGTGTGCCAATCGGTTGCTCTCGCTGTTGCAACAACAATTTTGTGCCCGTTGTCGTGCAGGTTGTTTATAACTTTCACAGCATCTTTTTTGCTTGGAAACTCCAACATCATTTGGTCGCCATAGGTTTTATACCATTCAAGTGCAGTTTCTTTTGTCCAATCAAATTTTGCCTCAGCAAAACGCACATCTTTAGCAATTTGCTTGTATGGGAGATTATGTTCTTGAAAAAATCTACGAATATAAAATTCGCTAAACCTGTCAGTGTCGCACACAGTATCATCTAAATCAAAAACAAAAACCATAATACCTTCCTTATTAAGATAAGTCACGACCAACTCGCCAATGAAATGCGAGTTGCGTTTGGTCGGGAAATGAAAAAACAAGCATCAAATAGAATTTTGAAACTTGTTTTCAAAACGAATTAAAAGTGCAGTTTTTTATTGGTCCAGGTGGTGGGACTTGAACCCACACGAAGTTGCCCTCTCAGGATTTTAAGTATTCTTAAGAAATCGATATTAGTTAGAAATTAAGCAGAGTATAGCGTTTTTTGAATAAGTTTTTTGAATAAGTTTTTTCAACATTTTTCTCACTTTAATGACTAAAAAAAGGTTTAAAAAGTAGCAAAATATCTAAAAAATAGGGGGACTATTCCATTCTTTTTAAGCCTAGCGACTTGGCACCATCATTCGCAACCGATAAGGTTGCACAAAATCCTATTGAAAATCAGATTATAATTATATATAACATATATTATATAAAACGCGTGCGTTACAATTAGTATTTATATTAAATATTTTTATTCTATCATTCTTTCTGGTGTATGTTATATATTATTATAGTCTATATGTTGGACATTTTTGTCAAAATCAATTAGACATTTTTGTCAAAAATGTTTATAAACGGAAATAGAGATTGTTAAATTGTGGATAACTTGATTTTTTAATCATTTTGACAATAAAAAATACAAGGCACTTTGTGTCTTTCTTTTTAATTATTCAGAGTGATTGCATATATTAACAGGGAATTTCACCCTGGACTGTAACATTTTTTGTTATGCAGTTTTTATTTTGTTGTAGGCATCTGTTATCATCATTAGATTGTCATAGTTAGGTCGAGTCTTACCTTTAAGCCAGCGTGTAACTTGACTGGCTTGAATTTTGAAATGGTCGGCAAATTCTTGTTGCGACCAGTCGTGATGTGTCATTATTTCAGTAATCATTTTTTCAACTGTAACATCTGCCATATTGCATCACCTCCTTTTAAATTAATCTCCAGGTCAAATGTAATACTTTTAATTCGATTTGTTTGTATTACAATCTTTGATAAATTCATTTAGTGCAATTTCTAATAAATCTGCAATGGAAAATTTGGAAGTTCGATATAAGTCTGTATATTTATCAGGTAGATAATTAAAATATCTTTTTGTCCTATATGTTTCATAGGTTTCTGTGTTGTTTTCTATTATTTCATTCGCTTTGTTATATAAATCACTGCGAACTCTCAATGTGATAACTTTATCTCTTTTCATTTTTTCTCCTTTTAACCCTTCTAAAATGCTCTGAGATACACGGATTTAAAATTTTTTGCATTTTTTCTAGGAATTTTTACCTAAAATTTTTCATAATAAACATATAAATATTTACTAATTTCATCTCTTGCTATCCAGTTAATACTTCCGGAAAAGATTTTTCAATATTACTTTCTCATCTTCTGTGAAGTCCCATTGTTTTGGTTCGTTCACTGCTGGCTTTAACATTGAAAGAGTATAATCATAATCATTAAAACTATCTTCATTACAGGTCGAATCAATTAAATCCACCATCACACAACTATCGTCTTCATCATATTTATATAAACCTTCAATCGTTGCATAAGTTCCACAGAGACATTTCATTGATTTTACAAATCCTATAGGAATATCTATATCTCCACACTCATCAACTCCAAATTCCTTTTCCATTTCTTCCCAGGATTTAAACTGAACTCTATCTCCAACTTTAAACTCGTGTTTTTGAGCTTTCTCTTTTTCTAACTTTTCTACTCTATTTGTAAGTTCAATTATCTTATTTTCTAATTCTTTAATTTTCATATTTCCTCCTTATAATCCTCTTGCATATTTTTTTAAATTTCTTTCAGACTGACGGTCTATTTTGTCCTGGTATTGTGATGCCTCAAGTTGAC
>CAKNPS010000010.1 GCA_930990515.1 uncultured Clostridia bacterium
AAACCTTGCTAAAATCTAGAAAGTGTCACAGACACCAATCTATGATTGGATATTTTAAATTACTTCATTATATGCTTTATTGCTATATCAAAAAACAAAACCATATTAGAATCTAGAAAGTGCTAACAGCACACAAAAAAAATAGGCAAATGCCTATCTCTTTGAAAATTGTGGAGCCTTTCTTGCTTTTTTGAGACCATATTTTTTTCTTTCTTTCATTCTTGGGTCTCTTGTCAAGAAACCAGCGGCTTTAAGTTCTGCTTTGTATGTTTCTGATGCTTCAACAAGTGCTCTTGCAATTCCGTGGCAAATAGCACCTGCTTGACCAGCAATTCCACCACCTTCAACATTTACAACAACATCAAATTTTGAAGCAGTGTCAGTGAGAACGAGTGGTTGCTTTGCGATAACGATAAGAGTATCTCTTTGAAGATAATCTTCAATGTTTCTACCATTGATAGTGATAACACCAGTTCCTGGATAGAGTCTAACTCTTGCGATAGATTTCTTTCTTCTTCCTGTTGCAATGAATGCACCAGCCTTATTAACATTCTTACTAGCCATTATTCTCTAACTCCTTTTAAAGCAACTTGTTCAGGTTTTTGTGCTTCGTGTTTGTGTTCAGCATCTTTATAAACGTGAAGACGAGTGAATTGTTTTCTTCCCATAGTGTTTTTTGGAAGCATGCCTTTAACTGCGTGTTCAACAACCTTTCTTGAATCTGTTGCCATTAAAGTTTTGTAATCAACAGTTTTAAGTCCACCAATATAACCTGTGTGCCAACGAAGTTTCTTTTGTTCTAATTTCTTTCCTGTCAAAACAACTTTGTCAGAATTAATGACAACAACGAAATCTCCTGTGTCAACATGTGGTGTGTAAATAGTTTTATTTTTACCAGTTAAAATATCAGCAACTTGACTTGCAAGACGACCAAGTGGCATATTTGTTGCATCAACAACAAACCACTTTCTTTCAACTGTAACTGGGTTTGCCATATAAGTTTTCATTTTAATCTCCTAAAAAAGTGTATAATTTTGGACATTTTATCTTGTTCAAAGACATCTTATCGGGGCTAACAATAAAACGCCTTTTTAAAAAGACGCTTTTATTTTACTCATTTTTTTAATCTTTGTCAAGTGTTTTTATTATGATTTTTTAATATTTTAATAATTAATTAGTAACTTTTTATAAAACTTATGAAGCATTTTTGATAGCATTATTTTCTTTAGCATTATGTAACTTCATTGTGGCATTCACAAGTCCGTTATATGAAATAACCTTTTTATAGAGAGAACTTTTGATTTTTGCAGGTTCATCTTCTTCATTATATACTCCTGCAAGTAAATTTGTTATTTCGTCCATTAAATCGCCCGAAATTTTTGTCATTATGTATTCTTTTTGCTTTTGGTTGATTATTCCTTTGACCCTTTTGTTAAAACTAAGTCCATCAAGAGTTATAAGTCCATTTAACTTTTCAATAATTTCTTCATCATTAATAGATTTTTCACAAATTTCACGAACTTCAGGTGTGCATTCTTTTGATATTTTAACAAGAGCATATTCTTTTGAAGTTTCTCCATTCTCAACTTTTTCTAGAAGTGTGGATAAGTTTTCTTTAAAAAATGGTGGGAGTTCCGCTTTTTCTCCCTTTTTCTTTGCTTCATCTTGTAAAACAAATTGATTATATTTGCATATTAAATATAAAAAGTTTGATGCTACAATTTTGTCATCATTATATCTTTTTGTTGCTTTAATATTGCCATTTTCATCAAAATCCATTAATTCATATAGATATAAGAAACTCATATTAACTCCTATATGCAAATTATAACATACCAAAAATGAATAAATCAAATAAATTTTGCATAAATATGCAAAAAATTTTATTTATAAATTTCTATAAATAAAAAGATGTTAAAAAAAAAGAATGCATTTTGCATTCTTTACTTTGTTATATTTATATAACGATTATTCCAAACTAACGAGATAATAATAAACAGGTTGACCGCCAAATGCCACAGTAACTTCACAGTCTGGATATTTTTCTGCAAGTTTTTCTTGAAGAGCATTTGCTTCATCTTCGCGTATATCTTCGCCATAGAAAAGAGTTATATTCATAATTGAATCGTCAAACATGGTTTCAATAAGTTTTTCTGTTGTTTCTCCAACTAAATTGCCTTTTGCCAAAATTGCCTTATCGTCAAGCCCAATAATTTCCCCTTTTTGAAGGTCAAATCCGTCAACGTGAGTGTCACGAACGGCATAAGTAACTTGACCAGAGCGAACTGATTTAATGGCTTCTAGCATTGCAGTTTTGTTTTCTTCCACACTTGCTTCAGGATTAAATGCAATGGCAGCAGAAATTCCTTCTGGAACACTTCTTGTTGGAATGATAACAAGGTTTTTGTTTGTAACATCATTTGCTTGTTCAGCAGCAAGCACAATATTCTTATTATTAGGGAAAACAAACACTGTTCTTGCAGGAACTTTGTCAGCAGCAGTGGCAATATCTTCCGCACTTGGATTCATTGTTTGCCCACCAACAATAATTTCATCAACAGTAAGTTCTTTGAATATGTTTGCAAGTCCATCTCCCGGAGCAACTGAAATCATACCCATTTCTTTGCTCTCTTCCACTTGTTGAGCCTTTTTCTTGAGTTCACGGTTTTGTTCGCGCATATTTTCAATCTTCAAGTTGAAAAGTTCTCCAAGTTCGAGAGCATATCCTAAAGCCTTGTTTGGCTCATTTGTGTGAACATGCACCTTAACAAGTGATAAATCGCCAATACAAATGACGGAATCACCAATTTCCATAAGTCTTTCACGTAGTTTGTCAATATCGGCTTCAGTTGTCTTTTTGTGCATGTGAATAATCATATATTCAGTGCAATAACCAAATTCAATATCTCCAAGATTGTTAATATCAGCAATCACATCGTCAAGTGTTTGTGGTTGTTTATCGTCTTCAAAAGTAAATTCCAAATCTTCTTCGCCCATAAGGAAACGATAGAAACCTGTGAAAATGACAAGAATACCACGACCACCAGAGTCAACAACTCCCGCTTTCTTAAGAACAGGAAGCATTTCTGGAGTTTGCTTTAAAATTTCTTCACCAGTATCAATAACTTTCTTAAGGAAAACTTCAAAATCGTCATGCTTCTTTGCTAAACTTACCGCATTTTCAGCCATAACACGAATAACGGTTAAAATTGTTCCTTCCTTTGGCTTTGTCACCGCTTTATATGCAATTGTTGCCCCTTCGTGCATGGCCTTTGCAAAGTCTTTTGTGGTAATTTCTTTGCAAGTGGAAGTTACAGAACAAAATCCTTTGAAAATTTGAGAAGTGATAACCCCACTGTTACCTCTCGCACCACGCAGAGCGCCTTTTGAAAAAGCCTCAGATAAAGATGCAAGGTCATTGTTCATGCACTTGTTAATTTCAGCAACAGCACTCTTCATTGTGAGAAACATATTAGTACCTGTATCACCATCTGGAACAGGGAAAACATTAAGGGAATCAATATATTCTTTATTTTGTTCTAAAAGACTAACTCCCGCAAGCACCATCTTACGAAAGGTAGCCCCGTTAATCGTTTTTTGCATAGTAATAAACTCCTAAACTCTAACACCGACGACATGAACATTCACAGTGTCAACAATCATACCTGTGAAGTTTTCGACGGAATATTTAACTGACTTTTTTAATGATTCAGCAACCGCAGAGATAGAAACACCGTATTTTAAAATGCAGTGAATATCAATAAAGATGCGGTTATCAATATGATTTACAGAAACACCTTTTGAGTAATTTTCTTTTTTAAAAATTTCGCGCGCACTATCTTTTATACTTTTAGAAACAAGTTCCACAACTCCATAGCAGTCTAACGCAACAAAACCAGCAACGGTGCGGATTGCATCGTCACTGATGGAGATATTGCCATAATAATTATTGGTATCTACTGTCAAGGAGTTCCTCCGATAAAAGTTTTTGCAATATTATAATACAATAAATTAAACTTTAACGCAAGTAAATTAATGAAAAAATCAAAAAAATTTGCAAAATGATGCAAAATTTTGCCTAAAATTATGGTTAAGATATATTATATTAATACTTAAAATTTTGAAAATATATGAACAAGTTGCCAAAAAACAGTTGATTTTTTTGAAAGATTATGCTATTATATTACGCGTAATGACAAAAATTAACTAAAAGGAGACGGAAATGAGCAGAGTTTGTGAAATATGCGGAAAAGGTAAAATGGACGGCAAAACTGTTAGTCATGCTAATAACAAAGCCCCAAGAAAATATAATGCTAACCTTCAAGAAACTGAAATCAATGGAAAGAAAGTGAAGGCTTGCACAAAATGCATCAAAACAGCAAAGAAAAACGGATAAACACTCGTTTTAATTTATTTTTGTATATTTGAATATGTTTTGCACAAAAAAACAACCTTAAAGCCAAGGTTGTTTTTTATTGTTTTTTATTATAATTAATATTACAGTTAATTTTAATTGTATTTCAAAATATTTAATCTACAAAAAGTCTTATAGACCTTTTATTATAAGCAAACAAATTCTGTAACTTGAATAGTCAGTCTCATACCAAGTGTGCAGGTTGGTTTTTGGTTAATTTTTCCGCCACCTTGAGTGTAACATGTAACATTGTTTAAGTTGGAGCCCAAATCACGCACGAAGTAGTAATTTCCGTCGCCATAGACATTTAGATAATCTTGAACCAAATCGGAAAATTCTGTCGAATATGTGCTCATAGTGTTTTGAATCTCTTCTTCAGATGCGAGGAAAATAGAATTCGTCGCTGTCGTTGTGGAAATTATATTGCTACTGTCAAAACTTGGAACATCTGCCGAAAATTCTACCAAATAATCTCTTTCTTCCACATTGAAATTGTTGAGATAATCTGTCACAACAGTAAAATTAGAGGTTGCATCATAACCTTGTCCGACACCTAAAGAGGTTTCCGAATATTTGCCAACATATACCACACTTTCCATAACAGCGAGCGTGTCAGTTGATATGTATCCTGACTGTGATGATGAGGCATCCGTGTCAAGCACCCAGCGAACTGGTTCGACTCTATACCAATTACCGTAGAAATAGCAATACTCTTCACCGTCATATATTTTTGCTGATAACATATTCCCTGCAAAGTAGTATACGTTTGAAGAAGTGGTCACTCCGTCAGTAGCATCAAGCACACTGTCGCCGTTAAGTGCATTTATTATGATTAAATCTTCTTGAACACTTGCATCAAGCTTTGTTTGTGGCATCTTGCCGTATTCTATATACCAATATCCATTAGTGGAGTCATAGTATGCCGGAACATTCGCTTCCCAATACGCATAAATCGTGGTGTTTCCAGTAAAAAAGGTGTTTGAAACAACGATATTTCCTTCCTCGTCAATAACTTGATAGCCTTCTCCATTCTCTCCAGTATAATAACCGCCAAAAGAATAACCATTCATTGTTGGAAGAGACATAAAACTTGTAATAGAGGTTATTTCTGTGGTTGCTCCACTGTCGGAATAGAATCCTGTGTCAAATCTCACATAGAAGACATTGTTTGTGTTGCCATTGCCATGATTTAAAGTGATATTATATAAAACACCTTGCCATTGCGCATAAAGATTTATGTCTGTTGCAATTTGATAAGTTTCGCCTGGTGTGTAAGATGTTCCTGTTCCAGTTTGGTTTGTGTTCCAAGACGCTATTTCATAATGCTCTCTTGTGAAAGTATCCGAAGAAAGTATATCAACAGAACTTGCATAATATGCTTTTTCTATCGTTTCGTCATCACCAAAATTAGAATGATAGGTCACAGTAATTTCTTTAAAGTGTGGATATCCGTCATTCACAGAACTATCTAATGCCCAAACATACGTAAAATCCCACGGATAAGTAGCATTCCAATTTCCAGAAGTTGACGAATACCAACTTATACCTTTCGCATAACTTGTTGTGTTTAAAGAAGATATTTGTGTTGTTCCAGAATTTGTTCCAGATGTTGAACTACTAGAAGATCCAATACCATAGCTTCCTGTATAATCTCCACCAAAATAACATTTTGTTATTGTTGATGAATAATTATTATATCCCACAACTCCGCCAACATATATATTTCCTGTCACATCTCCTGTGTTATATGAATTCCTTACTGTTGATGAATAATTATATCCCACAACTCCGCCAACATAATCACTTCCTAACACTGAACCTGTGTTATATGAATTACTTACTGTTGATGAAGAATTATACCCCACAACTCCGCCTACCCGAGAACTACTTCCTGTCACATTTCCTGTGTTATATGAATTACTTACTGTTGATGAAGAATTATACCCCACAACTCCGCCTACATTATAACTACTTGATGTCACATCTCCCGTGTTATATGAATTTGTAATAGATGAAGAATAATTATACCCCACAACTCCGCCAACATTATGACTACTTGATGTCACTGAACCTGTGTTATATGAATTACTTACTGTTGATAAAGAATTATATCCCACAACTCCGCCGACATAAGAACTACTTCCTGTCACTGTTCCTGTGTTATAGCAATTTGTGATATTTGTGTAATATGCTCGGCCGGCAATTCCAGCAACGTATTGATATCCTTGAATGTTGGAATTGATTACACCAACATTGGATATTTCTGCTCTGATTGTTGAAGATGCACCATAAACATATCCAAAAAGTCCTTGATAGGAATAATTTGAATCAGAGCCTGCTGGTGTATAGACACCTGAAACTGTGTATCCGTCGCCATCATAATATCCTCGGAAATAATAACTTGTTCCACTATTAGTTCCAATCGCATCCCACCAATATGCTGAAAGGTCTATATCTGCAGTTTGACGATAATATACTCCACTACCATTATATGTTGTTGAAGTTGAAATATTAGTCATATATGCAAGTCCGGCAAGTTCCTCGGCACTTGAAATCAAGTATGGATCACTCGCCGTTCCGCTACCTTCAAAATCAGTATCACGTGTTGTCACTGCACTGTCCGTCCACATCAAGTCAGTATTATCCGGAGCAATATTCCCAACATCCAAAAGATATGGATATCCGTCATTCGCATACTGAGTTATACCCCAAGTATCTGTAAAATCCCATGGATAAGAACTGTTCCAAGTCACTGTGGAAGAAGAACCATACCAAGACTCTGTTTTTGCATCTGTTGTAATTGTTCCTATATATTCCGCTTGTCCGTCTACGTCAGAACCTTCAATTCCACCAACACTTGAAGCACAATTTCCACCATAATAGCAATAACTTACTGTAGATGAAGAATTTCGCCCCACAACTCCGCCTACATAATTACCATTTCCTGTCACCGAACCTGTGTTATATGAATTTTCTACTGTTGATGATGAATTATACCCCACAACTCCACCAGTGTAAGCATATGTTCCAGTGTATGTACTTGTCACATCTCCTGTATTATATGAATTACTTACTGTTGAAGAATTATATCCCACAACTCCGCCTACATAATTACTACTTGATGTAACATCTCCTGTGTTATATGAATTACTTACTGTTGAAGAACCATTACGTCCCACAACTCCGCCCGCAATACCATATGTTCCAATGTATGTGCTTGTCACATTTCCTGTGTTATATGAATTACTTACTGTTGATGAAGAAGAAATCTCTCCCACAACCCCGCCTACAGATTGATTTCCTGTCACATATCCTATGTTATATGAATTACTCACTGTGGATGATACATTATACCCCACAACTCCGCCTACATAAGCATTTTTTCCTGTCACTGTGCCTGTGTTATATGAATTACTTACTGTTGCTGAATAATTCCGCCCCACAACTCCGCCTACATAAGAACTACTTGATGTCACTGAACCTGTGTTATAGCAATTTGTGATATTTGTATAATATGCATATCCTACAATTCCGCCAACATTTTGACGGCCTTGAATATTAGAGTCTATCACTCCAACATTGGAGATTTCTGCTAAATCAGTTGAAGATGTTCCTCTTACATAGCCAAAAAGCCCTTGATAGTTATATGTCGAAGTTGAGCCTGCTTGTGTGAAAACACCTGAAACTGTGTGACCGCCACCGTTAAAATGACCTGCAAACTCATTATAATCACTTGAACTTGTATAAGTTCCAATTGCGTCCCACCAATATGCTGAAAGGTCAATATCTGCGGTTTGCTCAAAGTAAATATCTGAATAGTTTGTTCCACTGTTGACGTTTACTGCTAAAAGAGAAAGTTGTTCGGCTGTTTCGATTTGATATGGATCTGCTTCCGAACCTGTCCCACCTGCGAAGGAATCGGCATAATGATTTGCCCAAGAGTCATCATTTGTCGGCTCGGTCGCGTTTGAAGTTACATTATTTTCGTTTTCTGTTGAGCCTTCGTCAGAGTCTAATTCTAAATTCTCACTGTCTTGAATTCCCCCTCCCGCATCTTCTGATGCTGGAACGGAATAACTTGAACCAGAGAGTAAGACTCCACTCGTTATAGTTGCGGATGCTATAAACAAAAAAGAAAATAAAAAGATAAAAACTTTTTTTAATTTATTTTTTTTCATATTTTACCTCTTAAAATTTAATCTTTTTAGCAAGGAATTTATGTAATTTACAAAATTATTATATATAAATTTTCTCATATTACCAAATAAATTCTTAAAAAAAACAAAAATTAACTAAAAGGAGACGGAAATGAGCAGAGTTTGTGAAATATGCGGAAAAGGTAAAATGGACGGCAAAACTGTTAGTCATGCTAATAACAAAGCCCCAAGAAAATATAATGCTAACCTTCAAGAAACTGAAATCAATGGAAAGAAAGTGAAGGCTTGCACAAAATGCATCAAAACAGCAAAGAAAAACGGCTAATTTAAAATTAGTCGTTTTTTATTTATATTTTAAACACAAACAAATTCTGTCACCTTAATTGTTAATCTCATACCTAAAACATAGGTCGGTTGCTGATAGATAATACCACCACTTTCAGTTGAAACCACAACATTATTAAGATTGTTTCCTAAATCTCTCAAAAAGTAATATTCCCCATTACCATAAGGAGAACTAAGATAATCTGTAACTAAGTCAGAAAATTCGCATTCATAATTTCCACAAATATTTGAAATTTCATCTTGAGAAGAAAGAAAAATTGAACTTGTTGAACTTTCATTTCCATTTGGTCCAGTTGCTGTAAAGTATTGAGAATTTGCACTAAAATCAACTAAATAACTTTTATCATTGATATTAAAATTGTTTAAGAAATATTGCACTGATGAAAATGCTCCATTATTTGCTGAGACATATCCTTGATTTTGTTCTAAAGCGGTTTGGGAATATGCTCCGACATAAACGATTGTATCCATAACCGCCAAAGTGTCAGTTGTTACATATTCAGTTGAATTTGATGCTAAATCGGTATCTAATCGCCATTTAATAGGTTCAACCAAATACCAATTTCCTTGGAAGTTACAATATTCATTCCCGTTATATATTTTTGCTGAAAACATGCTACCAGCAAAATAATATACATTTGGAGAAATTGTTACACCATCAGAATCTGTTAAAGTGCTATCGCCATTTAATGCATTAATGACACCACTGTCTGTCACCTTTGTTTGTGGCATCTTGCCGTATTCTATATACCAATAGCCACCTGCATCGTCATAATATGCTGGAACATTCGCCTCCCAATACGCATAAATCGTGGTGTTTCCAGTGAAAAAGGTGTTTGAAACAACGATATTTCCTTCCTCGTCAATAACTTGATAGCCTT